>DATKDQ010000066.1:0-43927 GCA_035544635.1 Thermoanaerobaculia bacterium
GCAGGCCTGCGCCGTCAAGGCGCCCGGCTTCGGTGACCGCCGCAAGGCGATGCTCGAGGACATCGCGATCCTCACCGGCGGCCGCGTCATCACCGAGGACCTCGGGATCAAGCTCGAGAACGTGCGCTGGGAGGACCTCGGCGACGCCAAGAAGCTCGTCGTCACCAAGGACGAGACCACCATCGTCACCGAGCAGGCCGACGCCAAGCGCCGTGAGGCGATCGGGGGTCGGGTCAAGCAGATCCGTAACCAGATCGAGGAGTCGACCTCCGACTACGACCGCGAGAAGCTCCAGGAGCGCCTCGCCAAGCTGGTCGGCGGAGTGGCCGTCATCCGGGTCGGCGCCGCGACCGAGACCGAGATGAAGGAGAAGAAGGCTCGGGTCGAGGACGCCATGCATGCCACCAAGGCGGCGGTCGAGGACGGCATCGTCGCCGGCGGCGGTGTGGCCCTGCTGCGCGCTATCTCCGCGGTCGACAAGGTGAAGGCCGAGGGCGACGTCCAGATCGGCGTCAACATCGTGAAGCGCGCGCTCGAGGAGCCCTGTCGTCAGATCGCGTCCAATGCCGGTCGCGAAGGCTCGGTGATCGTGCGCGACGTGATGGCGGCGAAGGGCAACATCGGCTACAACGCGGCGACCGACAAGATCGAGGACCTGGTGAAGGCCGGCGTCATCGATCCCGCCAAGGTCTGTAAGACCGCGTTGCTCAACGCGGCCTCCATCTCCGGCCTCATGATCACCACCGAGGCGCTGGTGGCCGAGATCAAGGAGAAGAAGGACGGCGGCGGCCCTCCGCCGGGCATGGGCGGCATGGACATGATGTGATCGACGCGCGGGCGCGGGGCGGCGCGTAATCCCGCCCCACGCCCGCGTCCATGACTCGGCTCGCAGTTCTCGTCGTGACGGCCGGCCCTCGGGTCGGCCGTCTCTGCTTCTGGACGAGAGACTACGGCCGCACCACGCTCGCGCGCGGGCGATCGCTGCGGCACCACTCGCTCCACGACCCGACGTAGAGCACCGCGTCACCGAGCCCCGCGTGCGCCATCGCGAGCAGCGCGTGGCAGGCAGTGACGCCAGATCCGCAGTACACCGTGGTCTCAGCCGCGGCGCGACCGTCGAGCGCCTCCTCGAAGCGGCGCCGAAGCTCGGCGGCGGGAAGGAAACGACCGTCGGCGCCCAGGCTGCCGGCGTAAGGCAGGTTCAGCGCGCCCGGGATGTGCCCCGGCACGGGATCGAAAGGATCGCTGTCGCCGCGGTAGCGGAGCTCGGCCCGCACGTCGAGCAGACAGCGGTCGGGATCGAGCCGCACCTCCTCGACCTCGGCGGCGCGAGCGAGCGGCAGGCCCCACCGCCCTCCGAAGCGGGACGGATAGGGCCGCTGCGGCACGATCGTCGGCGCCTCCGCCGTGGTCGGCACGCCCGCCTCGAGCGCGGCTCTCAGGCCGCCGTCCAGGACCGCCGCCAGCTCGTGCCCGACCGCCCGCAGCATCCACCAGGCACGCGCCGCGGCGTTGGCGCCTCCCGCCTCGTCGTAGATGACGACCGGCGTCGAGGGGCCGATATCCCAGCCGCCGAGCGTGCGACACCAGGCGTCGATGTCAGGGAGCGGATGGCGACCGCCGTGCCGCGGGTCGCCCGGCGTCGCCAGGTCCTGCTCGAGATCCGCGAACACGGCGCCGGCGAGGTGAGAGACCGCGTAGGCGTCGCGTCCGCCCCCGCGGGCGTCGATCAGTCGGACCGCGTCGAGCCGGCCCACCAGCTCCGCTGCCGACAGAAGCGGCTTCATGTCCTCGTGGCTGAGCTCAGCGACTGCCGGCGGCCGCGAGCGCGGCGATGAACTCGTCGGGAGTCATCAGGCGCGGCCGCCCCTGCTCCACTAGCATGCGCTCGACCCGCGACAACGTCCTGGACCGCCCGCTGTGGACGAAGAACGCAGGATACCCGGCGACCCCGTAGTACTCGGCGATCTCGCGCTCCGGAGCCCCGGATTCCGGGTTGATCCGCACCGCGAGGACGTCCTCGAGATGCTTCTTCACCTCCGGGGTACCCAGGAGCTCCCGCTCGAACTGGCGGCAGTAGCCGCACCAATCGGTGTAGAAGTAGACGACCATCGGCGCGGCGGCCCGCTCGCCATTGAGTGACTCGATCGCGCCGAAGAGACCCTCGGCACCCTGCAGCCACCGGTCAGGCTCGAAGCCGTGGGGCGGCGGCGGATCGTTGCCGAGCGCGACCCCGCCGCCAACGCCGATCGCCAGCGCGACCGCGATCGCCGAGAAGGCCCCGGCCCACCGGCGCCGGCGACCTCCGGTGGGCATCGCCGCGACCCTCCTCTCCGGGAGTGGACGCTGTTCCGAGGCGCGGGGAGTGAGTCCGGTTCGCATCGACGCGGCCCATTCTACCTAGCAGCGTGTGGCGAGTGTCAGTATCGCCCCACGCTGCTAGAAGCCTTGACCCGTAGGAATCATTACAGATGGATCAAGTTCGCTCGCCGGGTCAAGGCTTCCGAGCCGCGCGGCGCAGCCGCGCTTGGCGGTGAGCATCAGCTAGCGGGGCGTCCCTCGGGGGCGTCGTCGGTCGCGCCTCGTCGCGCGCGGCGAACGACCGGCACCTACCCAGTCTCGCCTCGGCGGCCGCGATCAGCTCCGCCGTCCCGGCGCGGGTGTACGCGCTCACCGGCAGCGCCTCGTATAGCCGCGCCAGGGCTACCAGCTCCGCGGCCTCTACCAGGTCGGCCTTGTTGAGCAGCAGGAGCCTCGGAATGGCCGCGAGGTCGAGCTCCTCGAGCAGTCGATCGACGGCCGCCACCTTGCGCTCGAGCTCGGGATCCGCGGCGTCGGCGACGTGGAGCAGGAGATCCGCCGAGGCGACCTCCTCGAGCGTGGCGCGAAACGCGGTCACGAGATCGGGCGGCAGGTCGGCAATGAACCCGACGGTGTCGGTGATGACCACCTCGCCCTCCCGCGGGAAGCGCAGCCGCCGGCTGGTGGGATCGAGCGTCGAGAAGAGCTGGTCGACCGCCTCCACCGAGCTCTCGGTCAAAGCGTTCAGGAGGCTCGACTTCCCGGCGTTGGTGTAGCCGATCAGAGAAAGCACCGGCATACCGGCGCGGCGTCGCTGGCGGCGCCGCACGTCACGCTGGCGTGACAGAGCGTCGATCGCACCCTCGAGCTTGCGGATGCGGTCACGGATGCGGCGGCGGCTGATCTCGAGCACCGTTTCGCCGGGCCCCCGGCCCCCGATGCCGCCGGTCAATCGCGACAATCCGGCATCCCTCTCGGTCAGGCGTGGCAGCGCGTACTTGAGCTGCGCCAGCTCCACCTGCAGCTTGCCGTCGCGGCTGCGCGCGCGCTGCGCGAACACGTCGAGGATGAGCTGCGTCCGGTCGACCGTCTTCAAGCCGGTGGCGTCCTCGAAGCCGCGCGCCTGCGCCGGCCGCAGGTCGATGTCGAAGATCGCGACCGTGGCACCGCAGCGCATGGCCGCAAGGACGATCTCGATCAGCTTGCCCTTGCCGACGACTGTTCCCGGATGGAGCCGCCCACTCCGCTTGCGCACGGTGCCCGCCACCACGACGTCGGTCGCGCCGACCAGGGCCACCACCTCGGCGAAGGTGTGCTCCTGGCACGACACGCCGATGACCAGCGCCCGCTCTCCCCTCCCCTGCCCGACGCCGCGGTTGACCTCACGCGCCAGCTCGGATTCGAGCGCGGCGATCGTCTCCTCAAAATCGAAGTCGAGCTGGTGGACCTGGGCTGCCGTCACGCGCACGAACGGATCGCGCTCGACGCCGTCGGTGGCGATCGCGCCGGGGTCGAGATAGGCGATCTCGACGGCGCCGGGATCGCCCTCGTCATCGGCCTGGATGGCCGCGACCAGGTCGAGGCGGAGCATCGCCAGGTCGTTGAGGTCGTCGGCGGTGAGCGGCTCCCCTCGCAGGTGGGTATGCACCAGCCGCAGCCCACGGAATCTGCCGACCCCGCCGCGCAGTCGCCCGATATCCGGCAGCTCGAGACCGGAGGCGTCGCCCACGACTACCTGTCGCACCGCACCGTCGCGGCTGAGCAGAACACCGATCTGACGGCCGATCTCGCGCGAGACCGCGGTCAGATGGCGAGCCAGCTCGAGCGTCACCACCTCGTCGACCGGGACCCGCCGGCGGAACGTCCGCTCGAGAGCTTTGCGTTGGGAAGCTTTGAGACCGAGAAGATTACCGTCGAGGTGGGAGATGGGTACGCCTCCTGAAGGCTGCCAGCGGGACGATGATACACACGAGACCCTCCCCCACCAACCCCTCGGTGCAGCTTTCGCGGGGCGAGGATCCGTCGAGCTCCCCGCGCGCCAGCGGGCGGGCCATCCTCGACCCGACCTTGAGTGCGTCCCTCGAAGAGACATTCTGAGGATCACAAGCTCAACCCTCGGCCGATCCGGAATAGGTACGGGGGAATGGACGTTCACTATCAACAGGAAGGACCGCTGAGTGAAGCGGCTCGGCGCTTTCGTCGTGCCCAGCGTCGCGGTTCGTTATTCCACGGGAACCAGATGACCGAACCAACGACTATCGACACCCGCAGGGAGCCCCTGCACCTGCCCGTCCTGCCTCTCCGCGACGTGGTGGTGTTCCCGGGCGTTACCATGCCGATCCTGGCCGGGCGGCCGCCCAGCCTCCGCGCCATCGACGCGGCCTACAACGCGCCGGACAAGCTCATCTTCACCGTCCTCCAGCGCTCGAACTCCGAGGAGATCGATACCTCGGCGCTGTTCGTCACCGGCAGCATCGCCCGCATCGACCAGCAGCAGCGCGGGCTCGCCGGCACCCAGCTCCTGATCACGGGGCTGCGCCGGGGGCATGCCGTCCGCTACGAGGAGACGGCGGGGATGATCCTGGCGACGATCGTCGAAGCCGAGGAGCTCCAGCCCGACTCGCCGGAGGACCCTGCGTTCGTCGCCCTCCACCGTGAGCTGCGCCAGCGGGCGGCCGATCTCGGCGAGCGGTCAGGGCTGCCCAAGGACGCTGTCGAGCAGGTGCTGCGCAGCGTCACCGAGCCCGGCCGGTTCACCGACCTCGTCGCCGGCTACCTCGAGCTCGGCTCGCCGCAGCGCCAGCAGCTCCTCGAGACGCTCTCGATCGAAGAGCGCCTGCGGCTGGTGCTCACCCATGTGCAGCGGCAGATCAACGTCCTCGACGCCCAGGAGACCATCAAGAGCAAGGTGCAGGCGGAGATCGGCGACCGCCAACGGGAGATCTTCCTACGCGAGCAGATGAAGGCGATCCAGGACGAGCTGGGTGAGGGCGAAGGCGGCACCGAGCTCGAGGAGCTGCGGGCCAAGCTCGACGCCCTCGACCTGTCCGAGGACGTCCGCAAGGAGGTCAACCGCGAGTTCAGCCGGCTCTCCCGCATGGGCCGCGAGGCCATGGAGGCGCAGGTCATCCGCACCTACCTCGAGACCATCACCGAGCTGCCCTGGAACAAGCGCAGCGAGGAGCAGATCGACCTCAAGCATGCGGAGAAGGTTCTCGAGGAGGACCATTACGGGCTCGAGGACGTCAAGGACCGCGTGCTCGAGTTCCTCGCCGTCCGCCAGCTCCAGCTCCAGCTCCGGGACGATACCGGGGAGGGCGAGGCGGCGAAGAGCGACGAGGAGAACGGGCAGCCGCTGACGGCTCGGCCCGAAGCGGTCGACAAGAGCGACTCGACGAGCCTCGCCGCCATGCCGGAGTCCCGGCGCGGCCCGATCCTCCTCTTCGTGGGCCCGCCCGGTGTCGGAAAGACTTCGATCGCACAGTCGATCGCGCGCGCCACCGGGCGCAAGTACCACCGCATCTCCCTGGGCGGCATTCGGGACGAGGCCGACATCCGGGGCCACCGGCGCACCTACGTCGCCGCGATGCCCGGCCGCATCATCCAAGGCCTGAAACAGGTCGGCACCAAGAACCCGGTGTTCGTGCTCGACGAGGTCGACAAGCTGGCCGTGTCATTCCAGGGCAACCCCGCGAGCGCGTTGCTCGAGGTGCTCGATCCGGCGCAGAACGACACCTTCACCGACCATTACCTCGGCGTCCCCTTCGATCTCTCCGAGGTCCTGTTCATCGCCACCGCGAACTTCGTCCAGAACATCCCCGCCCCGCTGCTCGATCGCATGGAGATGGTCGAGTTCAGCGGCTACACCGAGCAGGAGAAGAAGACGATCGCCCGCCAGTACCTGGTTCCGCGGCAGCTCACCGAGAACGGCCTCACCACCGGGCAGCTCGAGATCACGGACGAGGCGCTCGAGGAGCTGATCAGCCGCTACACGCGCGAGGCCGGAGTCCGCCAGCTCGAGCGAGTGATCGGCAGCCTGGCGCGGAAGGTGGCGCGCCGCATCGCCGCCGCCGAGGTCGAGCGCACCATCGTCGAGCGCGGCCACGTCCCGGACCTCCTGGGCCGTCCCAAGGTGCACCCGGAGCACGCGGCCGAGCGCGACCAGGTGGGTGTCGCCACCGGCATGTTCTACACGCCGGTGGGCGGCGACATCATGTTCGTCGAGGTCTCGAAGATGCGCGGCAAGGGCGAGCTCATCCTCACCGGCCAGCTCGGCGACGTGATGAAGGAATCGGCACGGGCCGCCTGGAGCTACGCGCGCTCGCACGCCGACATCCTCGGCATCGACCGTCCCGGGTTCGAGCAGGACCTGCACATCCACGTTCCGGCCGGCGCGATCCCGAAGGACGGGCCCTCGGCGGGCGTCACCATTGCCAGCGCGGTGGTGTCGGCACTGTCGGAGCGCCCGGTTCGCCACGACGTGGCGATGACCGGAGAGATCACGCTCAGCGGGCGCGTCCTCCCGATCGGCGGGGTGAAGGAGAAGGTGCTGGGCGCCGTGCGCGCTGGCATCTCCGACATCGTCCTGCCCAAGGACAACGAGGCGGACCTCGAAGACCTGCACCCGGAGGTCCGTGACAGGATCAGGGTTCAGCTGGTGGAGGACCTCGGTCAGGTGCTGGCGTTCACGCTGCGGGACGCCTCGCTCCAGAACGGGCGCCTGGTCTTCCGCGATAGCGCGGGTGAGACGCTGGATCTCGGCGGCCCCGCGCACTGATCGGACATCGCGGATCTCCGCTGCGACCGGCGGCCCGCGACGCCGGTGACGATCCAGCGCCGCAGCTCGCCCGGGCACTCCCCACGGCAGACCCCATGTCAGACTCCAGCGATCTCGGGCCGCTCGAGCGCTTCATCCAGGAGGAGTTCGTCCGCTCCTCTGGACCAGGGGGCCAGAACGTCAACAAGGTCGCGACGGCGGTCCAGCTCCGTTTCGACCTCGAAAGGGCGGAGCTCCCCCTCGCGCTCAAGGAGCGACTGCGGGCGCTGGCGGGGCGCAGGATGGGCGCGGACGGCCTGCTTCGCATCGAGGCCCGCCGCTTCCGCACCCAGGAGAAGAACCGTCGGGACGCCCGTCGGCGCCTCACCGCTCTGCTCGAGCGTGCCGCGACGCCGCCGCGCCCCCGGCGCCCCACCACGGTGCCGAAGGCAGTGAAGCGGCGCCGACGAGAATCGAAGCGGCGCCAGGGTCGTGTGAAAGCGCTGCGCCGGCCAGTGTCCGATAACCACGACTGACTCCGCTTGAAAGGATCGAGCAATGCGCATCTCCAGCAGGAAGCTCGCTCAGGAGGCTCGCTCGACTCTCACCAGGCACTCGGCGAGCGGGTACGGCGTTCGGCGTTTCGTGATGCCCGGCAGCCCTCACTCGAGAACGCCGGGCCGGCGCCTCGCGGCCGCCTCCGTCGTCCTGCTGGCGTCGGTGCCGACGTTCGCCGCCTGCTCGGCGCCGCGCAGCAGGGCGGCCACTGGACCGATCGCGCAGCAGGTCGAGGCTGCCATCACGAGCGGCACCGAGTCGTTCGATCATGCGGAATGGGACCGCCTCCTCGCCGGGGGGATCGACGATCGGGGCTTCGTCGACTACGCCTTCTTTCAGGATCACCGCGCCGATCTCGATCGGTACCTCGCCGCGATTGCCGAGGTCGAGCTCTCCACGCTCGCCCCCGATCACCTGCTGGCGCTGCTGCTGAATGCCTACAACGCGCTGACCATCGCGTCGATCCTCGATCATCCGACGGTGCCTTCGATCCGCGAGATCGACGGGGTCTGGAACTCGCGGCGCCACCCGGTCGGCGGTTTTCAGCTGACGCTCGACGAGATCGAGCATACGGTGGTGCGCCCGCTCTTCCGCGACCCCCGCATCCACTTCGCTGTCAACTGTGCGTCGGCCTCATGCGCGCCCCTGCCGCGGTGGGCGTTCGACGGCGACCAGCTCGACCGCCAACTCGAGGAACGCACCCGGCAGTTCTTGTCGGATCCGAGCAACGTGAGGATCGAAGGCTCGACCGTGCTCCTCTCCAGCTACTTCGACTGGTACGGAGGCGACTTCGTCGCCGCTGGATGGGAGCCACGAGCGGACACCGTGCTCGAGTTCGTGGCCGCGTACGCCGCCGCCGATGTCGCGGCACGGCTGCGCTCCGCTGAGCCGCTGCAGACCAGGTACCTGGAGTACGACTGGTCGCTGAACGCGGCCGTGCCGCCCCGATCGTGAGCGGAGCTGCGCCGGAGGAACGTGCTATTCAGCACGTTCCGGAGGCGGCGCGAAGCGCCAGCGCCGTCCGCGGCGCCGACAATGAGCTAGCGGGTCCGTGGTCACTACCACGGACCCGCTAGCTGATGCTCCCCGCCAAGCGCGGCTGCGCCGCGCGGCTCGGAAGCCTTGACCCGGGGACAAACTTGACTCGTCCTGCCCTTCAGCCCTGGTCTCGCTCCCGCTCGCGCCTCCGTCCCCGGTAGGCGCTTGCTCAATGGTGGAACGCTCGTGCTGGGCTCCTCCGCGCGCCGGCGTCGGGCTGGCCACCTCGCGAGAGGGGGCGCGGCGAGATGCCCTCCTGGTATCTAGGTTGCTTACCGAGCGACCGCCGCGAGAGAGCTCGAAGACTTCGATCATCAGCGCATGGGTATCCAGGTACGAAAGGCAGGCTGGGTCCTTCGCCACGAGGGCGTCAGAGCGCTCGCCGCACGCGCTCTGCGGCGGGCGGCATCCGCGGTCTTCGAGCACGGCAGCGTGACCTTCTTCGCGCGTGACCTGTCGGAGGGGGAGCCCGCGTCCACCGCCGTCCCCGGCGTAAAGGCGCACGTCGCGTCGCAGGACGATCTGGAGAAGCTCCTCCACGGCTCGGATCCACTGCAGCCGGCGCCGGTGCTGCGGGAGCGCTTCCGGCAAGGCGATCTCTGCTTCGCCGCGACCGACCGGAGCGGCCGTGCCGTCCACACGCGCTGGGTGAGTCTCGCTCGCGCTCCGGTCGCGGAGCTCGATCTCGACTTCGTGCCGGGGCCCGACGCCGCCTATTTCTACAACGGCTACACCCATCCCGGCGCGCGCCGCCTCGGCATCGACGGGCTGGTCCGCTGCCACATCTTCGCGACGCTCCGCGGCGGCGGAGCGAAGCGCGCCTACTCGTACGTGCGCGGCGACAACCCCGGTGGGCTCGCCGCGGCGCGCAAGTGGCAGCGACCGATCGGGACGGTGCGCTACCTGCGGATCGGATGGGCGAGACCGCTGGTGTTCGGCGTCCGCGGCAGCCCGCTCGCTCCGCTCCTGCGTCGGCCGTCACCGGCCGCGGCCGAGGAGCGCGCCCGCCGCGAGCTTGCCTGGCGGGGCTGGTTCGAAGGCTGGCTGCGCGAGCCGATCGCCAAGCGGTCGATCGGGTGCCACGAGGTCTCGGAGGGCTCGATGCGTGCGACCGCCGATCACGTGGCTTCCGCGCTCGGGCTCGATCCCGATCGTGACGTGGTGCTCGACCTCGGCTGCTCGAGCGCGCTGGTGACGCGCTGGGTGGCGACGCGATCGAGGCGACTCGTCGGCGCCGACTTCATCCCGGGCCTCCTGGCCTCTGGCCGGAGCGATCTGGAACGCCGTCGCGCGGAGGGAGCGCCGTGCGGCACGGCCGAGTTTCTGGCGTCCGACGGCCGCTCGCTGCCGTTTCCCGCAGGAGCCTTCACCAAGGCCTACTGCTCCGGCGTCATCCACACCCTTCCGAGTCACACCGACGGCGTGCGCATGATCCACGAGCTGGTGCGCGTGTGCCGCCCTGGCGGCGTCGTGCTGATCGCGGCGGTGCCGGATCGCGGCAAGCTGTGGCGCGCGATCCGCGCGGCATGGCGGCGCGCCGGGCCCGCCGGCAGGGCGCGGCTCGCCGTCGCCTTGGCGCTGCCGGCTCCGGTCAAGCGCGGGGCGAAGACGCTGCTGCGGCGCTTCGCTTCCGGTTGGGGCCGGGAGAACCTGGTCTACCTCGAGTACGACCTTCGAGCGCTGGCGCGAGAGCTCGAGCGACGGGGCCTGCGCTGCCGGGTGCTCGACTTCCCCGAGCGCTACTGGAGCGAGGACTTTCGCGAGACCCGTTCCAACCTGCTGATTCACCTGCCGGGAAATCCCTGATCCGTCTGCGTTCCGAGGTCCGTTACGGCGCTTCCACTGCGAGGGCCTCGGCCCCTTCGGCAACCCGCTGCAGCGCTTCGAGATCGGGCTCGGCACGGGTCTTGCCTTTGGAGCCCTCGGTGCCGGTCACAGAGCTGGCTTCAGGAAGGAGAACGATGCGCCGCTCAACAGTCGCTCTGCTGCTCGCCGCTCTGTTCGCCACCGGGGCGCCTCCCGCCGCCGCGCAGAGCGACGCACCTTTGCCTGGGCGCAGCCGCACCGACGTCTCGGATGGCTACAAGGTCGGCCCCGAAGACGTCATCGAGGTGTTCGTGTGGAAGGAGCCCGAGATCTCCACCACGGTCACTGTGCGCCCGGACGGGATGATCACGCTCCCGCTGGTGGGAGATCTGCACGCGGCGGGATCGACGCCCGCACGCCTCGGCGAGGAGATCGCCGATCGGCTCAAGCAGTACATGGACCGCCCGCTGGTCACGGTCGTCGTCAAGGAGATCAACAGCCCGAAGATCTCGGTCCTGGGCGAGGTCCGTCGCCCGGGCCGCTATCTGCTGCTGCAGACGACGTCCCTGCTCGACGCCATCGCGATGGGCGGCGGCTTCACCGAGTTCGCTTCGCGTAACTACGTGGTGGTGCTGCGCAAGACGTCCGCCGGCCAACAGCGCTACCGGCTCAACGTCAAGCAGATGGTGAACCGCAACGACTCGCAGCCGTTTCACCTCACTCCTCATGACGTGGTGTATGTCTACTGATCGGTTCGGCGCGCGCCGGCTTGCGGCCGCGTTGGTCGCGCTCGCCATCACGCCGGCCCTCGCCGCGCAGGAGCCGGTCGAGCCCATACCAGACGACGGCCTCGGTCGCGTCCCGGGCTCCGAGCCCACGGAGCCTCCGGATCCTCTCGAAGGTGGGGGGCGCACGGCGGGGCGCGAACCGCTCGACGAGCTCGATGAGGCCGTCGAGCCGGGCCTCGGGTCGTTCTTCCAGACCTCGTTCGCGGTGGCCGGCGCCCACGACCGGATCTCCGGCACCGAGACGGTGACGATAGAGGGCGAGCCTCCTCCCGCCGACCCGAACGCGCCGCCCGGTCCGCCCACGATCGAGTCCCGGGACTTCGCAATCGCCGAGACCGGGTGGGTGGTGCGGCCCTCGTTCCTGTTCGTGCATCGGCCCTCGGCGCGCGGCAGCGTCGTGGTGGCCTACGAGCCGGAGCTCGAGCAGCTCGATCGCGGCGACCGCCCCGATCGCGTCAGCCATTCGGCCGGCGTGGTGGCCGAGCGCCGGACCTCGCGCCGCACCGACCTCACCGCGGGAGCCTCGTATCTCGACAGCTTCGATCCCAGCCGGCACCTGGGCGGCGACAGCTTCGTGCTCATCCCCGGCCGGTTCGAGCAGCAGCGCCTCTACGGCGGGCTTTCGCACCGCTGGCGGCGCGCCACGCGTCTGCACCTCTATACCGGGTACTCGTCGGCGAAGAGCGATCTCGACCCCGACGGCATCCCGCTCGACGTCTCGGATCTCTCGGGAACGCTCGCGCTGGAGCAGGGAATAGGCCGCAGGTCGAACGTCATTCTGAGCTACACCTACACCGATACCGAGCTCGAGTCGGTCGGGGCCGACGTCCCCGCGCCGACCCGGTTCTCCGGCCCGGTCGAGGCCCTCCGCGTCGGCTTTGCCCACCGCGCCAGCCGGCGCGTCTCGTTCCACCTCGCGACCGGCGTGTTGCGCGACGAGGACGAGGAGACCGGCGCGCAGGGCACCTCCTGGATCGGGTCCGGCGAGCTGGCGCGCGAAAGCGAGGTGCTCGAGCTGCGCCTGCGCTACGACCGCTCGCTGTTCGCCCTCGGCCGCGGCGATGTGGCGGTCTCGACCGGTCTCGGCGCCCCGGTGCTCCCCGGCACCGTGCTGGGCGACACCGTGGCCGACACCATCTCGTTCCACCTCCGGCTCGAACCGCCGGGGCGCCTGCGCTGGGAGCAGTCGATATGGCTCGCCCGGCGCACGCTGATCGAGAGCGACGACGTCGACACCTTGATGACGTCGTCTCTGGTAGAGGTGCTGCTCACCGGCGGGAACGCCGCGCGGGTCGGACTCTTCGCTCGCCTCGATTACTCGGAGCGCGACGACAGCGATCTCTTCGGCGCCGCGCTGTCACGGGAGCGGTTCTCGCTGGGACTCAGGGTCGGGCTCTCCGGGCCTCAGACCAAGGCGGCGCAGCGCCTCGCCCTGGATGAGATGAGCAAGGTCCTGCCCAACGGAGGGAGACTCTAGTGGACGCCGCACAGGACGCGTTGATTCCGGGGACATTCGCGGCCGATCCCGGTCAGTCGATGACGGCCCGCCGCGCGATCACCATGCTGCACCGGCGGCGCTGGTGGCTGCTGTTCCCCGCCGTCCTCGTCACGCTCTGCTTCGCGGCCGCCGCGTACTGGATGCCGCCGCGCTACCGCTCCACCGTGCTGCTCGTTTCGGGACCCGTGGTCACGCGTGACCTCGAGGAGACGACGCCGCTCGACGTGCAGCGGCAGCTGATCGGAATCAGCGAGGTGTTGCAACGCCGCTCGGTCCTCGCGCAGGTCATCCGCGAGTTCCAGCTCTATCCGCCCGCCTCGGGCGAGGTGCGAGAGGCGGATTTTGGGTCCATGGAGTCGCGGATCAAGGTGCGGGTCGTGGGCAACAAGACGTTCTCGCTCTCGTTCGAGGACGAGGACCGCAGACGGGCCGCCGCCGTGGCCTCGCGGCTCGCGAGCATGGTGATCGAGGACGGCGCCGCCGAGCGCTTCCGGCGTGCGGAGGCGACCACCGCCTTCGTCGAGACCCAGGTCGAGCAGCTCCGCGCCAAGCTCTCCGAGCAGGAGCGGGAGATCGAGCAGTACAAGCAGCGCTGGCTGCGCGAGCTGCCCGAGTACCGGGCGTCGAACCTGGCGCTGTTCGATACCGGACAGGACCAGCTCGAGCACGTCGATACCCTGATCGCCGAGCAGGAGGCCAGGCGGGCGGCGATCGTACGCGAGCTGCGCGAGCTCGAGCAGCAGGGGGTGCGCGCCAAGCCAGCCGACTCGCGGCTCGAAGAGCTGCGGGTGCTGCTGACCCAGCTCCGCAAGCGCTACACCGACGAGCATCCCGAGGTCGCGCGGGTGCGCGACGAGATCGAGACGCTGGAGAGCTCCCCGGCCGGCGCCGTGCACGCCCCCAGCCTCGGGTCGCCGCTTCAGCTCCGCTACGTGCAGCTCACCGCCGAGGCGGACTCGATCGAGGCGCGGCTCCGGAGCGCGCGGGCTAGTCGACGCCACGTGCTCGGCCAGATGGAGCGCGCGCGCCAACAGTCCGACGCCGCGCCGCGCCACGAGATGACGCTTCAGGTGATGCAGCGCGAGTACGACGGCAACCGCGCGCAGTACGACACGCTGGTGAAGCGGCTCCAGGAGTCGAGCCTCGCGCTGCGCCTCGAGAAGGCCGACGACGGAGCGGTGCTGCGCGTGGTGGAGCAGGCCCGCGTCCCGCTCCAGCCCTACGCGCCGCAACGCGTCCGCATCCTGCTCGTGGGCCTGGCCGCGGGCCTCGGCCTCGGGGTGGTGGCAGTGTTCCTGGCCGAGCAGGTCGACACCACCCTTCAGGACGTCGACGACGTGCAGCGCTTCACCGGGTTGCCGGTCCTCACCTCCATCCCCTCGATCGTGGCGAAGCACCGGCGCAAGGGCGTCGGCGAAACGCAGGACACGGCGGTGATGTCCACCGATCCCTACGGCCACGTGGCCGAGCAGTACCGGATTCTCGCCACCAAGCTGCGCGCCCGCACGGTGGGACGGCGTCCGGTGGTCATCCTGGTCACCAGCCCGATGGGTGGCGAGGGGAAGACCACCACTTCGGTGAACTTGGCGCTCGCACTGTCGGAGCGCACCGACGAGTCGGTCATCCTGGTCGACGCCGACCTGCGCAAAGCTGGTGTCCATCGCTTCCTCGGCCGGCCGCATGGCAGGGGATTGAAGGAGCTGCTGGCTGACCCGGACGTCGATCTCGCCGGCTTCGTGTGCCGCTTCGACAACCTGCGCCTGATCCAGGCGGGCGGCTCGCCGTCGACCGAGGTCTCCGCCGCGGGCGATCTGTCGTCGCACAACGCGCAGCGCATCTTCGAACGGCTGCGCGACCGCTTCGCCTACGTGATCGTCGACGCGCCGCCGCTCCTGGCGATGGCGGAGAGTCACATCCTCCAACACATGGCCGACGTCGTGCTGCTGGTCATCCGCGCTCGCTTCACGCCGAAGGAGCTGGTGCTGCGGGCGCTGGAGAGCCTGGACGAGGCGCCCAACCTGAACCTGATCCTGAACGACACCGAAACCGCGACCACCGCGTACGGCTACGTCTACAAGTACTACGAGAGCCACTACAACCCGACGAGCACGAAAGCCAATGATTCAAGCATGGGCGCTTAAGACGACCGCCGAGCGATCGCCTCTACTGGCGGCGGGACTGGTGCCGCCGATCGCGATCCTGATTCTCGTGCTCTCGACCCGGGGCGAAGCCTCGAACACCGTCCTCAAGGCGGCCGGCCTCTGCCTGCTGCTCCTCGCCTGCGAGGCGTGCTTCCGCTGGATGGGCCTCTATCGGTTCCTGCTGCGGCGCGACTTCCTGCGCTTCCTCGGGCGGACGGCGGCGGCCGTGGGCGGTGCTCTGGGTCTCGTCTGGATGGCCTACCTGATCTTCCCCGATCTATCGCCCGGCTATAGCTCGGTGATCGTCGTGGGATCCTGCTCGGTCGCGCTGATGGCCGGGGCCCGGTCGCTCGCGCCCGCGCTGCTCCGGCTGCGGCGCGACGAGCGCCTGCTCATCGTGGGCCGTGAGGAGCTGGTGACCGCCCTCTGCCGCGACGTGCTCGATCACATCGGCGCCCACGAGGAGCCGCGGCGGGATTCGTCGGCGACGACGGTCGATCCGGTGCTGCTCAAGGAGATCATCCTCCGCGAGCGGATCTCGCAGATCATCGTCGCCGAGCCCGGCCTCGAGAGCCGCCAGGAGATCGCATCGGCGCTGCTCGAGTGCCGCCTGATGGGGGTCGAGGTGGTCGACGCCGTCGACCTCTACCAGCGGGTGCACGGCAAGATCTGGCTCGATGCGCTCGCCCCGGGACGGCTGGTCTTCTCCGAGGGCTTTCGCCTCACTCCTTCGTACCTGCTGTGGAAGCGCGTGGTCGACGTGACGTTCGCGCTGGCGCTGCTAGCACTGGCGGCGCCGATCCTGCTGCTCGTCGCGCTCGCCATTCGGCTCGAGAGCCCCGGGCCCGTCCTGTTCCGCCAAGAGAGGGTGGGACAGCACGGTCGCGCCTTCACCCTCTACAAGTTCCGCTCGATGGTCGAGGACGCCGAGAGCCGCGGGGCTGCCTGGGCGCAGCGGAACGACGCCCGGGTCACCCGCATCGGGAAGCACCTGCGCCGATTCCACGTCGACGAGCTGCCGCAGGCGTGGAACGTGCTGCGCGGCGATCTGAGCTTCGTCGGCCCCCGCCCCGAGCGGCCGTGCTTCGTCGAGCTGCTGCGCGAGCAGATCCCGTTCTACGAGCTGCGCCACTACGTCAAGCCCGGCATCACCGGCTGGGCACAGGTCTGCTATCCGTACGCGGCATCGGTCGAGGATAGCTACGAGAAGTTGCAGTACGAGCTCTACTACGCCAAGCACGTCTCCCTGAAGCTCGATCTGGCGATCCTGGCCCGGACCGCCGCCCACGTGCTCTTCGGGCGAGGCCGATAGGGAGACCGCGTGACATGCTGAAGAACCGCACTCACATCGTCGGGATCGGCGGCGGCACCGGCCTGTCGATCCTGCTGGTCGGCCTCAAGCGCCAGCTCGCGCGCTCGCGCCATGACCCCCGGGCCAGGCCGGCTGATATCTCCGCGATCGTGTCGGTGGCCGACGACGGGGGGTCGAGCGGTCTCCTCAGACAGTCTTTCGACATCCCCGCGGTCGGCGACCTGCGCAACTGCATCGTGGCGCTGGCTCAGGGCAACCAGATGTGGAGCCGTCTGTTCCAGCACCGCTTCGAGGGCGACAACGGCCTGTCCGGTCATGCCCTGGGCAATCTCATCATGACCGCGCTGGTGCAGCGAGCGGGAGGTCTCACGGCGGCGATCAGCCAGCTCGGCCGCGCGCTGCGCCTGCGTGGCCGCGTCTTCCCGATGAGTGAGGACCGGGTGGCCCTGCATGCCGAATGCGAGGACGGCGTGGTGGTGCGCGGGGAGTCGCAGATCCCGCTCGCCGGGCGCCGCATCGCGAAGGTCTGGCTCGAGCCGGCGCGACCGGTGCCGGCGCCAGGCGTGCTCGACGCGCTCGCCTCCGCCGACGCCATCGTGCTCGGCCCGGGGAGCCTCTACACCAGCATTCTCCCCAACCTGCTGGTCGAGGGTGTGGCCAAGACCATCCGCGAGTCGAAGGGGCTTCGCATCTTCGTGTGCAATCTCATGACCCAGCCCGGCGAGACCGCCGGCTTCGATGCGCTCGACCACGTGCGGGTGGTGGAGGGCTATCTCGGCAAGGGCGCGATCGACATCTGCGTGATCAACGGGCGTTCGGTCCCCGCTCCTGCCGCCACCCTCTACGCCGCAACGGGGGCCGAGGAAGTGCGCTGGTCGAGCGCCGCGCTCGCGCGTGCGGGCACGCTGCCGATCGTGGCGGACCTCCTGATGCCGGACCAGTTCCCGAACCGCCATGACTCCGAGCGGCTCGCCGACGTCGTGTTGTGCCTGGCGCGGGGGCTGCACCGGCGCCGGCGCGGCGAGGTGCTGGAGGTGGCGGCGGCGCCCGCGGCGGCGGAGCCGCCGCTCACGTGGGGGCCGCGCGAGCTCCAGATCCTGGCCGAGAGTCCCTGAAGCGTCGAGAACTAGGACAAAACGCCTCCAACCAGCGAGAGACACTGGCATGTGCGGCATCGTCGGCTACGTCGGTCCTCGGCGCATCGCTGCGCGCGCCGCCGAGGCGGGCGGCGATCCATGATCGCGATCGAAGCGGCGTTCTGGCTTTCTTTACTGCTGGTCGCCTACGTCTACGCCGGCTACCCGCTGCTGCTCGCGGTGTGGTCGAGGTGGAGGCCGCGGCCGGTGGAGCGAGGAGGCGCCGAGCCCACGGTCTCGTTGGTGATGGCGGTCCGCAACGAGCGCGAGCGGTTGGAGCGGAAGCTCGAGAACTGTCTGGCGCTCGACTACCCGCCCGAGAAGCTGCAGATCGTGGTCTCGCTCGACGGCTCGTGCGACGGCACCGCGGGCGTGGCCGCGCGCTACGCCGCGCGCGGAGTCGAGGTGGTGCGCTCGGAGCGTCATCGCGGGAAGGCTGCCGCCCTCAACAGCGGCGTGGCCGCCGCGCGCGGAGAGATCGTGCTGTTCTGCGACGCCCGCCAGCGGCTCGACCCGGGCGCGGTCCGCGAGCTGGTCGCCTGCTTCACGGATCCGTCGGTGGGCGCGGCGAGCGGCGAGCTGGTCCTCCTCGACGACAGCGGCGGGGTGGCGGCCGGCGGCGTCGGCCTCTACTGGCGCTACGAGAAGGTGGTGCGCGCGATGGAGAGCCGTGTTCACTCGGCGGTGGGTGCGACCGGAGCGCTCTACGCGATCCGCCGCGAGCTCTGGGCTCCGCTTCCCGAGGACACGCTACTCGACGACGTGCTGGTGCCGATGCGCATCGTGCTCGCGGGGCGCCGTACGGTGTTCGAGCCGGCCGCCCGCGCCTACGACCGCGAGGCGCCGCCCGAGCTCGAGTTCGCGCGCAAGGTGAGAACGCTGGCCGGCAATTTCCAGCTCCTCGGTCTGCTTCCCGGCCTGCTCTCGCCGCGCTCGAACCCGGTGTTCGTCCAGTTCGTCTCCCACAAGCTCGGGCGTCTCGCGGTCCCTCACCTGCTGATCGTGCTCCTGGTCTCGAACCTGTTCCTGCTCGAGGGCGTCTACCTGGTGTTCCTCGCCGGCCAGTGCGCCTGGTACCTGCTGGCGTCCGCCGGCGCGATCGCCGCGCGCGGCGGCGAGAGACCGGCCGCCGAGGCGCCGGCGCGCATTCTCCAGAGAAGGCAGAGGCCGACATGAAACGCCTGCTCCTGATTCCCTACGCGGTCGTGCTCATGAACTGGGCCGCGATCACCGCCCTCTACTGCTTCCTGCGCCGGCGGTCCCCAGAGAGCCTGTGGAGGGACGGCGGCTGGCCCACCGGGAGGCGGAGGGGCGAGGTAGCTGGTCGCGGCGGCGGCGCGCGCGAGCTCTCCGTCCGCGGCGGTGCCTGACATGTCGTCGATGGACTCGAGGATTCGCTCCACCGGGTTTCCGGCTCTCTCGGCGCCGGCCGCGCGCGCCTCCGGGGTAGAGCCCGGCGAGACCAGCCTGCTCTCGCCCTGGCGCGTCGAACGGCTGTCGACCACCGAGGCGCTCGAACCGATGCGCGAGGAGTGGAGCACGCTGCTGCGCACCAGTTGGTCCGACGGCCTGTTCCTGACCTGGGAGTGGCTTTACACCTGGTGGAAGCACTGCCGCCCGGACGACGGCGAGCTCGCGGTCTACGCGGTGCGGTACGGCTGCGATCTCCTCGGTCTCGCGCCCTTCCTGGTGGGACCGTCGCGCTCGTGCCCCCCGATCGCGGCGAGCGCGTTTCAATTCCTCGGCGGCGGCAGCGTCGGCTCGGACTACCTCGACCTCGTGGTGCGGCCGGCGCGGCGGGTCCAGACCGTCGCCGCGCTCGCCGCCACGCTCGATGCCGGGCGGCGCGTCGTCGACCTGGTCCAGGTGCGCCGGGAGCAGTCGTCGGCGCAGGCGCTGGCGGAGCTCCTGGAGCGGCGCGGCTGGCGAACCCTTCGCCGGACGACCCATTGCTGCCCCTACATCTCGCTCGAAGGTCACACCTTCGAGAGCTATCTCGAGAGCCTCGGCCCGAGTCATCGCTACAACTTCCGGCGTCGCCTGCGCCAGCTCGAGCGCGGCTTCGAGCTGCGCTTCGATCGGGTGCGAACGGAGGAGGAGCGGCGCGAGGCTCTCGAGATCCTGCTCCGGCTGCACCATGGGCGTTTCGCCCAACGCGGCGGATCGGACGCCTTCCACACGCCGGAGCTGATCGCGTTCCATCGCGAGCTCTCGGCGCTCGCGCTCGAGCGAGGATGGCTGCGGCTCTTCGTGCTGCGGCTCGACGGCCGGCCGGCGGCGGCGCTCTACGGCTTCCGTTACCAAGACCGCTTCCTGTTCTACCAGGCGGGGTTCGACTCGGCCTTCACCCGCCACAGCGTCGGGCTGGTCACCATGGGTCTCGCCATCCGGGCGGCGATCGAGGAAGGCATCCGCGAGTACGACCTGCTCCACGGCGACGAGCCGTACAAGTCGCTGTGGGCGAGCTCGAGGCGCGAGCTCGAGCGCATCGAGCTCTTCCCGCCCACCGCCGGCGGGGTCCTGCACCGTCTGCTCCGGCGCGCCGCCCGGATCGCGCGGCGCACCCTGCCGCGGCCCGCCGGTGACGGCGCGCCGAGCCGCCTCACGCCGAAAAGGGAGACCGCTCGATGCTGCGGCGAGCGCTGAAGACGGCGGGCGCGTGGACGCTCTACGCCACGGGCGGCGATCGCCTGGTCGCGGCCGCACGTGGCCTCGACTTGGACCCACTCGTCCTCTGTTACCACCGCGTGGTGCGCAGCCCGCGCCGGCACGCCGCCAGCGCGCCGGCGATGCTGGTGAGCCAGCGCACGCTCTCCGCTCAGCTCGACTGGATCGGGCGGCGCTACCGCTTCGTCGAGCTCGACGAGCTGGCTCGCAGTGTGGAGGAGAAGCGCCGCCAGCGGCCTCCGGTCGCCGCCGTAACCTTCGACGACGGCTACGCCGACGTCTACCGCTACGCGCTGCCGGTACTGAGGCGCAAGGGTATTCCGGCGGCGGTGTTCGTCGTGACCGATCTCGTCGGCAGCCGCCGGCTGCTGCTCCACGATCGTCTCCACGTTCTGTTGCGCGAGGCCAACCGCCGCTTCGGCGCCAGCGGACTGGTGTCGCTCCTCGATCGCCACCGGCTCCAATGTCCGCGCGACCGCATCGACGGGATCTGGGACCCGCTGCGGGTGACCGCGCTGGCCGAGCGGATGCTCGCCAGCCTGCCGCGGTCGACCCTCGATCGGCTGGTGGCCGAGCTCGAGCGCTACGTGGCGGTGCCTCGCGAGATCGACCATCGGATGCGGCCTCTCGATTGGCGAATGCTCGCCGCGATGAAGGCTGCGGGGGTCACCATCGGATCCCACACGCGGACCCATCGCGTGCTGCCGAACGAGTCACCGGAGGACGTCGCCGACGAGCTGAGGAGCTCGAAGCGCGCGCTCGAGGAGAAGCTCGACTCTCCCGTCGTGCACTTCTCCTACCCCAACGGGCACTTCTCGGCGGCGACGCTCGACGCGGTGCGCTCCGCCGGCTATCGATACGCCTACACCACCTGCCACCACCGGGTGCCCGATCAGCTCGCGCTCACCATCCCGCGCCGGACCTTCTGGGAGGCGTCGCTGGCCGGGGTCTCGCGGCCCGTCTCGGCGGCGGTCGCGAGCTGTCGACTGCGCGGCGTCTTCGACGGCCGCCACACCTGCCCGCACGACCACGGACTTTCGTCGCGGCGGCTGGCCGCAGACCACATGGAGCCTGCCCGATCATGAGTGCGCTACGGGTTCTCGCGGTGGCGGGTTGCCGCCCGAATTTCGTCAAGCTCGGTCCATTGTGGGCCGAGATGAGCCGGCACCAGAACCTCCGCCCGATGCTGCTGCACACCGGGCAGCATTACGACGCCGAGCTGTCGGGCGTTTTCTTCCGCGATCTCGGGCTGCCGCAACCCGACACCTTCCTCAAGGTGGGCTCCGGCTCGCACGCGACCCAGACCGCGCGCGCCATGGAGGGCATCGAAGAGGCGCTCCAGCAGCACACCCCCGACCTGGTGCTGGTGGTGGGAGACGTCAATTCCACGCTCGCCGCCGCGCTCACCGCGGTCAAGCTCGGCTTTCCCGTGGCCCACGTCGAGGCCGGGCTCCGCAGCTTCGATCGCGAGATGCCCGAGGAGATCAACCGCATCGCCACCGATTCGGTCTCGGACTTCCTGTTCGCCACCGAGCGCAAGGCAGTGACCAACCTGATCTGGGAAGGCATCCCCGGCGACAAGGTGTGGTTCGTGGGCAACGTCATGGTCGACGCGCTGCTCGAGAACCTCGAGCGCATCTCACGCTCCGACGTGCTCGAGCGCCTGACGCTGTCGCCGCGCCGCTATGCCACGTTGACCCTCCATCGGCCCGACAACGTCGGCGACGCGGTGGCGGCCGCAAGCATCGCCGACGCGCTGGAGTGGATCCAGGAGCGCATCCCGATCGTCTTCCCGGTTCACCCCCGCGCGCGCGAGGAGCTCGACCAGCTCGGGATCTGGAGCCGGCTCGTGGCGATGCCCAACGTGCTGCTCGCCGGCCCGCTCGGATACCTCGACTTCCTGAAGCTGCTCAAGGAGAGCGCGCTGGTCCTCACCGATTCGGGAGGCGTGCAGGAGGAGTCGACAGTGCTGCGCGTGCCCTGTCTGACGCTGCGCGATTCGACGGAGCGTCCGGCCACCGTGCTCGAAGGGTCGAACCGCGTCGTCGGCAAGGACCCGTGCGCGATTCGCGAGGCCGCTCAGGAGGCGCTCACCGGCGGCTGGAGGTTCCGCGGCGTCCCCGAGAAGTGGGACGGCATGGCGGCGCGTCGGATCGTCGAAGTGCTCCTTCGCGAGGAGGCGAGGATCCGGTCGCTCTACGGTGGGCTGCGCAGGAGAATGGCATGCAGGCGCGTGATGGCGTGATCCCGAGCCCGGCTGCGGCCGCGGCCCGGCGCCGTTCGCCGCGCCCGCTGCCGGTCGCGCCGCAGTCGGCCTCGCCGGCGCCGTGGTCGTTCCGGCTGCTGCTCCTGTTTTTGTTGCTCCTCTACGCCAACCTGCCGCTCCACTTTCCGCAGCTCGAGCAGGCGGGGCCGGCGCAGACGGTCGCGGTCGCGGCGCTGGTCGTCCTCTTCTTCGAGAAGTGGCTGGCGGGACGGGCCGTACGCCTGGCGTGGCCGGAAAGCTACCTGCTGCTCGGCTTCGTGGGAATCGCCGGCCTCTCCGTCGTCGGAGCGCTGTGGAGTCGCTACGCCGCCGAGCAGGTGGTCGACCTGCTCAAGATCGTGGCCGCCTATCTGCTGGTGCTCAACACGGTCGACAGCTGGCGCCGGCTGCGCCTCACCATGGGCGCGCTGGTCGTCGGCGGCCTGGTCCCGGCGGTCGGCTCGCTCATCGGCTACTCGCAGGGCGACTACGCGCGGGGGCAGCGTGTCGGCTGGGTCGGGATCTTCGAGAACCCGAACGACCTTGCCTACTCGCTGGTGCTCCTGCTGCCGCTGGCGCTGGCGCTGGCGCCCAGGGCGCGCCTCCTCGCCCGGCCGTTCTACTGGGGTGCGGCGCTGGTCTACACCGCCGCCATCCTGCTGAGCTTCTCGCGCGGCGGGCTGCTCGGTCTGTGGGTGGTCGCGCTGCTCTGCCTCCTGAGCTGGGGCTCGGCGTCCGCCCGGATTCTCGGAGCGCTGGTGATGAGCGCGAGCCTGGTCTTCGCCTCCTCGTTCTGGACCCGCGACGACACCGGCGGCGAGATCCTGGATCAGGAGACGATCGAGCTGCGGCTGATCACGATCAAGGCCGGAGCGGCGATGCTCGCGGACCGGCCGATCCTCGGCGTCGGCCTCGGCTGCTCGCTGCTCGGCTGGCCGCTCTACGCCCCGCCCGACGCGCCGACCGACTACTGGCTGCACACCCACAACACGGTGGTTCAGGTCTTCACCGAGACCGGGCTCCTCGGAGGCACGGTGTTCCTGCTCGTGGTCGGGGCCACGATGGTCGGCGCGTACCGCGCGGCTCGCCGCCTGCGGCGCAGCGGCCGCCGCGACCTCCACCGTCTGGTCGCGTCGATCGGGATCTCGCTGGTCGGGTTCCTGGTGTGCGGTCTCACCGCCGGTTATCTCCTGAGCTGGTTCCCCTATCTCCTCCTGGGGCTCGCCTCGGCGGCGCGCCTGCTGGCCGAGCCGCCGCGCCCGGTCGCCGTCGCGGCTCCACCCGCGGCACACTCTCGAATCGCGCGTACGGCTCCGCCGAGGCGTCCGAGGACACCTCCGCGGACACGCCTGGCGGCGAGGGCCGCGAGGTAGAGCCATGTGCGGCATCGCGGGCATCCTGTGCTTCGACGGAGCGCCGGTCGCGATCGACGAGCTGCGTCGGATGACCGACGCGATCGTTCACCGCGGCCCCGACGACGAGGGCTTCCACTGCGCGCCGGGAATCGGCCTCGGCATGCGCCGCTTGTCGATCATCGACCTGGCGACCGGGCAGCAGCCGATCGCGAACGAGGACGGGTCGGTGTGGGTGGTGTGCAACGGCGAGATCTACAACTTCCGCGAGCTGCGGGCGGAGCTCGAGGCGAAGGGCCACGTCTTCTCGTGCGGCAGCGACGTCGAGGTGATCGTCCACCTCTACGAGGAGCACGGCGCGCGCTGCCTCGAGCGGCTGCGCGGGATGTTCGCGCTGGCGCTGTGGGACGACCGGCGGCAACGGCTCCTCCTGGCGCGCGACCGCCTCGGCATCAAGCCGCTGTTCTTCGCCGAGAAGGACGGCCGCCTCCTCTTCGGATCGGAGGTCAAGGCGATCCTCCCCGCCCTGGGCGAGTCGCCGCGCCTCGACTGGGGCGCCCTCGATCATCTGCTGCGCTACTCGACGACGGCGCCGGCGCAGAGCATCGTCGATGGCGTGCGCAAGCTCGAGCCTGGTCACCTCCTCACCGCGTCGGCGGCGCACGGCGTCGCCATGCGCCGCTGGTGGGAGGTCCGCTTCGAGCCCGTCTACGGCCGCACCGAGGAGCAATGGATCGACCGGCTCGGGCAGGCGCTCGACGAATCGGTGCGGTTGCACCTGGTGAGTGACGTTCCGCTCGGCGCGTTCCTCTCCGGCGGCATCGACTCGAGCGCGGTGGTCGCGGCCATGGCGCGCGCCGGCGAGGGCGAGGTGCGGACTTTCTCGATCGGCTTCCGCGAGCGTGAGTTCGACGAGCTCCCCTACGCCCGCATGGTGGCGGCTGCGTTCGCCACTCACCATCGCGAGGCGGTGCTCGAGCCCGACGTCCTCGGCATGCTCGACGACCTCGCGTGGTACCTGGACGAGCCGTTCGGCGATGCTTCGGCGATCCCCACCTACATGGTGTCCAAGCTGGCCGCGGAGGAGGTCACCGTGGTGCTCTCCGGTGACGGCGGCGACGAGCTGTTCGCCGGTTACGACCGCTACCTGGTCGAGCGGCGCGAGCGCTTGAGTCGTTTCGTTCCGGCCCCGCTGCGGTCGCTCGGCGGGGCCATCGGCGCCGCCATGCCGGAGGGCGCGCGCGGCCGCGAGCTCCTGCGCCACTTCGCTCTGGAGGGGTGGGAGCGCTACGACGACGCCGGCACGCTGTTCAAGCTCGACCAGAGACGGAAGCTCTATCGCGGGGAGATCTTGGAGCTGGCGTCGAACGCCGGTCAGGGATTCGGAGCACCGGCGTCTGCTCCCGACGGCGACGGCCATTGGCTCTCGGCCGTCCAGCGGCGCGACCTCGAGGGTTACCTGCCGCTCGACATCCTGACCAAGGTCGATCGCATGAGCATGGCGCACTCGATCGAGACCCGGGTGCCGCTGCTCGACCACGTGCTGGTCGAGCTCGCGGCGTCGCTGCCGCCGGAGCTTCGCCTGCGTGGCACCCGGACCAAGTACATCTTCAAGCGTGCTCTGGAGGGCGTTCTGCCGGACGCGATACTCGAGCGCCCGAAGCGCGGCTTCGCGATTCCGCTCGGCCGCTGGTTCCGCGGCCGGCTCGCGACCATGGTCCGCGAGCTGCTGCTCTCGGAGGAGAGCCGCGCGCGGGACTACTTCCAGGCGCCGTACATCGAGACGCTGCTCCGCCTGCATCAGGCGGGGCGTCCGCTCGACCTGCAGCTCTGGACCCTCATTTCGTTCGAGCTCTGGTGCCGGGCCTTCCTCGTCCCAGGCGTGCGGAACGCTCGGCCCGCCCGCGAACGCGGCAAGGGAGGCGAGCATGCGAGATCTGCGCGATCTGCGGGATCTGCCCGGAAGGCTGTCGTCGGGTCCTGACCACGGGGCCACGGGGCTTCGAGATCCGCGGCGCGCCCCCGTCGCCACGCCCCCTCCACCCGCGGTGAAAGGGCATTCCAGAGCGGAGAAGGGCACTTCCGAGCGGCTCCCCGCTCGGGCCTGTAAGTCACGTGGTCATTGGTACATACGGGAACGCTCGGGAAGGCTCGCGTGCCCGTCGTTGGCACTCCGCTTGCTGTATCCGCCTGCATCGAACGAGCTCGTCGCGGTCCGCGCGAACCGAGCCAGCAAGGCGAGACCGTCGTGAAACGACGTCCACTCCGTCTCTTCTCCACCTGCCCGCCGTCGACCGAGACGGATCCGGCCGAGTACATCGAGCACGCCTCGACGGTGGCGCGGTGGTGCGAGGAGTGGGGGTGCGAAGGGATCCTGGTCTACGCCGACAACGGCCAGCTCGATCCCTGGAGCGTCGCGCACGTCATTCTGCGCGCGACCCGCCGGCTGGCGCCTCTGGTGGCGGTGCAGCCGGTCTACATGCACCCCTACTGCGTCGCCAAGATCGTCACCACGCTGGGCAACCTCTACCAGCGCCGGCTCTTTCTCAACATGGTGGCCGGGGGCTTCCGGGGCGATCTCGACGCGCTCGGCGATACGACGCCTCACGACCGGCGCTACGAGCGGCTGGTCGAGTACACGACGATCGTCAAGAGCCTGCTCGAGTCTCCGGAACCGGTGCGCCATGCCGGCTCGTTCTACGAGGTGGAGAATCTGAGGCTCAAGCCCGCCCTCGACGCCGACCTCGTGCCCGGGATCTTCGTGTCGGGCTCGTCGCGGGCGGGGGTCGAGGCCGCCCGTGCCCTGGGCGCCACCGTCGTGAAGTACCCGCAACCGGCGGGGCAGGAGGACGAGCCCTCGGACGCCGGCCTCGAACACGGCGTGCGCGTCGGCATCATCGCCCGCGCCGACTCGCGGGAGGCGTGGCGCACGGCGCACGCACGGTTCCCGCCCGACCGCCGAGGCCAGCTCGCGCACCAGCTCGCGATGAAGGCGAGCGACTCGATGTGGCACGCCCAGCTCTCGCGGCTCGCCGATGTTGACGCCGCCGAAGGCAATCCCTACTGGCTCTTCCCGTTTCAGAACTACAGCACGATGTGCCCCTATCTGGTGGGGAGCTATCAGGAGGTCTCCCGCGAGCTCGAGCGCTACATCGCGCTCGGCTACACCACGTTCATCCTGGACGTGCCGGCCAGCGAGGAGGAGCTCCACCACTCCATGCTGGCATTCGACCACGCGCTCTTGAGGGAGGTAGCCCTGTGATCCAGCTCTTGCAGGAATGGGTGACGGACAAGGCGGCAACGGATCCCGGGCACCTCGCCGTGACGTGCGCCGCCGGCGCCCTGACCTACGGCGAGCTCGACCGAGCCTCCAACCGGCTGGCACGTACCCTCCGAGAGGCCGGCGCGCAGCCCGGCGACCGCGTCGGCCTGCTGGTCCCCAAGTCATGCCAAGGCATCGTCGCGCTGCTCGGTGCCTACAAGGCCGACTGCATCGCGGTGCCACTCGACCCGGCCGGCCCCGCTCCTCGCCTGGAGAAGGTGCTCGAGGCGGCGGACCCGAGGTTCATCCTGGCAGTGGAGCCGGCGGCCGCGCTGCTCGACGAGACGCTCCGGTCGAGTCCCCGGCTGCGCCGGGATGCGGCCATCGGAGCGCTGTCACCCGCGCCGCTCGCAGGGGCCGGTTGGACCAGCGTCTTCGACGGCGAGGACATCGCGCGCGCCTCCGCTGCGGCGCTCGAGTATCGCTGCGAGAGCGACGATGTCGCCCACCTGCTCTTCACGTCGGGCTCCACCGGCGTACCGAAGGGCGTGATGATCACGCATGCCAACGTCATTCACTTCGTGAGCTGGGGAGTGCGCTACTTCGGCATCGACGGCTCGGATCGCGTATCGGGGCTGTCGCCTCTGCAGTTCGATCTCTCGACGTTCGATGTCTTCGGCGCGTTCGCCGCCGGCGCCGAGCTCCACCTGGTGCCTCCGGAGCTGCCGTTGATCCCTCACGAGCTTTCCGAGTTCATCCGCCGTCGCGCGCTGACGCAGTGGTTTTCGGTCCCCACTGTCCTCAACTACATGGCGCGCTTCGATGTCGTGCGGCACGGTGATTTCCCGTCGCTGAAGCGGCTCCTGTGGTGCGGCGAGGTGCTGCCGACCACCTCGCTCATCTACTGGATGGAGCGGTTGCCGCACACGAGCTTCACCAACCTCTACGGGCCGACCGAGACCACGGTCGCCTCGAGCTACTACACCGTCCCCCGGTGCCCGCGAGACGAGCAGGCGCCGATTCCGATCGGGACCGCCTGCGACGGCGAGGAGCTGCTGGTGCTCGACGCCGAGCTGCGGCCGGTGCCGGCGGGAGAGATCGGGGAGATCTGCATTCGTGGAGCCGGCCTGTCGCCCGGCTACTGGCGCGACCCCGAGAAGACACGCCTGGCGTTTCCACCCGATCCCTCGAGCCGCGACCGCTCGGCGCGGCTGTACCGGACCGGAGACCTGGGAAGAGTGGGGCAGGACGGCCTCCTCTACTTCCTGGGGCGCGTCGATTCCCAGATCAAGAGCCGGGGCTATCGCATCGAGCTGGGCGAGGTGGAGGCGGCGCTCCATGCCGTCCCCGGGGTGCGCGAGTGCGCGGTGAGCGCGATCGAGACCGGTGGGTTCGAGGGCGCGATCCTGTGCTGTGCCTATGCCTCGGCGCCGGGCTCGTCGCTCGAGCCGGCCGCGCTCCGGCGCGAGCTGGCGAAGGTGCTGCCGGCGTACATGCTGCCGGCTCGCTGGAAGCCGCTCCAGCGCCTGCCGCGCAACAGCAACGGAAAGATCGATCGCAAGACGCTTCGTGAGGAGTTTCAGAGAGATGCGACTCGCGCCCATAGTGAGCCCCGAGCAGATCGAGCTGGTGGCGAGCTGGTTGTCCGTGGATGAGAACAGCCGGTGGCTGCGCATGCCGGCCGACCGCTGGACGCCCATGCTGATAAAGATCATGGCCCAGACGGAGGACAACGACCTGCTCGCCTCCGAGCTTGGAGACGCCTAGCATGCACGGACGGGAAAGCGTGGGAGCCCGCGTCGCCGCCATCCTCGCCGATCGCCTGAACATCGACGCCGTTCCGGTCGAGGCCGACCTGTTCGCAGCGGCCGCGCTCGACTCGCTGGGGCTGGTGGAGCTCCTGCTCGGGCTCGAGGACGAGTTCGGGATCAACATCTCGGCCGACGATCTCGAGCTCGACCGTTTCCGGTCGATCTCCTCGATCGCCACGTTCGTGGCCTCGAAGCTCGAGCCTCGCAACGGCCACGACGTCGATCTCGCGGTGCGGAGGATCGCCGGTTAGCGGCTTCCTCCTGCCGCGTAGGGGAGGCCGGCCGGCTCGAGACAGCCATGGGACGCGTGAGGACACTGGTCGAGGCGGACGTCGAGCAGGTCACGACGCTACACCGCACGGTCTACGGGGAGGAGGCGTCGCGGCCGGCCCTGCAGCAGTTCCTCGCCGACATCTTCCTGCGCCACCCCTGGATCGACGAGGAGGTCCCGTCGCTGGTGTACGAGGACGCCAAGGGCAGGATCGTCGGCGTGCTCGGCGCCATGCAGCGGCCGATGACGATCGAGGGCCGGCGGCTGCGCGCAATCGTCACCCACGACTTCATGGTCGAGCCGCAGAGCCGCGCCACCATGGCTGCGCTCGAGCTGATGAAGCGCATCGCCAAGGGGCCGCAGGACCTCGTCCTGTGCGATGGCAACGATCAGTCGCGCACCCTCTGGGAGGCGCTCGACGGCTCGATCGCGTTCGGCCACAGCCTGCGCTGGATCCGCCCGCTGCGGCCGGTGCAGTTCGTCCTGACGCACTGGAGCGGACGCTCCACCGACCGCGGCCTCGCCGCCGCGGTACGCCCGCTCGCGCGCGTCTTCGACGCCGCGCTCTGCCGCTTCTCGGCATCGCCGTTCCGGAGGCCGCGGCTCTCGAGCGACGGTGCCCCGCTCGAGGTCTCCGATCTGCTGCGCGCGCTGGGCGAGGTGTCGCGGCGCTACAGCCTGCGCCCCTGCTACGACGAGCCGTCGCTCGCCTGGCTGCTCGAGATTCTCGGCCGCTCGACGCGCCAGGGCGCGCTGCGCCAGCGCAAGGTGACCGGCGACGACGGCGCGATCCTGGGCTGGTTTCTCTATCGCGCGAAGCGCGGCGGCATCGGCGAGGTGGTGCAGCTCGCCGGCCGCCGCGGAGCGATCCCGCGCGTGGTCGATCACTTGTTCGAGGACGCGTGGCGTGAGGGATGCGTGGCGGTGTCCGGGCAGGTCCAGCCCGAGCTCTACCGGCCGCTCTCGCAGAAGCGGTGCTTCTTCGACAACGCCGGCTTCTGGCTGCTCTACGGCACCTCGGACGGCGACGTGCGCGAAGCCCTGCAGTCCGGCGACGTCTTCCTGACCCGGCTCGAGTGCGAGGGCTGGATGCGCCTGGCTTTTTGAATGGCAAGCGCCTTCCAGGAAGAGGAAGAAACACTCGCCGGCGGCGCCCCTTCCTGCTGGTGGCTCCGCGCCCCGCCTGGCACGACCCTTGCCCCCCTTCGCATCGTCTCGAGCTGGTCGACCAGGAGAGATATGGCCAGAATCGTCCAGTTCGTAGGCTCGTTCGACATCGGCGGCACCGAGCGCCAGGTGTTGAACCTGACGCGCGGGCTGCGGGCGGCGGGACTCGAGACCCACCTCGCCTGCTTCCGCGCCGAGGGGGGGCTGGCGAAGGAGATCGGGCGCCTCGACGTCCCGGTCTCCGAGTTCCCCATCTCGAGCCTGCGCCACCCCCGCGTGCTGAAGCCGCTGGCCGACCTGGCGCGCCACCTGCGCCGGAGCCGCGTCGACGTCGTGCACGCGCACGGCTTCTATCCCAACGTGCTCGCCGTGCTGGGCGCCCGGCTAGCGGGGATCCCGGTGATCGTCGCGTCGGTGCGCGACCTGGGGCACATGTGGACTCCGGCGCAGCGGCGGCTCCAACGCCTGGTGGGGTCGCTGGCCGACGCGGTGGTGGCCAACGCGGATGCGGTCGCGGGACGGCTGCGCAGCGAAGGCTGGGACATGGGGCGGGTCGAGGTGATCCGCAACGGCGTCGAGCACAGCCCATCGTCCTCCTCGGGGGCGGATCTGCGGCACGAGCTCGGTCTGGCTCCGGGCACGCCGCTCGTGGGCATGGTGTCGCGCCTGACGCGCTTGAAGGGCATCGAGGACTTCCTGGGCGCCGCGGCGCTGGTGGCCGGGCGCCATCCGGAAGCGAGGTTCCCGATCGTCGGCGGCGTGGTCCCCGACGAGTCGCACCTAGGCGAGCTCGCCTACGATCGCGAGCTCGGGCGCCGGGCGGCGGGGCTGGGCCTGGCCGATCGCGTGCTCTTCTTGGGCTGGCGCGAGGACGCCGGCCCGATCCTGCGCCAGCTCACCGTCTCGGTCCTGCCCTCGTGGAGCGAGGGGCTCTCGAACACGCTGATCGAGTCGCTCGCCGCCGGTGTTGCCAGCGTGGCCACCGACGTGGGCGGCAACGCCGAGGTGGTGGAGGACGGAGTCACCGGTTTCCTGGTCCCTCCGTCCGATCCGGCGAGTCTCGCCGCGGCGATCGGGCGTCTGCTCGAGCGGCCGGATCTCGCGGCGAGCTTCGGAGCGGCCGGGCGGCGACGGTACGAGCGAGGATTCACGGTCGATCGGATGGTGCAGCAGACGATTCGCCTCTACCGGCGGCTGCTCGAGCGCGAGCCGGTCGGGCGCTTCTTCGGCCGCGTGCTGCCCACCGGGCGCGGGGCACGGCGGTGAGCCACCGGCCCGCGAGCACCGGCCCCCTGAAGCTTCTGCTGGTGGGCCCCTGCCCTCCGCCCCACGGCGGCATCTCGGTCCACGTCGCCACCGCCCGCCGCCTCCTGCGCGCAGCTCGGGTGCCGTGTCGCGTCCTCGACTCCGGCGGACACCGTGTGCGCGGCGGCGGCCCGGCTGCCGCTGTATCCGTGGCGCGGCTCCTGGCCCGCGTCGACGGTCACGCGCGGCGTGGGTTCGTTCTGCACCTGCACACCAACGGCCACGGCATCGCGAGCTGGTGCGTGGCGCTGGGCTGCGCGATTGCGGCTCGACGGGCGCCGGGGCGCGTGCTGACCCTGCACTCGGGACTCCTTCCCGATTTTCTCGGCCGCGGCGGGCTGCTCGCGCGCTGGCTCACGCGTGCGACGCTCGCCCACTACGAGCGCGTCATATGCGTGCATCGGCGGCTCTGCGATGCGCTCGTTCTGCAGGGAGCGGACCGCGGGCGACTCGCGATCCTGCCGGCGCACCTGACCGCTGCGCTGCGCCCGGCGTCACCGCTCGAAGAGGTCGATCGCTGGATGGCGACCCGCTCGCCCATCGTGTCGGCCGCGCTCTCCTTTCGCCCCGAGTACGGCTTCGATCTGCTGCTTCAGGCGATGGCGCTCCTCGTCGTCCGGCATCCCAGGCTCGGCTGCATCGTCATGGGCGGGGGCGAGGACGAAGACGCCGCCCGCCGGCGCGTGGCCGAGCTCGGCCTCGAGGACCACGTCCTGCTCACCGGCGACCTCGCGCACGAGCGGTGTCTGGCGGTGATCGCCAGCTCCGACGTCTACGCGCGGCCGTCGCTGGTCGACGGCGATGCGATCTCGGTGCGCGAGGCGCTTGCGCTCGGCGTTCCGGTGGTGGCGAGCGACGCGAGCCCGCGGCCGGAGGGAACGAGGCTGCATCGCTGCGGGGACGCCGACGATCTCGCCGCCCGGCTCGACGAGCTCGCGGGGGTCGAGCGCGGCGCCAGGACTGCCGCCGTCCTCGAGCCCGGCGGGCTCGAGGCTCTGCTCTGGATCTACCGGCAGTCGCGAGCTCGAGCCCCCGACGCGAGCGGCGCGGGCTGGCGCCGGCTACGCGCGCGGATCGCGCGCCTGCGGCAGATGGGCGCGCGGGAGATCGCCTGGCGCGTGCGTCACGAGCTCCTCGCGCGCGCCGATCGCGTGAACCCGCGCGCGCGACGCGAGGTGAGCGACCGCGCGCTGCTGCGGGGCCTCACCGGCGGACCGCTCGCTGCCGAAGCCGCGCACGGTGGCGCCGCGAGGCCCCGGAGGAGCACGCGGCTCGAAGCCGGCGGTTGCGCATCCGGGGACCCCGTCACCGGCCCCAAGCCTGGCCGGCGCCGCGCCCCGCCGCGCGCGCACGACGTCCTCCCGGAGCCGTCGTTCAAGCGGTACCTGAGCGCGGTCGTGGCGCCGCGGTTCTACGCCCCCGCCGGCAGGGGGGATCGGCGCAGGATCGCCGAGCTGCTGTGGCGCCTCTTCCCGACCTGGCTCTCGGCGGCGGCCGCCGAGGCCGAACGGATCTGCGCGCATCGCCTCGAGATCCTCGGTCACGGCGAGTACGACCTCGGCGAGGAGATCGACTGGCATCGCGATCCGGTGTCCGGGACGGTGTGGGAGCGCCGCCACTTCGCGAGCTTCGATCCGGTGCGCGCCCAGGTCGACTGCAAGCGGATCTGTGAGCTCAACCGCCATCAGCACCTGCCCCGCCTCGGCAAGGCCTACTACCTCCTGGGTGAGGAGCGCTACGCCCGCGAGGTGGTGGCGCAGATGCTGGGGTGGATCGACCAGAACCCGAAGGGGATGGGCCTTCACTGGCACTCGAGCCTCGAGATCGCGATCCGCGCTCTGTCGTGGCTGTGGGCGCTGGTCTTCGTGCTGCCATCGGAGGCGCTCGACGAGAGCGCCGCGCGCCGCATCGGCAAGTCGCTCGCGGCGCAGCTCGATCACGTGGCGCGCTACCCCTCGGTCTGGTCGAGCCCCAACACCCACCTCATCGGCGAGGCGACGGCGCTCTACGTCGGCGGTCTCCTGTTCCGGGACACTCCCCGTGGACGGCGTTGGCTCGCGCTCGGCGCGGGCCTGCTCGAGCGCGAAGCGCAGCGCCAGGTGCTCGACGACGGGCTCCACGCCGAGCTGTCGCCCTACTACCACTGCTACACCATCGACTTCTATCTGCAGGCGCTGGTGCTCGGCCGGCGGTCCAACCGTCCGCTGGAGCGCAGGGTGTGGCAGCGGGTGGAAGGGCTGCTCGACGCGCTGGTCCATCTCGCGCGACCCGACGGGTCGCTGCCGCTGCTCGGCGACGACGACGGCGGGCGCGCGCTCGCCCTCGGCTCGACCCGCTATGCCGACATCTGCGACCTTTTGTGCGTCGGCGGCGCGCTGTTCGGCCGCGGCGACTGGAAGCTCCCGGCCGGCGGCTTCCGCGAGGAGGCGCTCTGGCTCTTGGGGCGCGAGGGCTGGATCGCGTGGGAGGCTCTGCCCGGAGGGGAACCGCGGCAGTCGCGCGTGATCTTTCGCGCGGGAGGCTACGTCGTGGAGCGCTCCGGCTGGACGCGCTCGAGCGCGCACCTGGTCTTCGATCGCGGCGATCTGGGAAAGCTCGGCGGCGGTCATGGCCACGCCGACGCGCTGTCGGTCGTCCTCCACGCGCACGGCGAGGAGCTCCTGGTCGATCCCGGCACCTACGTCTACAACGGCGCTCCGCGGTGGCGCGAGTTCTTCCGTTCGACGCGCGCGCACAACACCGTCGTCGTCGACGGCGCCGACCAGTCGATTCAGGCCGACACCTTCCGCTGGGCGCGCCGGGCGTCGCCGCGCGCCCTCGGCGAAGGCAGCCACGAGGGTATTCACTGGGCGGCCGGGGAGCACGACGGCTATGCGCCGGACGGGGGGGTGGTCCACCGCCGGCGTGTGCTCGGGATCGAGAATGGCTACTGGCTGGTGCTCGACGATCTGCGGCGAGCGGCCGGCGAGTCGTCGCTGGACCGGCGCGCGGGCTCCCGCCGCCACCAGCTCGACGTGCTCTGGCACTTCGCGCCCGAAGCCGAGGTGACGCTCGATCCCGGTCGCGTCGAAGACGCCGCCGGCGGCGTGGTGACGGCCACCGTGCGCACCGGGGCGGCCGGGCTCACGCTCCTGGTCCACGCCTGCCGCCCGGTCGAAGGCCGGACCCTCCGTGGGGCCACCGCGCCGCCGCAGGGTTGGGTGTCGAGGCGCTACGGCGAGAAGCTCGCGGCGCCGGTGCTCGATGCGCGGTTCTACGCCCGCGCGCCCGCCACCTGCATCACCTTCCTCGCGCCCTGGCGCCAGGGGCAGCGCGCGCGCCACGGCGCCGACGCCCGCGCCATCCCGGTGAAGGTCGAGGATACCGGCCGCGGAGGGACGGCGGTGGCGCTCGCCATCCGGCACACGCGGGGCGAGGACCTGGTGATCCTCTCGGCCGGGGACGCCACGGTCGAGGCCGGCCCCTGCCGGGCCCGCGCCCAGGCGCTCTTCCTGCGCATCGAGGAGGACCGGCTCGCGCGCTGCCTCGCGCTCGGCGCCGAGGCCGTCGAGCTCCGTGGCGTGCTCGTGCTCGAGAGCCCGTCGCCCGTCGATCACTACTGGAGCGCGTCGTCGCGCGTATCGAGCGTCGTCGCGCCCTACGTCGTCGAGGAGCACAACCATGTGCGGCATCGCCGGGATCGTTAGGTTCGACCGCACGTCGCCGGTCGAGCCGCCGGTGCTCGCGGCCATGGCCGACGCGCTGTGGCATCGCGGCCCGGACGATCACGGCTACTACCTCGAGGGCAACGTCGGGCTCGGCAGCCGCCGCCTCTCGATCATCGATCGCAAGCACGGGCGCCAGCCGCTCGAGAGCGAGGACGGCAGCGTGGTCGTGGTCTGCAACGGCGAGATCTACAACCACCGCGAGCTCCGGTCCTCGCTCATCGCCTCCGGCCACACGCTCAGGACCCGCTCCGACTGCGAGACCCTGGTCCACGCCTACGAGGACGACGGCGAGGGCTTCGTCTCGCGGTTGCGCGGCATGTTCGCGTTCGCGCTGTGGGACGATCGGCGCCGCAAGCTCCTGCTCGGCCGTGACCGGCTCGGCATCAAGCCCCTCTACTACCACGTCGGCCGCGACTTCCTGGCGTTCGCGTCGGAGATCAAGGCGATCCTCGAGGTGCCCGGCGTGCCGCGCGAGCTCGATGCCGAGGCGCTCGATCTCTACCTCTCGCTGCGCTACGTCCCCGGCCCGCGCACGCTCTTCCGCTCCATCCGCAAGCTCCAGCCCGGACACCTCCTGGTCTGGGACGAGCGCTGCCTGCGCGTGCCGAGGTACTGGGAGCTGCCGCGGCCCGAAGTGGTACCGGGCAGCGACGCCGAGCACGTCGAGCGCTTCGCGGCGGTGCTCGAGGAGTGCGTCGACTCGCATCTCATGTCGGAGGTCCCGCTCGGCCTCTTCCTCTCGGGAGGCCTCGACTCGACGTCGATGCTCGCGGTCATGACCCGGCTCGGCGCGGGGCGCCGCGTCTCCACCTTCGCCGTGGGGTACGAGGCGGCGACCGACCATGAGGAGGAGGCGAACGAGCTCTCGTTCGCGCGCCTGGCGGCCGATCACTTCGCAGCCGATCATCACGAGATCCGGCTCAAGCCGGAGGAGTTCAGGGACGTCCTGCCGGAGCTGGTCTGGCATCTCGACGAGCCGGTGGCGGACCCGGCGTGCATCCCCCTCTACTACATCTCGCGCGCGGCTCGCGATCACGTCACGGTGATCCTCTCCGGCGAAGGGGCCGACGAGATCCTCGGCGGCTACGGCATCTATCACCGGATGCTCGGGCTCGAGCGCTTCCACGCCGGGATCGGCGCGACGGCGGCGCGCTGCCTCGCGCCGATGGCCGCGGCGCTCCTACCGGGACCGAAGCTCCAGCACTACGCGCGGCTCGCGGGCCTGCCGCTCGAGGCCAGGTACCGCGGTGTGTCGAGGGCGTTTCTCCCCGAGTCGAGGGACCGGCTCCTGGGCCGCGCCGGCGGCTCCCGGTCGCACCAGCTGCTGGAGGAGGTGTTCGCCCCCTGCTTTGCCGCCGCCGCCGGCGGCAGCGCGCTCGATCGCATGCTCTACGCCGACGTCAAGGTGTGGCTGCCGGACGACCTCCTGGTCAAGGCCGACAAGATGACGATGGCGCACAGCCAGGAGCTGCGCGTCCCGTTCCTCGACCACCGCCTGGTCGAGCTCTCGGCGACGCTGCCCGCGCGCCTCAAGCGCCGGGGAGCCACCGGGAAGGTGGCGTTGCGGCGGGCGATGCGGGGGATCGTGCCCGCCCCGATCCTCGACCGCGTCAAGAAGGGCTTCCCGACACCGACCTCGTGGTGGCTGCGCCGGCAGCTCAAGGGCTTCTGCCGCGAAGTGCTGCTCGATTCGGACTCTGCCTGCCGTGCGTGCTTCGACATCTCGGCGGTCGAGCGCCTGATCGACGAGCACGAGCGCGGGACGGCAGTCCGTCACGACGAGCTGTGGAGCCTGCTGGTCTTCGAGACCTGGCACGGCGTGTTTCTCGACGGCCGGCTGGGGCCGGCGCGGCGGTCGGCGCTGCGCTCGCCGGGCTCCGCCGTCGCTGCTGGATGAGAGGGAGGATCGCGATGCTCCAGGGCCACGACATCGTGTGCTTCGCCAACGATTGGGAGAGCGATCCGCTCTCCAAGAAGCACATCATGACGCGCCTGGCGCGCCACAACCGAGTGCTGTGGGTGAGCTCACTCGGCTACCGCCGGCCGCGACCTACCGCGCGCGACTTCAGGCGTGCGGTCGAGAAGCTGCGGCGCATCTCGCGCGGCCTGCGCCGGGTCGACCGGAACCTGTGGGTGTGGAGCCCGCTGGTGCTGCCATTCCACGGCAACCCCGCGGCGCGACGCATCAACCAGCGCTGGCTCGAGCGCTCGCTGGGCCGGGTGGTGCGCCGTCTCGGCATGCGCCATCCGATCACCTGGGCCTTCGAGCCCAGCTCGGCCGACGTGGTCGGCACACTCGGCGAGCGTCTGACCGTCTATCACTGCGTCGACGAGTTCTCGGAGCTGCCGGGCGCCGACGGCGCCGCGATCGCCGCGATGGAAGCGAAGCTGCTCGAGCGCTGCGACCTGGTGCTGGTCTCCGCCGGGCCGCTCCTCGAGGACAAGCGCCGCAAAAACCCGAACACGTTCCTGGTCACCCACGGTGTCGACGTCGCCCACTTCCGGCGCGCCCTCGCGCGCGATACGCCGCCGCCGGCCGAGCTCGCGTCGCTGCCGCGCCCGGTGATCGGCTTCTTCGGTCTCATCGCCGACTGGGTCGATCTCGAGCTGGTCGCCTTCGTGGCCCGCGAGCGGCCGGAGTGGTCGATCGTCATGATCGGCAAGGTGGACACCGACACCGCTCCGCTCGACGGCGTGCCCAACGTGCATCTGTTGGGCTGGCGCGAGTACCGCTCGCTCCCCGGATGGTGCAGGGGCTTCGACGTGGCGATGCTGCCGTTCCGCGTCAACCGCCTCACCGTCGCCGCCAACCCGCTCAAGCTCCGCGAGTACCTGGCCGCCGGCCTGCCGGTGGTCGCGACCGCGATCCCAGAGGCGGAGCGGCTCGCGCCCTCGGTCCGCATCGCCCGCTCGCGCGAGGAGTTCGTGCGCGAGATCGATCGCGTGCTGGCGCGGGGTGACACCGGGCCGAGCCTCGCGCGGTCGCACGCGATGGACGGCGAGACCTGGGATCACAAGGTCGAGGAGCTGAGCCGGGTGGTGGGGAGCTTCCTCGAGCGGGCGCCGCGAGCCCCTGGCCCGGCGCGCGTCGGGGGGCTGGCGAGGGCCGCGCCGTGAGGCAGCGTCTCGCCTCTGCGGCGAAGCGGGTCGCCGGCACCGCCGGCAGCGCGCTCTACGAGGCGTCGGGGCGTCGCCGGAGCGACGGGTTCGGCATCCTCATGTATCACCGGGTCGCGCCGGTCGTACGCGGCATCGAGAAGCCGCCCTGGAACGTTCCTCCACGCCAGTTCCGCCGGCAGGTGGAGGGCCTGCTCGAGGCCGGCTACCGGATCTGGCCGCTGCGCCGACTGATCGCGGCGGCCGAGAGCGGCCGCGCCCTGCCCGAGAAGATCACCGCGATCACCTTCGACGACGGTTACGCCAGCGTGTACCTCGAGGCGCTGCCGGTGCTCGAGAGCCTGGCGTTGCCGGCGACCGTGTTCGTCGCCACCGCCTACGTCGGGAGCGCTGCGCCGTTTCCCTTCGACGAATGGGGCTCGGCCTGGCACGGCGAGGCTCTCGCCGACACCTGGCGTCCGCTCCACTGGGGCGAGTGCCGCGTGATGGAGGCCACCGGGCTGATCGAGATCGGGACGCACACCCACATTCACCGCGACTTCCGCGGCGACCCCGCGGCGCTCTACGCCGATCTCGAGCGCTCGATCCGCAGGCTGGGCGACGAGCTCGGCCGCCGCGAGCCGCTGTTCGCGTTTCCCTACGGCGCGCCCGAGCTCGGGTTCGCCGCGCCGGAGCTGCTCGGCGCGGCGCGCGAGGCCGGCGTCCGCTGCGCACTGACCACCGAGGGCGCGATGGTGCGGCAGGGATCGAGCCCGTTCGGCTGGGGCCGCTTCGAGGTCACCGCGGCGGACACCGGATCGACGCTGGCCGCCAAGCTCGCCGGGTTCTACGACTGGATGGGCACGGCGAAGCGTTGTTTCGTGCGCCTCTCGCCCCCGCCCTATCTCGCGCGCGGCGGTGCCACGGCGAAATGGAGCATGCGATGAGCCGCGTGGCGTCGACGATCGGGGCGCGGGCGAGCCGCGGCGGCGGCGCGCCGGGTCCGCACCGCGCGACCCGGCGCGGCCGCGTCCTGGTGATGGACGCCGAGACGACGAAGGCGCTCGCGATCGTGCGTGCGCTCGGCGGCGCCATGGAGGTACGCACCGCGTCGCGGCGCCGCCAGGCGATCGCCGCCTGGTCGCGTTTCGTCGTCGAGCATCTGGTCCACCCCGTCGCGGCGGGCGATGGGCTGTCGGCGTGGGTGCGCGAGGTCTGTCGCTCGCGCGGAGTCGAGGTCGTGCTGTGTCCGGAGGAGCGCAGCTCGTGGCTTCTGGCGCGGGACCGCGAGCCGCTCGAGGCCGACGGCGTCCTCCTTCCACTGCCGCCGCGCGAGGTGCTCGAGACCGCGATGGACAAGGCGCGCACGCTCGAGGCGGCGCGCGCCGCCGGCGTTCCGGTGCCGCCGACCATCGTGCTCGAGAACGCCGCGCAGGCAGGAGACGCGGCGCGCGAGCTGGGCTGGCCGGTGGTCGTCAAGCCTCGCTTCAGCCACTACTGGACCGGTGAGCGGTTCATCGCGTGCGGGGGCGTCTCCTACGCGGCGAACGACGCCGAGCTCGCCCGTGCGATGGCGAGGCAGGCTCCGGGCGCGCCGCCGCCGCTGCTCCAGAGCTTCGTTTCCGGCGGCGGGCTCGGGCTGTTCTTCGTGCTGGCGCCAGGCGGCGCGCTGGCCGCCGAGTTCGCGCACGAGCGGCTGCGCGATCTGCGTCCCACCGGATCGGGCTCGGTGCTGCGGCGCTCGGTGCGGGTCGATCCGCACCTGCGCGAGCTCGCGCTCGCGCTCCTGCGTGGGATCGGGTGGTGGGGCGTGGCCATGGTCGAGTTCCGCGGCGATCTGGCCTCCGGCCGCGCCTGCCTGATGGAGATCAACGGCCGCTTCTGGGGCTCGCTCCAGCTCGCGATCGACGCCGGCGTCAACTTCCCGCGCATCCTGATCGAGGTCGCGCGCGGCGAGCTGCGGCCGCCGCCGTCCTACCGCGAGGGCGTTGTCCTGCGCTGGTGGTTGGGCGATCTCGCGCGGGTCGGCCGCGTGCTGCGCGGAAAGCCGCCGGGCTTCGCCGGCTCGTTTCCGTCGCGGGTCGAGGGGCTAGCGCAGTTCCTCGGGCCGCAGCCGCCGCGCACGCGCAACGAAGTCATGCGCTGGGAGGACCCGCTGCCCGCGATCGGCGAGGTGCTGTCGCTGCTGCGGCGCTGACGCGGGCGGCGGCGACCGAGAGGACGGCGGGCGGCGGCGACGAAGGAGGGCACGGTGATGAAGGCGATGCTCCACGTGCACACCTGCTTCTCGTCGGACGGCGAGTTGGTGCCGTCGACGATCGGCCGGCTCGCGCGTGAGCGCGGCTTCCAGGCGGTGCTGCTCGCCGACCATTTCGAGTCGCTCGACGGTGACTCGTTCGCCGCGCTCGCCGAGGAGTGCCGTTGGGTGAAGGAGTGCCTGCTCGTCCCCGGCTACGAGCGGAGCTTCAGCGGGTATCACGTGCTCGCGCTCGGCGTCGAGCGCTGGATCGAGGACCCGGAGCCGCAGCTCTGGGCCGATCGCGTGCGTGAAGCCGGCGGTCTGGTCGCGATCGCGCATCCCGGCCGCTACACCCATTGCATCCCCGCGCCTCTTCTCGACGCCTGCGACGCGGTCGAGGTGTGGAACTCGAAGCCGCCCTACGACGGCCCGACCGGGCCGGACCCGCGCGCCTACCGCCTGCTCGGTGCGGTGCGCCTGCCGCTCTGCGGGCAGGACCTCCATGGGGTTCGCCATCTGAGCCCGGTCGGCGTCGAGCTGCCGGACGGATGCACCGGCGCCCGCGAGATCGTCGCCGCGATCCGGCGGGGCGACTACCGGATGACCAACGGCCGCCGTAGCTTCGGGCGCGAGCTCACGCCCGCGGCGCGGTGGACGCTCACCGGCTTCCACGGCGCGCGGCGGCGGCTGGTCGACCTGGCGATCGGCGTGCGGACCGGCGTGCGGCGCGCCACGGCGGCGCAGCGGATCGCACCCGCGCGAGCGCCGGAGGCGCACGACCCATGACCACGCGCCCACCCGGCGCCGCGCCCGCGGCCGCGCTCTCGCTCGCGTTGCTGGTCGGGCTCGGCTCCGCCCCAAGCGCCGGTCGAGCGACCGAGCAGGAGATGCTGTGGTGGACCACCCACGGGCTGGCGAAGGTCCGACCGCGTGACCAGCCGCAGCCACCCGGAAAGATCGAGCTCCAGGCCGCGCGCAACGAGTTCGAGCCCTTCCAGCTCGTGCTGCGCGCCGGCCGGCGGCCGATCGAGGGGGTCGATGTCGAGGTGACCGACCTGGTCGGTCCGGGCAGCGCGCGGATCGCGAGCACAAACGCCACCGTCTACCTCCAGCGCTACCTCCCGGTGCGCACACCGTCGTCGGCCGAGGGTGGCACCGGCGAGTGGCCGGACGCGCTGGTGCCGCGCGTCGACACCTACGCCGGCGAGCGGCGCCGCGCGTTTCCGGTCACACTCGAGCCCGGCCGCAACCAGCCGGTGTGGATCGACCTGTACGTGCCGCGGTCGGCGGCGCCGGGAGAGTACCGCGGCGAGGCCGTGGTGCGGGTGCGCGGCGAGCAGAGGATCGCCGCGCCGATCGAGCTGCGAGTGCTTCCCTTCGAGCTGCCGTCGACCTCGAGCCTCGCCAACTCGTACGGATTCAGCGGACTGTCGGCGGTGCGACAGCATCGCGGCTCCTACACCAGCGACCGTGACGTCCTCGAGCTCACGCGGGTCTACACCACCGCCCTCCTGCGCCATCGGATCTCGACGCACGGCGGCAGCATGACGCCGCCGGACTGGAGCGCCTCGAAGAACAAGGTCACCCTGCGTTGGACCGGCTACGAGCGGGAGGTCGAGCCCTTCCTCGAGGGCACCGTCTTCGGCGAGGACGATCCGCTGCCGGGGGCGCGCGCGACCTCGATCGACGTCCGCACGCCGCCGAGTCTGCCGGACGAGGAGAGCAAGGTCCGGTACTGGCGGGAGTGGGTCCGGCACTTCGAGCAGCGCGGCTGGCTCGATCGGCTCTTCCTCTACCTCTGGGACGAGCCGGAGCGCGACGCGCACTACGCTCAGGTGCTCGAGCTGGGCCGTCTCGCCCGCCGCGCGGCGCCCGAGCTCCAAGTTCTCCTCACCGAGCAGCTCGCGCCGCCCCTGGCGGAGGTCGTCGACATCTGGGTCACGCTCGTCAACTGCATCGAGCCGAGAGCGCGCTACGACTACTGCGAGGAGACGGTGGCGCGGTCCGCCTACCGCTCGCTGGAGCGCTCCGGCCGGCGCCTGTGGTGGTACCAGTCGTGCGCGAGCCACGGCTGCAACGTGGTCGGCGGCGATGCCTTCACCGGCTGGCCGAGCCTGGTGATCGACGTCGACCCGGTGGCGAACCGCGTCCTGCCGTGGCTCGCCTTCCTCTACGGCGTCGAGGGCGAGCTCTACTACAACACCGTCGAGGCGTACAACCTCGAGGGCAGCCCGTGGGACGGCCTCCTCGCGCACGGCGGCAACGGCGACGGGACGCTCTTCTATCCGGGCACGCCGGAGCGCGTCGGCGGCCGCACTCACATTCCCATCGAGAGCCTGCGTCTGAAGCTCGTGCGCGAGGGTCTCGAAGACTACGAGTACCTGGCGCTGCTCGCGCGCCGCGGCGATGCCGAGCTCGCCAGAAGAGAGGTCGCCCGCTTCGCCGACTCGGTGTACCGGTGGGATCGCAGGCCCGAAGCCCTGCTCGCAGCGCGGAGAAGGCTCGCCGAGCTGCTCTCCGCGAGACACGACGCCGGGCAGGGAGCCACCAGGTGAGCTCGATGGTCTCCACCGAGGTGCTCTCCAGGCTGCCGCTCTTCGCGGGCCTCTCCTTCGAGGCTCTCGATCGTGTGGCGGAGCTGTTCCAGCTCCGCACGGTGCCGCCGGGAACGCAGCTCGCGAGCGCCCACCAGCGCGGCGACAAGCTCTTCGTCATCCTCGAGGGGTCGGTGAAGGTGCAGCACTACACCGCGGAGGGCGCCGAGGTGACGCTCGCGCTGCTCGGCCCCGGCAACACCGTGGGGGAAATGGGCCTGGTCGGACCCACCGGGACGTCGGCCGACGTCATCACGCGCGAGACCACCACGCTGGTGTGCATGGACCGCCGCACCTTCAAGGAGTGCCTCGAGAGCATCCCCGGGCTGAGCCAGAACCTGATCACGCTGCTGATCGTGCGGCTGCGCTCGGCGAACGAGCTGATCGAGGCGCTGTCGAGCCTAGACGTGAGCGGGCGGGTCGCCCGCCAGATCCTCGCGCTGGCGGAGGAGTACGGCGAGGCGGTCGACGAGGGGATCCGCATCAAGCTGCCGCTGACGCAGAGCGACATCGCCGAGATGGTTGCCGCCACCCGGGAGCGGGTCAATCACGTCATGGTGCGCCTGAAGAAGGACGGCATCCTGTCGGTCGCCCATCGCCGCCACATCACCATCCACAGGCCCGAGGCGCTGGAGCGGCTGGTCGCGAAGTGACGCGACATCGGCCCGGAGCAAGAATCGAGTCTAGCGCGTCCTCGGGGCGCGGGTACGTGCTCAACTTGAGCTCCGGTCCCGCTCCCGCTCCGGCCCGCCCGCTCGCGCCAGATAGAACGCCGTGTTGATCAGCCCGACGTGGGAGAACGCCTGGGGAAAGTTACCGAGCATCCGGCCCGCGACCGGGTCGAACTCCTCCGACAGGAGACCGAGGTCGTTGCGCA
>DATKDQ010000067.1:0-13992 GCA_035544635.1 Thermoanaerobaculia bacterium
CGATCCGGCGGGTCAGATCGGAAACCGCAGCACGCCGGGGCCGGGCCCCTCGACCGACTTCAAGGGTTCGCCGTCGAGGATCTGCTGCAGCGGCACCCACAGGTCCTGGCGGGTCTCCCACAGCGGCGCGGCCATCTGCGCCGCCCAGGCGCGGTAGATCGAGTCGAGCTCGTCGACGCGACCGGCGTGCTGCGACGCCAGGTTGGTGCGCTCGCCGGGATCGGCTGCGAGATCGAAGAGCATCGGTGGATGCTCGTGGAATCGCACCAGCTTCCAGTCGCCGCTCCGAACCGCGTAGTGGTCACCGAGGCGCCAGACGAACGAGTCTCGCCCCGGCTTGGCGTCGTCGCTGCGCAGGATCGGCAGCAGGCTCTCGCCGTCGAGCGTGAACGAGAGCGAGGGCCGGGGCGCGGCGTTGGCCATCGCGAGCGCCGTCGGCAGCAGGTCGAGCGTCGAGACCGGCGCGTCGATCACGCGGCCGGGCGCGATGGCGCCCTGCCACGAGGCGATGAACGGCACCCGGGTGCCGCCCTCGAACGGCGTGACCTTGCCGCCGAGCAGCGGCTCGTTCGAGCAGGCCTCGGTGTAGGTGGCGCAGCCGTTGTCGCTGGTGAAGACGACGAGCGTGCGCTCGTCGAGACCGTGGCGCGCGAGCGCCGCCCTTACGGCGCCTACGCCGTCGTCGAGCGCGGAGACCATCGCGGCGTAGATGCGCCGGGCCTGGTCCTCGATGTGCGGGAAGCGCTGGTAGTAGCGGTCCGTGACCTGGAGCGGCGTGTGCGGCGCGTTGTAGGCGAGGTAGAGGAAGAACGGCTCCTGGTGATGGCGGTCGATGAACGAGATGGCCTCGCGGGTGAACGCGTCGGTGAGGTACTCCGGCTCCTCGACCGGCTCGCGCCCGCGCAGGATGGGATTCACCGGGTTGCGCATCCGCGTCGCCGGGTCGGCGCCGCGCTCGATGAAGTGGACTCCCTCTCGATCCAGGGGCTCGATGTACAGGTTGCCGCCGTGGAGGAACCCGAAGAACTCGTCGAACCCCCGCGACATCGGATGCAGCGCCTCGGTCGAGCCGAGATGCCACTTGCCGACCATTCCGGTCGCGTAGCCGCGCTCCTTCAGGTAGGCCGGGAGCATGCGCTCGCTCGCGGGCGTGCCGAGACCGTCCCGGTGCGCCCGCGCCACGCCGCCGGCGTTGAGCTCGTGCCCGAAGCGCTGCTGGTAGCGGCCGGTCAGGAGTCCCGCGCGCGAAGGGCTGCACACCGCCGCCGTGACGTAGGCCTGGGTGAAGCGCGCGCCGCGCGCGGCCAGCGCGTCGATGTGCGGCGTCCTGCCGCCCAGCGGACAGGCGTAGGCGCAGACGTCGCCGTAGCCGAGATCGTCGGCCAGGATGACGATCAGGTTGGGCGGGCGCGGCGGCTCGGCGGCGTGCACGGCGCCGGCGACGACGAGCCCGACGAGCACGGCTCGTAGACCGATGGTGAGCTTCATCCTCGTGAGCGACGACTCCATGGACAGGCTCCCTGCGAGGCTCAGCTCGCCGCCTGCGCGCCGGCTACGTCCCAGCGCGCGATCAACGCGTCCTCCGCCGCCAGATCGACGTCGTGGCCGAGCTTTCCCGGCTCGAACCGGATGCGCTCGAGCCCGCGGTGCCCGCGCCACCAGGCGTAGGTGTGGGCCATGCCGCTCCTCACGTCGTAGAGCGGCGAGAAGCGGGTGACGCGAGTCAGCTTCTCGATCGAGTGGACGACGCTGCGCTCGGAGGCGTAGGGCAGCAGGCCGTCGATCGACTCGCGGCCCTCGCCGTAGGGGATGTAGACCTTCCGCGCCGCGACGCCGACGGCGTCCGCCATCGCGTCGAGGAAGCCGTTGACGGTGATCGCCTCGGGCCCGGCGACGTTGAACACCTCTCCCGCCGTCTCCTCCGCCTCGGCCACCGCGATGCAGGCGGCGGCGATGTCGTCGACGTGACCGCAGTGCACCAGCGTCTCGCCCTTGCCGGCAACCAGGATCCTGCGTCCCATCTCCAGACGCGCGAAGTAGCTCCCCTCGCGGTCGTCCATCCAGTTCTCGGGACCGTAGATGCCGGGGCTGCGCAGGATGGCGACGGGGAGGTCGCGCTCGCGATGCGCCTGGAGCAGGAAGCGCTCGCAGCGCACCTTGTCGGCGCCGTAGGCGTCGAGCCCGCCGCTCTTCTCGCCGGGCTCGACCAGCGGGAAGTCCTCGCGGATGGGAAAGGTCTGGGGACGGGCGTAGACCGCGAACGAGCTGATGAACACGTAGCGGCGCACGTTCTCACCGAGCACGTCGACCACCGGCTCGAGGTTTGCCGTCTGATAGCCGGTGACGTCGAACACGACGTCGAAGTCGCGGCGGCGCCCGCCCAGGGCGCGGCGCACGGCATCGGGATCGCGGCGGTCCGCCTCGAGCCGCTCGACTCCGGGCGGCAGGTCCGCCTGCCGGCGGCCGCGGTTGAGAATCGTCACCTGGTGACCGGCCGCGGACAGCGCGCGAACCAGGCGTAGTCCCACGAAGCGCGTGCCGCCGAGGAGGAAGGCTCTCATGGCGTCGGGATCCTTTCCGGCCGGACTAGACCGACCATTCTATTCATAATTCCATGACCTGCGCGCACGGCACGGCTCGACAGGCGGTGCCTGCGCTCCCGGGATGGGCGGGCACGCCGGCGCTCCACGTCGCGAGGCCGAGGTGCGGGCGCGAGGCTTCGACCCGGGGACCACGTTCGGATTCGAGACTGGGACGACCCGGGCGCCGCCAACGTTTCGCGTTGCTAGACTCACGCTCTTCATGCGCGCCAACTACGCCGACCTGGTCGAGGCCATCGCCGAGGCACAGCCCGAGGCGATCGCACAGATCCAGGGTGAGCGCCGCTTCACCTGGGCGTCGTTCCACCGCCGGACCGACAGCCTGGCGCGCACGCTCCTGGCGCACGGCCTCGAGCGCCAGGACAAGGTCGCGCAGTACCTCTACAACGGTCCCGAGTACCTGGAGTCGCTGTTCGGCGCGGTGAAGGCCGCGCTGGTGCCGGTCAACACCAACTACCGCTACCAGGACCGCGAGCTGCTGTACCTCTGGGACAACGCGGACGTGGCCGCGGTCTTCTTCCAAGGCTCGTTCAGCGAGCGCGTCGAGGGGCTGCGCGCGCGGCTGCCGCGCGTGCGCGCCTGGGTCTGGGTCGACGACGACTCGGGCCCATGCCCCGGGTGGGCGATTCCACACCAGGAGGCGGCGGGCGGCGAGGCCGGCCTCTCCCTGCCGTGGGACCGCTCGCCCGACGATCTCTTCCTGATCTACACCGGCGGCACGACCGGGATGCCGAAGGGCGTGATGTGGCGTCAGGGCGACTACTTCATGGTCATCAACCGCGAGCGCACGCAGGGTCCCTACGACCTCTCGCGCGGCCACGCCGGCATCGTGGAGCAGAAGCGCGCCGAGGGACCGGGCCTGCGCATCCTGCCGGCGTGCCCGCAGATGCACGCGCTCGGCCTCATGGGCTCGATCGCGGCGCTGGTCAACGGCGGGTCGGTGGTGACGCTCGAGAGCCGCAAGTTCGACGCCATCGAGACGCTCGACGCCATCGACCGCGAGCGCGTGAACCAGATCTACCTGGTGGGCGACGCCTTCGCCCGTCCGCTGCTCGACGCGCTCGACGCGCACCCGGGCCGCTGGCGTCTCGAGAGCCTGGGCGTGATGCGCTCGTCGGGCGTGATGTGGAGCGAGGAGGTGAAGCGCGGGCTCCTGCGCCACCGCTCGGCGCTCGTCCTGCGCGACGGGCTGGGCTCGACCGAGGCGGTGCGGGTGGGGCGCTCGGAGTCGACCGGCTCGGAGGCCGCGGCCACCGCCACCTTCAAGCTCGGTCCCGATGCCGCCGTCTTCGACGACGAGCTGCGTCCGGTCGCGCCGGGCTCGGGGGTGGTGGGCCGCGTCGCGGTGTCGGGCCCGATCCCGATCGGCTACTACAAGGATCCGGAGAAGAGCGCGGCGACGTTCGTCGACGTCGGCGGCAGGCGCTACTCGATCCCGGGCGACTACGCGCTGGTGGAGGCGGACGGCACCATCCGGCTCCTCGGCCGCGGCTCGGTGTGCATCAACACCGGTGGTGAGAAGGTCTTCCCGGAGGAGGTCGAGGAGGTGCTCAAGCGGCATCCGGCGGTGCGCGACGCGGCCTGCGTCGGCGTCCCCGATGCCCGCTGGGGCGAGGCGATCACCGCGCTGGTGGAGCGCAACGGCTCCGTCGGCGCCGCCCCGGCGGCGGGGGAGCTCGAGGCCTGGGTCAAGGCCGAGCTGGCGCACTACAAGGCGCCGAAGAATGTCCTCTTCGTCGACAGCCTGGGGCGCGCGGCGAATGGGAAGCTCGACTACCGGGCGTTGCGCGAGCTCGCGATCGCGCGGGCCGGGGCCGCCTCCCGGTAGCGCCCGAGCGCTCCTCTCGGGACCGCAGGCGTTCTAGTATGCGGTCTCGCAGCGATCGGTGACACCAGCATGAGCATCGCGCATCGCCGTCCCGCCGCCCCCTCGTCGATCGAGGAGGCCTATCGCCGCCGCTCGCCCCGCTCGGCGGAGCTCCACGCGCGAGCGCGCCGCGTCCTGCCCGGCGGCAACTCGCGGCAGGCCGCGTTCTGGGAGCCGTATCCGCTGTCGATCGAGCGCGCGTCGGGATCGCGCCTCTACGACGTCGACGGCAACGAGTACCTCGACCTGGTCTACAACTACACCTCGATGGTGCACGGCCACGCCTATCCGCCGATCCTCGAAGCGGTGGACCTCGCTCGCGGCAGCGGCTGGACGGCGTCGAACCAGGCGATGATCGAGCTCGCCGAGCTCATCGTCGGCCGGGTGCCCGCGATGGAGCGCATCCGCTTCACCAACTCCGGGACCGAGGCGGGGCTGCTCGCGCTCACGCTCGCGCGCGAGCTCACCGGCCGCTACCGGGTGTTGATGGCGCGCGGCGGCTACCACGGCTCGCTTCCCGAATTCGAGTCGGGCACGTTCGGTCATCCAGGCCCGGCGACGCTCCTCGCCGAGTACGGCGACCTCACAAGCTTCGAGCGCGTCCTCGCCGAGCGGGGCGACGAGGTGGCGGCGGTGGTCATCGAGCCGGTGCAGGGTGCGGGCGGCGTCGTGCGCGGCGCGCCGGAGTTCCTCCGCGGCCTGTGCGCCGCGACGCGCCGCGCGGGCGCGCTCTTCGTGCTCGACGAGGTGATCACGTTCCGGCTCGCGACCGGGGGCGTCCAGGGCGAGATCGGCCTCGACCCCGACCTCACCATGCTCGGCAAGATCATCGGCGGCGGCTTCCCGGTCGGGGCCGTCGGCGGCAAGCGCGAGCTCCTCGACGTTCTCGATCCCACCGCCGCCGACCGTCCCCCGAGCCAGTCCGCCGCCTCCCACCGATCCCCGAGCCAGCGCCGCAGCGTGTTCCACTCCGGCACCTACAACGCCAACCCGGTGACGATGGCAGCGGGCGCGGTCTCGGTGCGCGAGCTCACCGCCGAGCGGATCGCGCGCATCGACCGGCTCGCGGAGCGCCTCGAACAGGGGCTCGGGCGCGCGGCGGAGCGATGCGGACTGCCGGCGAAGGTCCGGCGCGTGGGGTCGCTGGTCGCGTTCCAGGCGGTGCGGCCGGGGCCGGAAGCGGCGGCGGCGCCGCCGGCGGGGATCTCGATCGTGCCGGCGGACCCGACGCCCGCGATCTTTCATCTCGCGGCGCTCAACCACGGCCTCCTGCTCGCGCCGCGCGGCATGATGGCGGTCGCCACCGTCCTCGACGAGGCGGCGATCGACGAGGCGATCGAGCGCGCGGCGGCGGCGATGGCGGACGTTCAGGGCGAGGCGCCTCGGTAGTCGACCGGCCCGAGCGTCGATCACCACCCGGCTCGCCCCGCCCAGGAGCAGACAGCGCACGCGTCCACGCGCACCGGTCGTATGGCAGCCGCCTCGAAACGCCGCGACGGGATTTCAGGAATCCTGCGCACGGCCGCGCTGGTCCTGGCGGCCACGCCGCTCCTCCTGGTCGGGCCCGCCTCGGCGGGAGTCGCCGCCGCGCGCGAGCTCACGATCGAAGACGTCCGGGCCCCGCTCGTCCTTCGCGACGGCTGGCGGTGGCGGGCGGGCGACGACCCGGCGTGGGCGTCGCCGGAGCTGGACGATCGTGAGTGGACGGCGATCGCCGCGACCGACGAGCTGCGGGAGCCGGCCGCGGTGTCGTGGTTCCGGCGCGAGCTCGAGGTCGGCGAGAGTCTCTGGGCGCGAGACCTGGGCTGGTACCTCGACCTGCGCGGCTCGGCGCAGGTGTACCTCGACGGCGAGCTGCTCTACAACTTCGGCTCGCTGCCGGCTCCGCCGGGCTACACTGAGCGGCGCCTGGTGCCTCGCCAGGGCACGGCTCCCCGGCGGTCGCTGGCGAGCCCGCCTCCGGGCGGGCCGCTCGAGTTCGGTCCCCGCTATCGCAACTTCTCGTTCCCTCCGGCGCCCCGGCAGCTGCTCGCGATCCGCTACGACCGGCGCTCGCACACCGGCTTCGACTGGTGGACGCCGGCCGCGGGCTTTCGTCTGGTCGTGGGCGAGCCGGCGCCGATGATCGCCTACGCCCGCCGGCTCGGGCACCGCGTCGCCGGTCACCAGATGTTCTTCGTGGGCGCGTTCGGCGGGCAGGCGGTGCTGCACTTCCTCATGTTCTCCTTCACTCGCCGCTTCCGTTCGAACCTCTTCTTCGGACTGATCACGGCCTGCGCCGCGGCACTGGCGGCGCTCCACTTCGAGCGCCCGCTGGCCGAGGACCCCCAGGTCCTCGCGTTCTCGAACCTCGTCGCCGATCCGCTGCTCATCGTCGCGATGCTGCTCCTGCTGCGCTTCTCCTACCTCATCTTCGACCATCCCCTGGGCCGTTGGTTCTGGACCGTGGTCGCCGTCGGCATGGGCATCGCCGTGCTGGTCGCGGTCGACCAGGACTTCGAGGCGTTCTCCCACTTCTGGTGGTTTCTGATGATCGTGGTGGGGGAGACGCTGCGCATGCACGTCAAGACGGTGCGCAGCGGAAGACCCATCGCCTGGTTCCTGATCGGCGGGACCCTCGGGCTCCTGGTCGGCCTCGGCTGGCAGATGCTGCTCGACGCCGGCTTCCTCGATCCGCCGCTCCCGTTCTTCCCGGTTTCGTACTACGGCGTCGCGGCGCTGCTGCTCTCGGTGTCGCTCTTCATCGCGTTCGTGTTCGCCCGCCTCGGGCGCAACCTCGAGCTGCAGCTCCAGCAGGTCGAGGAGCTGTCGAAGCGCACGCTCGAGCAGGAGCTCCAGGCCAAGGAGCGCGAGATCGAGCGACGCCTGCTCGAGGCGGACAACCGGCGTAAGACCGAGGAGCTCGACGCGGCGCGTGAGCTGCAGCTCTCGCTCTTGCCCGCGGAGCTGCCGCGGATGGAGGGGCTGCGGGTGGCGGCGGCGATGACCACGGCGACCGAGGTGGGCGGCGACTACTACGACTTCCGCGTCGACGGCGGCGTGCTCACCGCGGCGCTCGGCGACGCCACCGGCCACGGCGCCCGCGCCGGCGCGATGGTCTCGCTGATGAAGGGGATGTTCTCGACCTTCGGGGCGGCCGAGGACATCCCGCGCTTCTTTCGCGGCGCCAGCGCGACGGTGCGGGCGATGCGGATCGACGGCATGAACCTCTCGCTGGCGCTCGCGCGCTTCCGCGACGGCAGCCTGACCTACGCCGCGGCCGGCATGCCGCCGGCGCTGGTGTACCGCGCCGCGGACCGTCGGGTGGAAGAGATCCTGGTCGAGGGCATGCCGCTGGGCGGCCTCGCCGACTTCCGGTACACCGCGCGCTCGGCTTCCCTAAGCGCCGGCGACGTCGTCCTGCTGATGAGCGACGGCTTCCCGGAGATGGCCGGCGCCGACGGCGCACCGCTGGGCTACGAGCGGCCGCGCGAGCTGCTCGCGCGGTGGGGTAACCTCGATCCGGAGGAGATCGTGGCGCTCTTCCAGAGGGCGGCGCGGGAGTGGAGCGCCGATGCGCCGTTCCCGGACGACGTCACCTTCGTCGTGGTGAAGGTCGCAGAGCACGATGGCTGATCCTCCCCGTGGCCTCCGCCCGCATTCGATCGCCACCGCGATCTTCGCCCTCATCGCCCTCGCCGCCTGCTGGCGCGAGGTCCCCGGGCGCGGCCCGCGGACCGAGGCCGCGCGCTACGACCCCGCCTCCGACCCGCTGGTCAACCCGCCGTCGCTGTTCGCGTCCTACGACCCGGAGTCAGCCGAGCACGACGCGACCAACGTGCGCCGCTTCATCATCAGCCCGACCACGCTCAATCCCATCTTCAACGTGGTGTGGCAGGACCACCACATGCACGGGATGCTCTACATCAACCCGGTGCGCCGCAACGCCGAGATGGAGGCGGTGTGGAACCCGGAGGTGGTGGTCTCCGCCGAGGAGTCGGAGGACCATCGCACCTTCACCGTCCGCCTCGACCCCGCCGCGCGCTGGCAGGACGGAAAGCCCTGGACCGCGCACGACGTCGAGTTCTCGTTCGCGCTCGTCTCCGACGATCGGATCCCGGCGCTGTTCTACAAGCGCGCCGCCTCGCGCCTCGCTTCGGTGCGCGCGCTCGACGATCACACGGTGGAGTACGTCCATCGCGACATGCTCGCCACCCGGATGCAGGACATGTCCTTCCCGGTGGTAGCGAAGCACGTCTTCGATCGCCCCGAGGAGCGCAGGAAGGACCCCACGCTGCGCGGCAGCTCGTTCTGGGCCCACCTCGCGCACGATCGGGTGATCGGGAGCGGCCCGTACCGCTTCGTCGAGTGGAGGACGAACGACCAGATCACAGTCGAGCGCTGGGAGGACTACCCCTTCACCAGGCCGCGGTTCGCGCGCCTGGTGCTCAAGATCCTCCCCGATCCCAACGTCGCGCTCCTCCTGTTCAAGAAGGGACAGCTCCACGAGATGTCCCTATCGGCGCAGCAGTTCGCGACCCAGACCAACGACGCCGAGTTCCGGCGGGTCGGCGTCAAGGCGCTGGCGCCGCTGCGCATCGTCGCCTCGCTGGGCTGGAACCAGCGCGGGAACCCCTTCTTCGGCGACGTCCGGGTGCGGCGCGCGATGAGCCACGCCTTCCACCGCGAGGCGTTCCTGCGCGACGCGCTGTACGGGCTCTACACGCCGTCGCGGGGCATCTTCGATCCCGCCCACTGGGCGTACAACTCGGACATCGAGCTCATCCCGTTCGACCTCGAGGCCGCCGGCCGCCTGCTCGACGAGGCCGGATGGCGGGTCGATCCGGACGATGGCTGGCGCTACCGGGAGATCGACGGCCGCAGGCGCCGCTTCGGGTTCGAGATGATGCTCGGGCAGGGCGACCCCACCTGGATGAAGCTCGCGGACCTCTACATCCAGGACCTCAGGCGCATCGGCGTGGAGCTCACGCCGGTCTTCATGGAGGTGGCGACGCTGGTGAAGCGTCTCCGCGACCACGACTTCGAGTCCTACGTCGCGGTGGTCGAGGTGACGAACGACCCCGACGAGTGGGGCGTCTACTGGGAGACCGGCGGCTACACCGACGGCTACAACTGGGGCGCCTACTCGAACCAGCGCGTCGACGAGCTGTTCGCGCTGGCGCGCCGCGAGCTCGATCGCGAGGTGCGCGCGCGCTACTACAGTGAGATCCAGGCCATCCTCTACGAGGAGCAGCCCTTCACCTTCATGTGGGACTACCGGACGCTGTGGGCGTTCTCGAACCGCATGCGCGGCGTGAGCTTCGCCCCCGCCGGGGTCTTTCTCTTCTACCCCGGAACGACGGAGTGGTGGCTGGCCAAGGAGCCGATGGAGATCCCCGCCCCCAGCGCTTCGTCGTAGGGGCGGGAGCGGGCGGGCTGCTCCGCTGCGCCGGAGGCGTCGCTGGTCACGTCCCCGCGGCGAACATCGGCCGCTGCCCGTCGCGCACGCCGCGTTCGAGCGCGAGCAGCGCGCGCTTGATCGGCAGGCCGCCGCCGTAGCCGGTCAGGCTGCCGTTCGAGCCGATCACGCGATGGCAGGGCACCACGATAGGCAGCGGGTTCGATCCGTTCGCGGCGCCCACCGCGCGCACCGCCCGGGCACGTCCGATGCGGCGCGCCAGCTCACCGTACGACGTCGTCTCGCCGTAGGGGATCGCGGCGAGCGCGCGCCAGACGTCGAGCTGGAACGGCGTGCCGGCGGGCGCCAGCGCGAGCGAGAACTGGCGCAGCTCACCTCCGAAGTAGGCGCGGAGCTCGCGCACGGCGGAGCGCAGCGGGCGCGCCCGGTCGTCGCGGCGCCACGCCGGGTCGGGCGCGAGGCGCCCCGGCCCCTCGAGGAACCGGATCGCGCGAAGCCCCTGCTCGTCGCCGGCGACGGCAATGCTGACGACCGGGTTGTCGATCTCCGTGTACACCATCATGCCTTGCCGTCCTTTCTCGTCGATTCTCTTCGCCCATCCGGTACAACCCGTCGGCCGAGAGCTGCGTTCGTGCCGTAGGCGCGCCACAGCACCATCGCCGCGTACGCCCGCCACGGGCGCCACGCCTCGGCGCGCGCCAGGAGCTGACGCGGGCTCCTCGCCCCGCCGTTCGCCGGCGAGCGCAGGAGGCCGAGGTCCGACGCCGGAAACGCGTCGGGATCGCCCAGCGCGCGCAGTGCCACGTACTGCGCCGTCCATTCCCCGATCCCGGCGATCGCGATCAAGCGCTCGCGGACGGCGGCGGGGTCCGCACCGGGCTCGAGCGAGAGCTCGCCCGCGGCGACGGCGCGCGCCAGGAGGCGGAGCGTTTCGCCGCGGGCGCGCGGCAGGCCGACCGACGCGAGATCGGCGTCGGTGAGGGTCTCGGCCTGCGGAAACACCACCTGCGCCCCTTCGCCGAGCGGTTGGCCCCAGCGGCGTGCGACCCGCCCGGTGAGGGTCGACGCGGCGATCACCGAGATCTGCTGCCCGATCACCGCACGCATCGCGAGCTCGAACCCATCCCAGGCACCGGGCACGCGCAGCGCGGGACAGCGGTCCACCCAGGGACGCAGCTCGGAGTCGCGCCGCAGGTGCCGGCGGATCACGTCGGGATCGGCGCCGAGGTCGAACACCCGGCGCGCGCGCTCGATGAGCGCCGGCAGGTGGACCGGCTCCACCGGAGTGACGTGCAGCTCGAGCGCGGGACCGCCGTCCGGCGCCGGGCGCACCTCGAGCGAGCCCACCTGCCCACCGACCCGGAACGTGCGCCGGTACACGCCGTGCGCCGCCTCCTCCACGCCCGGGATCGCGCGCGGCACCAGATAGGCGAGGTGGCTCGGCCAGTCGAACGGAGGCCGGTAGGCGAGGCGGAAGCGGAGTCCCCCCTCCCGTGCGGCGCCGTCGCCGCGTGCCGAGCTGGCGGCGTCAAGGTGGCGGCTCGCACTCACGCCGAGCACTATACGTGCTCGATCGGTCCGATCTGGCCGCTTTCCGGACCTGGTGCTACGGGGTCTCGAAGCGCACCGTGGTGGCCACCACGACGTTGGCGGGCTTGCCCTTGAACACGCTGGGCTCGTAGCGCCACTGGTACACGGCGCGAAGGGCGGCCTGGTCGAGCTCGGGGTTCAGGCTGCGCAGCACCTTCGCCTCCGCGACCTCGCCGCGCGGATCCAGCGTCAGCTCGAGGATCACGAACGCCTCGCGGTCGGTGGGGACCGACTCCCGCGCGTACACCGGCGCGGCGTCCTGGATCCGCTTCGGCGGCGGCACGTCGCGGCCGGGGCGCACGGTGGGTGCCGACCGATCGATGCGACCGGGTGGTGAGGTCGGCCCGGCGGAAGCGACGGCTGCGGTCGCGGGCTCTTCGCTCGCGGGCTCATCGGCGGCGGGCGCGGCGGCCGCGGCCTCCTGCGAGCCCACTGCGGCGAGCGGGAAGAACAGCGTGCGGTTGCGGGCCTGCTCCGCCGTGAGACGGTCGGCAGAGAACGTCCAGCCCACCGGCGCGTGGCCCTCCAGCTCGAGCCGCACGCTGTGGCGGGCGTCCCCGCGCAGCATCACCTCGGCGGGGGTGACCTGATCGAGCTTCGTGCCGTCGAGCAGCACCGTCGCGCCCGCGGGCCGCGTGACGATGCGATACGTCTGCGTATCAGCGGCAACGCCCTCGCCGCTCGGGCCGGGGAGGGCGCCCTCCGCCGCATCGCTGGAAGCCGCGTCGGCCGAGGCCTCGAGCTCCCCGCCGATTCCGGGTGCGCCGTCGAGCGGCTGACCGTTCGCGTCGAGCGCGACCGCCTCCACTTCGGCGGCGCCGGTGGAGTCGGTCGTCGCCGCGCCGCCGCCGCGCATCCACAGACCCAGGCCGGCGCCGAGCACGACGATCGCGCCGGCGGCGATCAGAAGCGATCGCCGGGCGCCGAGCCCCGCGCGCGCCGGGGCGCGCGCGATGGGCGCGGTGGTGCCCGCGGGCGGCGCCGCGTAGGCGGTCGCGTCCGGATCGGCGACCGCGTCCACGGCGGCGCTCGCCGCCGATGCCGCGGCGGATCGGGCGACCGAGCCCGCTCGCGACCCCGCCCCCGACCCTGCGCTCGAGCCCGCCTTCGACCGCGCTCTCGAGCCCGCTCCGGAGCCGGCGCCCGACGCTGCCCCCGAGCGTGCGGTCGACTGCAACTGCTGCATGACCTGGGGGTCGAGCTTCAGCGCCTCGGTCGGCCACTCGGTCGCGGGCAGCGGCGCGCCGGGTTGGCTCTTGCCGGGTCCGCGCCAGGCCGCGACGCCGAGCGCCGCGCTCAGGTCGTCGGCGAACGCCGCGCAGCTCGGATAGCGCTCGTCCGGGTTCTTCTGAAACGCCTGCATCAACACCTGATCGATCAGGTCGGTCAGCCGCGGGTTGAGCAGGTGGGGGCGCGTGGGCTCCTCGTGCACGATCTTGTAGAGCACGGTCGAGGAGCGCTCACCCGAGAACGGTCGCTCGCGGGTGAGGATCTGATAGGTCATGACCGCGACCGCGAACTGGTCGGCCGCTCCGGTGATGCTCTCACCGACCACCTGCTCGGGCGACATGTACCAGGGGGTCCCGACCATCGCGCCGGTGTGGGTCATGCCGGTGTCGGCGAGCTTCGCCACACCGAAGTCGGTGATCTTCGGCCGCTGCGAGCGATCGAGCAGGATGTTGGCCGGCTTGATGTCACGATGGACCACGCCGCTTCCATGCGCGAAGTCGAGGGCGTCGCAGATCTGCGAGACCAGCTCGGAGATCTCCTCGAACGAGAGGGGGCGCTGCTCGTTGAGGAGGTGCTCGAGCGTCTTTCCCTCCACGTACTCCATCGCGATGAACGGGGCGTTGCCCTCGCTCCCGACGTCGTGCACCGTGACGATATTCGGATGGGAGAGCGTGCCGGCCGAGCGGAACTCGCGTTCGAAGCGCGTCTTCAGGTTCTCGATCTCCTTCTCCGACAACCCGGGCTGGAGCTGGATCACCTTGATCGCCACCTGCCGGCCGATCACGGGATCCTCGGCCAGGTAGATGACGCCCATGGCACCCTTGCCGATGACGCCCTTGACGAGGTAGCGGCCGAACCGGGTGGGGTGTTCCATTGGGAGATCGCTGGGTCGGCGAACGGACGCTCGGATTCTAGCTCGCGTTCGCACCATCGCCCAGCAGCGCCAGGACGGCTTCGTGGAGGGCCCCGTTGGTCGAGACCGCGTCGCCGCCGTCGATACGATCCTTCCCGGTCCAGTCGCTGAATCTCCCGCCCGCCTCGAGCAGGATGGGCAGGAGCGGCGCGTTGTCCCACACGCTCATCACCGGCTCCACCGCGAGGTCGACGCGCCCGGTGGCGACCAGCGCGTGTCCATAGGCGTCGCTCCAGCCGCGCTGGGTGCGCGTCGCGTCGACCAGGCGCTCGAGCGCGCCGGCGCGCCCGTGGCGCAGGAACCCGTCGAGGCTGGTGTAGCAGAGCGTCGCCTCCTCGAGTCTCGCCGTGGACGAGACCCGGCAGGGCCGGCCGTTCCAGCGCGCCCCCAGGCC
>DATKDQ010000068.1:0-3696 GCA_035544635.1 Thermoanaerobaculia bacterium
CGGTTGCGGCACCGCCCCAACGAGCTCTCGGGGGGTCAGTGCCAGCGGGTCGCGATCGCTCGGGCGCTGGTCAACGGCCCGTCGCTGCTCCTGGCCGACGAGCCCACCGGGAACCTCGACTCGCGCACGGCGGCGGACATCATGGGCCTGTTCGACGAGCTCGCGGCGGCCGGCACCACGATCGTCGTGGTCACCCACGAGACGGAGATCGCCGCCCATGCGCGACGGGAGATCCGCATGCGCGACGGCAGGATCGCGTAGTCACCCGGAGCGCTGGCTGGCCTATTCAGCGAGCCGGCAGGGCCAACGGCGGATCCTCGCGCGCAGGGGCGGGCTGGGTCCGCCGGCGCACAGACGGTCGTTGCGTGCGCGAACGCCCCGCGTCTCAATAGCTGCCGCCGTCAACGGCGAGCACCGCGCCGGTGGTGAAGCTCGCGGCTCCACTGCACAGGTAGAGCGCCGCGCCCACGATCTCCGCCGGGTCGCCGCCGCGCCGAAGCGCGAGCTGCGTCGTCGCGCGCTGCTCGAACGCTTCCATGTCCCAGTGCCGCGACACGTCGGTGAAGAAGGGGCCGGCCATGATGCAGTTGACCCGCACCTTGGGGCCGTAGGCGAACGCGAGCGACCGCGTGAGCGCGTTGAGGGCGGCCTTCGCCGCTCCATAGGGCTCGGCGCTGGGGCTCGGGCGCACCGCGGCGGTCGAGGAGACGTTGAGGATGGCACCGCCGTCGCCCTTCGCCATCCGGCTCCCGACCAGCGCAGCCAGCCGGAAGGGGCCCTTGAGGTTGACCGCGATCACCTTGTCGAAGAGGTCCTCCGTCACCTCTTCTAGCGACGGATAGAGCGGCGACATCCCGGCGTTGTTGACCAGGATGTCGAGCCGGCCGAACTCTTCGTACACGGCATCGACCAGCCCCGGAAGCTCGTCCCATTTGCCGACATGGCAAGCGTGCGACAGGGCGCGGCGGCCGATCGCCTCCACCTCGGCGGCCGCCGCCTCGCAGCCCTCGAGCTTGCGGCTCGCGATCGCCACGTCGGCCCCGGCGCGGGCGAAGCCGAGCGCCATCTCGCGCCCGAGCCCCCGGCTGCCGCCGGTCACGAGCGCGACTTTCCCGGTGAGATCGAAGGCGTTCGACACGGAGGCTCCTTTCCTGATCGGGTTCTTTGCGAAGCAGTTTGACTGTGGATGCTACAAGTAGCACAATTGCTCTCATGAGGAAAGCCGGCATCCGCGAAGCCAGGCAGAATCTCTCGGCCCTTCTCGAGGAGGTGCGTCGAGGCGTCGAGATCGTGATCACCGACCGCGGCCGCCCGGTGGCCCTCCTCGTCCCTTACTCTCCGCAGTCGCGTGAGCCCTTCCCCGACTACTCCTCCTTTCGCCGGACCATGCCGTGTCTCATGCCGCCACTCTCTCGCTCCATCATCGAGGACCGCGAGGACCGGCTGTAGTGGACGGTCCGCTCTACATCGACGCCAGCGCGCTCGCGAAGCTGTTTCTGCCCGAACCCGAGAGCGACGAGCTAAACCGTCTCCTCCGCGGCCGGCGGGATCTCGTCGTGTCGGACCTCGCGATCACCGAGACCGTCTCCGCCGCGGCAAGGCGCCTGCGCGAGGGTGAGCTGAGCATGCGAGATGCGCACAAACTCCACCGCGCGCTTCTCGACAGTCTGGAGTCCGGTCATCTGCTTCCGGCCAGATCGACGCCGGCGACCCATCGCTCGGCCGAACGCTATCTGTTGCAGCCCGGGCTCGCGCTGCGCGCTGCCGACGCGCTCCATCTGGCAATGGCGACGCAAGAGCAGGCGCGAACGCTGATCACGTTGGATGACCGGCTGCGCAGAGCGGCCGACGAGCTGGGGCTGCTGGTCGCGCCCTGAAGCTCGTGGCTCCAGAGAGGCCGGCATGAGCCAGCGGCAATCAACGGCAGGGATCGTCGTGAGGCCGTGATGTTTCGCCGCATCCTGATCGCGAACCGGGGCGAGGTCGCGGTGCGCGTCGCGCGCACGGCGCGCGAGATGGGGATCGCCACCGTGGGCGCGGTGTCCCGCGCCGACCGCGACGCTTCCTGGGTCGAGCGGCTGGACGAGGTGGTGTGCGTCGGGCCGGCGCCGCCGGCCGAGAGCTACCTGCGCGCCGAGCGCATCGTGCAGGCGGCGCTCCAGACCCGCTCGTCGGCGGTGCACCCCGGCTGGGGCTTCCTCGCCGAGAACGCGCGCTTCGCCGCGCTCTGTAGCGAGCACGGGCTCGCGTTCGTCGGCCCGCGGCCCCACGTCATGGACCGCCTCGGCCGCAAGCTCCCAGCGAAGCGCGCGCTGGAGGAGGCCGGGCTGCCCGGGATCCCCGGCAGCTCCGACCTGTTGACCGACGTCGGTACCGCGCTCGCCGTGGCCGAGGAGGTCGGCTGGCCGGTGATGCTCAAGGCCGACGCCGGCGGCGGCGGCCGCGGCATGCGGGTCTGCCGCACCGCGGCGGAGCTCGAGTCGGCGTTCGAGGAGGCCGCACGCGAGGCCGCGGCGGCTTTCGGCGATTCGCGGCTCTACCTCGAGCGCTACTTCGAAGGCGGGCGCCACATCGAGCTCCAGATCCTGGCCGACCAGGAGGGCCGCGCCATCCACCTCGGCGAGCGCGAGTGCTCGGTCCAGCGCCACCACCAGAAGCTGATCGAGGAGTCGCCGAGCCCGGTGCTCGACGACGCCGAGCGCGAGCGCGTGGGCGCGCTGGCCGCGCGCGCGGCGGCCGCCATCGGCTACACCGGTGCGGGCACGGTCGAGCTCCTGCGCGACCGCGACGGGCGGCTCTGGTTCATGGAGATGAACGCGCGGCTCCAGGTCGAGCATCCGGTCACCGAGATGCGCAGCGGCGTCGATCTGGTGCGCGAGCAGCTCCGGATCGCCGCCAACGAGCGACTCGCGCTCGAGCAGCACGAGGTGCGGCTCGAGGGCGCGAGCCTCGAGTGCCGGATCAACGCCGAGGATCCGGAGCGCGGGTTCCGTCCCACGCCAGGCCGGCTCGAGGCCTTCGAGCTCGCGCGCGAGGCCGGCCCCGGCAAGGTGCGCGTCGACACCCACCTGCGCGCCGGCGACGACGTGCCGCCTTACTACGACTCGCTGCTGGCGAAGGTGATCACCTGGGGTCGCGATCGCGACCAGGCGATCGCGACCATGCTCGCCGCGCTGCGGTCCTCGCGGGTGGAGGGGGTCGCCACCACCATCCCGCTCCACCTGGCGGTGCTCGAGAGCGAGGCGTTCCGCCGCGGCGAGTACGATACGTCGGCGATCCCGGGCTGGCCGCGTGCGTGACGACAGGTCGACGGGGATCGCGCCAGGGCATCGAGATGGCGAGACCTGCTCTTCACCCCATCGGTCGTGCGCGCGCAGCGGCGGTCGACGACCGCACCTTCGCGCGCAACCTCGAAGCCATGCGCGAGCGCGAGACGACGCTTCTGGCGCGACGCGCCGAGGTCGCCTCCGGATGGGGCGAGGAGTACGTCGCGCGCGTCCACGCCCGCGGCAAGCTCACCGCCCGCGAGCGCATCCAGCGGCTGATCGACCCCGACAGCCGCGTCCACGAGGTCGGCACCTTCGCCAACTGGGGCGAGCGCTTCGGCAAGCTGACCTCGCCCGCGGCCGGCGTCGTCACCGCGTTCTGCCGGATCGAGGACCGCTGGGCGATGGTGATCGCCAACGACAACACGGT
>DATKDQ010000069.1:0-7346 GCA_035544635.1 Thermoanaerobaculia bacterium
TCGACGAGCTCCGCACCGAGCTGATCGCGATGGCGGAGGAGGATCTGCGCGTCCGCTCCGAGCTCGAGGCCGAAGGCAGCCTCCAGGAGGGCTACGCGCCGCGCATGGAGGAGGTTCACCGGCGCAACGCGGAGCGGCTCGAGCAGATCGTCACGGCGCACGGCTGGCCCGGCCGCTCGCTGGTCGGCGACGTGGCGTCGCGCGCCGCCTGGCTCGTGCTGCAGCACGCGATCGGCGATCCGAGCCTGCAGCGTCGCGGCCTCGAATGGCTGCGCGGCGCCGCCGAGCGCGGCGACGTCCCCGAGATCGAGGTGGCGATGCTCGAGGACCGCATCCGCGTCTTCGAAGGCCGTCCGCAGCGGTTCGGGACCCAGCTCGATCTCGATTCGAGCGGGAAGCTCCAGCCGCATCCGATCGAGGACGAGGCCGGCGTCGACCAGCGGCGCGCACGGCTGGGGCTTCCATCGATGGCGGAGCTCGAACGCGACAACGCGGAGCATGCCGGCGCGGACGAACACGCGCCGTTCTCTCCAGAAGAGTGGGCGCGACGCGAGCGCGAGCGCGAGGCATGGCTGCGAAAGGTGGGATGGCGATGAGCTCCACTTCCACCGGATCGACCGCACGCGCAACGTCGACGGCTGGTCGACTGAAGCCGCGGCCGATCGCTCGAATGCGCCGGGTTACAATCCGCGGAGATCTCCCTCTCCATCGGAGGCGCGCATGAAGCTCCTGTTCTTCCATCTCATGCCCTACACCGACCTCCCGGACGACTTCACGGAGAAGAACGAGTCGGTGTGGGTGGACATCGACTACGGCCTGTTCGATCCGTCGAAGGCGCATCGCATGTACAACGAGTTCATGGACGAGCTCGAGTATGCGGCGGAGGCGGGCTTCGACGGCATCTGCGTCAACGAGCACCACTCGAACGGCTACGGGCTGATGCCGTCGCCGAACCTGATCGCGGCGTCGCTGGCGCGGCGCACCCGCCGGTCCGCCATCGTCGTCCTCGGCAACTCGCTCGCGCTCTACAACCCGCCGACGCGGGTCGCCGAGGAGCTGGCCATGCTCGACGTCATCTCCGGCGGGCGCCTGGTTGCCGGCTTCCCGGTCGGCACGCCGTTCGACACCTGCTTCGCCTACGGCATGAACCCGAGCCAGCTCCGAGCCCGCTATCACGAGGCGCACGACCTGGTGCTCGCCTGCTGGAAGACCAAGGAGCTGTTCCGCTTCCACGGCCGCTACAACCAGCAGCCCTACCTCAATCCCTGGCCGCGCCCGCTCCAAGAGCCGCATCCGCCGGTGTGGATCCCGGGCGGCGGCTCGATCGAGACCTGGCACTGGTGCGCGGAGATGGACTACGTCTACTGCTATCTCTCCTACTTCGGCTACAAGGCCGGGCAGGCGACCATGAGCGGGTTCTGGGAGGAGATGCGGAAGCTGGGCAAGGACCCCAACCCGTATCGGGCCGGCTTCCTGCAGTTCGTGGGCGTGGCCGCGACCGAGGCGGAGGCGATGCGGCTCTACCGCGAGCCCGCCGACTACTTCTACAACCGGTGCCTGCACGTCGCGCCGCGCTGGGCGGATCCGCCCGGGTACCAGAGCGAGGCGACCAAGCGCAAGCGCGTGGTGTCGCAGGTGCAGCAGGCGGCGCAGCAGGCCCAGCGGCGCATCTTCGAGGCGAAGCCGACCTTCGAGGAGATGGTCGAGAAGGGCTACGTCATCGTCGGCAGCCCCGACCAGGTGGCCGAGAAGCTGCGCGAGGTCGCCGTCAACCTCAACTGCGGGCACCTCATGCTGCTGCTCCAGTTCGGCAACATGCGCCGCGACCTGGTGACCCACAACACCGATCTCTTCCTGCGCCAGGTGAAGCCGCAGATCGAGGACCTCTTCGACCAGGAGTGGGAGGACCGCTGGTGGCCGAAGCCGCTCACCGAGCTCCAGATCGCGCGGCCGCGGGCGCTCGCCTCGTGAGCGGCGCGATGGGGTCATGACCGGCGCGACCACCGACAGCGAGGCGAGCGGCGCCGCGGCCATGCCGCGCGAGTCGTTCGTCGAGGTCGCGGGCTCCAGGTGCCGCGTCTGGGAGAAGGGCGACGGAGCGCCGCTGGGGTTTCTCCCCGGGCTGCGCGGCCTGCCGCGCTGGACGCCGTTCCTCGATCGTCTCGCCGAGAAGCGCCGGGTCGTCGCGCTGTCGCCGCCCGGGTTCTCGGGAAGCGGGCCGGGGCACCACGAGCTCGACGACCTCGCGGACTGGGTCACGATGACGCTCGACCTGCTCGAGGCGGCCGGGGTGGCCGGCAGCGACCTGGTCGGTGCCTCGGTCGGCGGGATGCTCGCCGCCGAGGCCGCGGCCTTCTCGAACGCCTCGGTGCGCAAGCTGGTGCTGATCGGAAGCTTCGGCCTCTACGACGAGGCGGCGCCCCCGGCGTTGTTCTTCCCCAACACGCCGCCGCAGCAGGACACGCTCCTGGTCTCGAACCCGGAAGCGCTCCAGGCGCTCACCGCACCGCCGGCGGGCGCCGGCGAGGCGGACCTGCTCGAATGGGAGATGGAGGCCTTCCGCGTCAACGAGGCGACGGCGCGCCTGCTGTGGCCGATGGGCGACTCCGGCCTGCGCAAGCGCCTGCACCGCATCCGCTCCCGGACGCTCGTGGTCTGGGGCGCGGAGGACAAGCTCTTTGCGCCGAGCTACGCCTCGCTCTTCGAGCAGGGCATCTCCGGTGCCGTGCGCACCAGAGTCGTCAAGGGAGCGGGCCACCTGGCGTGGCTCGACCAGCCGGAGCAGACCGCCGCCGCGGTGCTCCGCTTCGTCGGCACGCCGCGCCAGCGCAAGCCGCGCGCCCGGCTGACCGGCGAGGAGCCCTCTCCGCCGGGTATCGCCGCCAAGTAGAGGCAGGGCCGGCCGCGCACACCTGTGCTCCGGTGGCCCTCAGCGCAGGGCTGGGAGCGGCGGGCGTGTTCTATCGTGCTACTAGTGCTCGACCGCCGCGTGGTGCTCGGCGAGGAGGTCGCGACCGAAGTCGCCGTCGTAGTCGCGCCACACCGTGTGGCTGTGGTTGGCATCGTTCTGCACGTTGTCGTACTCGATGAGGAAGGTGGGTGCCTGCACGCGGTAGTAGTGCCCGTTGCCCAGCCCCTTCTCGGTCGAGCCCATCCAGGCGAAGTGAATCTGCGCGAAGTCGGCTTCTTCGTACTGCGCGCGGCGCCTCGCCTGCAGGTCGGGCGGCACGTTCTCGACGTAGACCTCGATCAGGTGGCGCAGCGCCGCCTGCTGCTCCGACGTCATCGCCGCGGCGGCGAGCCCCTTGGGAGGCTGGTCGGGCCGGACCGCGCGCGCCGCGGCGGTGGCGATGTCCGCGGGGGCTCTCGGCGCCAGGATCGCCTGCGCGCGCTGCCCGTCGTCGAGCGACCCGAGCAGCGCTCGCGCCAGGTCCTCCTCGTGGCCGAGAACGCGCAGGCCCGAGCGTGGCCCGACGACGACGTGGTGCGGCTCGGCGCCGAGGAAGGTCGGGCTCGACGCCACGCGGTCGCCCACCAGCGTGAAGTTGAGCGAGAGGTGGTGCCCCTCGATGCTCCAGCCCCAGCGCGCACCGGGTCCCGGCTCACCGAAGATCGTGAGGTAGTAGAGGAAGGGATCGCGCAGGCGCAGGACCTGCTCGCTGCGACCCGCCTCCATGTCGATGAGCTTCACCAGCGACTCGAGGCTCATGATGGTCGACGCCTTGAAGTAGCCGCGGCCGGAGAGCGACGCGTTGAGGAGCACGTGCGCGAGATGCACCTGCTCCGCATCGAGGTCCTTGAAGGGCAGACCCTTGCGGTTCAGCTTCGGGATGTAGTGCCAGTCCTCGCGAGCCTCGGCGTCGAAGGGCAGCACGGCGCGCGCGCGCTGCTCGGCGCTGAGCGTGCTGATCAGGTTGCGGGCCGCATCGACGATCCAACCGGCGCTGGCGTCGGCGTCGCCGCCGGCGGCGCGCGCCGGCGTCGCGAACACCGCGAGACAGAGCACGGCGGCCAGGGGCAGCACCAGGGGCATCCAGCGGACGTCGAGATCGGACATCGCGGTCTCCTCGGAGTCGGAGGCTCCGATTCTAGTCTGTCACCGCGCCGGCGCGGTCGCTCCGATCCCTCGTCCGTTGTATCGTGGCGGGCGCCTCACCGCCCGGCTCGCTCGAAGGCACGCCGCGTTGACCTCGCCGACCGCGCCACGCGACACGCCTGCGCCCGCCTTCCCCGGCCTCCGCGTCGCCCTGGTACACGACTGGCTGACCGGCATGCGCGGCGGCGAGAAGGTGCTCGAGGAGCTGTGCCTGTTGTTTCCGGGAGCGCCCATTCACACCCTCTTCCACTTCCCGGGGAGCGTTTCCCCCGCCATCGAATCGCACCCCATCCGCACCAGCTTCCTGCAGAGCGCGCCGGGCGCGCGGCGGCGCTACCGCAGCTACCTCCCGCTCTTCCCGCTCGCGATCGAGCAGTTCGAGCTCGCGGACTTCGATCTGGTGGTCTCGAGCAGCCATTGCGTCGCCAAGGGCGCGCGGGCCCGCGACGGCGCGCTCCACGTCTGCTACTGCCACACCCCGATGCGCTACGCCTGGGATCAGCGCGACGCCTACTTCCCCGAGCGGTCGGGGGCGGTCGCCCGGACGCGCCATCGCGTGCTCGACGCGCTCCAGCACTGGGACGCGCGCACCAGCGGGCGCGTCGACGCATTCCTGGCCAACTCGAGCTTCGTCGCCGACCGGATCCGCCGCTACTACGGTCGCGAGTCGACCGTGGTGGCCCCGCCGGTCGACGTCGAGTACTTCCGGCCCGCCGATCGGGACCAGGAGGGAGGAGGCGAGGCCCATGCCCGGGGCGGCGAGGCGCCCTACGCGCTGGTGGTCGCGGCGCTGGCGCCCTACAAGAGGGTGGCGCACGCGGTCGAGGCCTGCGAACGGCTCGGGATCGAGCTCCGCATCGCCGGCGAGGGGCCCGACCGGGAGCGCATCGAGGCCCGCGCCGGCGCCGCCGTCAGAGTGCTGGGGCGCGTCGACGATCGGGCGCTCCGCGACCTCTACCGCGGTGCCGCGTTTCTCCTCCAGCCGGGGGTCGAGGACTTCGGCATCGCCTCCGTGGAGGCCCTGGCCTGCGGCTGCCCGGTCATCGCGGCGGGCCAGGGCGGCGTCCTCGACATCGTCGAGGACGGCGTGCACGGCCTCCTCTACCCGGACGGCCAGGGAATCGAGGGGCTGAAATGGTGCATTGACAAAGCGCTAGGAATGCACTTCAATATCTTGAACCTGCGCGAACGGGCCTCGCTTTTTTCCAGGGAGAGGTTTCGACAGCGCATGCGATCCGTCTTGCAAGGAATCTTGAGCGCCGAGGGTCGGGAGTGATCCACAAGCGGAGCCGCGTGCACGCGGCGCTCTGCCTGACCAGCGACGTGCTCGCGATCGGCGCAGCTTTCTTCGTCGCCTGGTGGCTGCGCTTCGAGACCGACCTCCTGCTGCCGTTGGTCGGCGCCAAGCCGGTTCCTCATTTCGAGTACTACCTGCGGCTGCTGCCGTTCCTGGCGGTGGCCTTCCCGGCGGTGTTCTACTTCCGCGGTCTCTACGAGCCTCGGCGGGGGCGGAGCCGCGTGGAGGAAGCGCTCTCGATTCTGCTCGCAGCCGTGATCGCCAGCCTGCTCGTGACCGGGTTGTCCTCGCTGTATCGCCCGCCCGAGCCGCTCGACCCCAACCTCGACTTCACCTACAGCCGAGGCTTCCTCGGCGCGTTCGCGCTGTCGAGCTACCTCTTCGTCGCCACCGGCCGGCTCCTGATCCGCGAGACCATGCGCGCGATGCGGCGCCGCGGCCACAACCTGTCCCGCATCCTGATCATCGGCGCCGGCAGGGTCGGGCGCGAGGTGACGCAGAAGATCCTCGACCACCGCGAGCTGGGCTTCGAGGTGGTCGGCTTCCTCGACGACAAGAAGCCCGGGGGCGAGGTGCTGGGGCGGCCGATCCTGGGCACGCTCAAGGACCTGCCCGAGGTGCTCGGCCGCCACCCGGTGGACCAGGTGATGATCGCGCTCCCGCTCGAGGCGAAGCGCAAGACGATGCGGATCCTCGATCACCTCGGCAAGGAGTGCGTCGAGGTGCGGATGGTGCCCGACGTGCTCGAGTACACCGCGCTCAAGGCCTCGCTCGAGGATCTCGACGGCACCCCGCTCATCAACCTCTCGCGCACGCCGCTCGAAGGCTGGAACAGCTTCGCCAAGCGGGTGATCGACGTCGCGCTCTCGACGCTGCTCCTGATCCTCTGCGCGCCCTTCCTCGCCATGGTCGCCATCGCCATCTGGTGGGAGGACCGCGGGCCGGCCTTCTACCGCCAGGAGCGCATGGGGATCGACGGCAAGTCGTTCCACCTCTGGAAGCTCCGTTCGATGCGCCACGACGCCGAGGCGAGCACCGGTCCGATCTGGGCGATCCGTGACGACCCGCGCCGCACCCGCATCGGCCGCTTCCTGCGCCGCACCTCGCTCGACGAGCTGCCGCAGCTCTGGAACGTGCTGGTCGGGGAGATGTCGCTGGTCGGACCACGGCCGCCGCTGCCCTACGAGGTGGAGCTGTACGACGAGCGGCAGCGCCGCCGCCTGACCGTGAAGCCGGGTCTGACCGGCCTGTGGCAGGTGTCGGGTCGGAACCGCATCAGCTATCGCGACATGTGCGAGCTGGACCTCGAGTACATCCGCCGGTGGAGCCACGCGCTCGACGCGCTGATTCTGCTGCGCACCCTGCCGGTCGTGTTCCTGAATTCCGGTCGCGCTCACTAGCCGCTCTCCAAAGCGGCCGAGTCATCGGCGGCGTCCGGCTCAGCGATCCTTCGGCAGTGCGCGCACCTCGAGCTTGGGCGACCAGCCCAGGCGCAGCTCGGTTCGCCAGCTGCGATCGTTCTCGCGGAAATCCCGATTGAAGCGGTACGTGCGGCTGACGTCCGCGCTCACCGAGAAAGCCCCCCGAAGGAGCAGCGCGCGCAGGCCGCCGATCAGCTCCGTGTCGTGCTCGTAGGGCGCCGAGCGACGCAGAGCGACAGCGTCGAGGACTGTCTCGTTCCTGCGGATTCGCTCGAAGTACGCGCCGACCGTGCCGCGCGCGAAGAGGGCATCGAGCGCGACGAACTGAGCTTCTCCACCCGGCCCCACCGCTGCACCGAGCAGCTGGCCCCGGTGGGTGTAGCCCTGGGTCACCTGGTGGTGCGTGTAATAGACGGTGAGCGGCCGGCTGTTCGTCCGGGTTTCGCCTTTCTCCTGCAGGTGGACCAGCTCCCCGTGAATCCGCAGTGTCAGAGCGTCGCTCAGGGCGGTCAGCTTCTGGACTCCGAGCATG
>DATKDQ010000070.1:0-2982 GCA_035544635.1 Thermoanaerobaculia bacterium
GGCCCTGAATTTGAACATCTGTTCAAAGTCGAAGCGGCTGTCTCAGCCCCCGTCCGTGTAGCGGAGCAACTCTGCCGACGTCACGCCGGGGCGGGGTCGCCCTGCTTCGCGTGCGTGGTCTCCGGTTGGTGGGCACGGTAGCGGCGCAGCGCCGGATTGAGCCACGCCACCAGGATCGCCACCACCAGGGCGCCCGCGCCGCCGCTCACCACCGAGAAGGTCGGCGAGGTCAGCGCGGCGACGAAGCCGGACTCGGCGGCGCCGAGCTGATTCGAAGCGCCGATGAAGATCAGGTTGACCGCGCTCACCCGGCCGCGCAGCTCGTCCGGCGTCGAGAGCTGGATCGCCACGCCGCGCATCACCACGCTCAGGTAGTCGGAGACTCCCGCCACCATGTAGGCGGCGAGCGACAACGGGTAGTGGCGCGACAGCCCGAACACGATGGTCGAAGCCGCGAACCCCACCACCGCCCACAACAGCGCGAGCCCGGTGCGGCGTACCGGCGGCAGCACCAGCATCGCGACCGCGGCGGCGACCGCGCCGATCTCGAGCGACGAGGCGAGCAGCCCGTAGCCGCGCGGCCCGACGTCGAGGATGTCGGTGGCGTAGATGGGCAGCAGTGCGGTGGCGCCGCCGAAAAGGACCGCGAACATGTCGAGCGTCATGCAGCCGAGGACGACCGGCTGCCGCCGAACGTAGCGCAGGCCTTCGGCGATCGCGCTCCAGTGGACTCTCCCGCGCGGCGCCGTGCCGTGGAGCGGTCGCACCAGCGTGATGGACGCGAGCCCCACCGCCATCAGGGCGGCGTGCAGCCCGTAGGCGAGGGCGACCCCGCCGCGGTCGACGGCGAAGCCCATCACCACCGGGCCGGTGACGAACGCCCCCATCTGGATCGCGCTGTGGACGTTGACCGCGGTCGGGAACAGGCGGCGCTCGACGAGCTGTGGCAGGAGGGCCGAGCGCGCCGGGCTCTCGAACGCGGCCGCCGCCGCGACCAGCATCACGACGGCGTAGAGCACGCCGAGACTCGCCGCCTGCTCACGGCTGGCGACCGCTAACCCGGTCGAGCACAGCGCCGGCACCACCTGGAACAGCATCACCAGGCGCTTGCGGTCGTACGCGTCGGCGGCCGCTCCGCCCACCAGGTTGAGCACCAGCGCTGGCAGGAACTGCAGGAGGCCCACCATCCCGAGGTGGAACGCCGACCCCGATGTCTCGTACACCTGCCAGGCCACGGCGGCGCGCAGGAGGGTGAACGCGGTGCCGGAGAAGAGGCGGCTCACCTCGAAGGCGAGGAACGCCGGCTGCCGCAGGACCGCGAGCGCGCCGTTCGGTGCGGAAGCGGGCGCGGGCACGCGGCGGATGATAGTAGGTGGATCCCGGCCCCTCTCGACCGAGATTGCCCGGATCAGTACCGCGACGACTCGATCGTCACGTCGGCCCGTTCCCACGCCTTCGCGAGACGGTCGCGGGCCTCGGCGGCTTCCTTCGCCTTGCCCTGCGCCTCGAGGCTCTTCGCCAACCCGGTGAGCGACCAGCCATTCCACGGGTAGACGTCGAGATCGGCCCGATAGACCGCCTCCGCCTCGGCCGCCCTGCCGGCCTCCAGCAGCACGGCCCCCAGGTTGTGGCGCGCCGGGATGCCCCAGGGCGGCGGCTCGTCGTAGACCAGGGACTCTTCGGTCTCCGCCGCCCGCTCGAGATGCTCGACCGCCTGGTCGGTCTTGCCGCGAGCCGCGTGGATCTCGCCCTGGAGCACGTCGTACCCGATCGACATCAGCTTCGCCGTCGAGTTGAAGTTCCACATCAGCTCGTCGAGGGCGCCGCTCTCGACCGTCCGGCGCAGGGCGTCCGCGTGGGCCTGAGCCTGGTCGAGCTTCCCGGTGCGCGCCAGGGCGCTGCCGCGGGCATAGTTCCAGGCCGCGCGCGGGTAGACCAGATCGGCCTCCGGCTCGGGTGTTGCGAGCACCTCGTCCCACTTGCCCCAGCGCACCAGGGCGTAGAGCGGCGTCAGCCAGAAGTGCTGCGCTCCCACGCCCATCTCCGGGTGGCGCAGGCCTCCCTCGGTGCGCTCGGCGAGGTTGCGCGCGGTCTCGAGCGCCATCGCGCGCCGGCCGTCGAGGGTGGCCGCCGCCCACAGCATGTGATGGTTGTGCGGCATGTAGGCGGCGGCGTAGAACTCGGGCGCGCCGTGCTCGGCCGCGTAGGCGTCGTCGGCCGCGATCGCGCGCTGGTTGGAGCGCACCGCGTCGTCGTAGCGTCCGACGCGGATGTAGATGTGCGACGCCATGTGGATGAGGTGCCCGGGCGCGCCGTCGGGCAGGCGGGCCAGCTCGTCGGCCGCCGGGATGCCCAGGTCGGGGCGGGTCTTCTCGACGGCGTGGATGAGGAAGTGCGCCGCGCCGGCGTGCTCCGGGTCACGCTTGAGGACGCGGGTGAGCGCATCGATGAACTCCTGCGTCCCCTGCCTGGGCTCGCCGTCCACCGTCCAGTAGTCCCAGGGCATGGTGTCCATCATCGCCTCGGCGAAGAGCGTGGCGGCGTCGTTGTCGGTGGGTAAGCGCAGCGACACCCGGCGCATGGCATCGGCGTAGGCCTTGTCGAGCGGCGCGCGGTCGGCGCCCGGATCGGTGCCGTAGCGCTCGGCCAGCGCCTTGATCAACGCCTGCTCGTGGTCGGTCGTCTTGGGCGCGAGCTCGAGGGCGCGGTCCATGCTCTTGCGGATCTCGGCGTGGTTCGAGGGATCGAACGGCGCGTTTATGTTCGGCCCGAGCGCGTAGGCGACGCCCCAGTAGCACATCGCGCACTCCGGGTCGAGCTCGGCGGCGTGCCGGAAGGAGGCGGCCGCCTCGCCGTGGTTGAACCCGTAGGCGAGCGTCAGGCCCTGGTCGAAGAAGCTCTGCGCCTCCTTCGACGAGGTGGTGATCGGGTAGCTGTGGAGGTCGAATCCCTCCATCAGGTGGGCGCCGTGGCCCTCGTCGG
>DATKDQ010000071.1:0-25044 GCA_035544635.1 Thermoanaerobaculia bacterium
ACCCAGCCCGATCACGCCAAGACGCACTACATGCTCGGCCTGTGCTACGTCGGCGAGGATGACAAGGCCAAGGCCAAGGAGCACCTCGGCAGGTTCCTCGAGCTCGCGCCCGACGATCCCGACGCGGCGACGGCGCAGGAGATGATCAAGTATCTGGAGTAGGGGCGGCCCTGCGACTCGGACTAGGGATCGACCGGAAGGCCGCGACGCGCGAGCTGGCGGCGCAGGTAGCGCGCTCCCCGGAAGGTCTCGGCATCGAGCCCGGCCCGCCTCGCGGCCGCGGTGAACTCGGGCCGGTCGTCGGTGAAGAAGCACTCCTCGGGAGCGCACCCGGCGGCCTGGTGCGCCGCGCGGAAGATGGCCGGCTCCGGCTTCACCGCGCCCACCTGGTGCGAGAACACGCGATGGCGCAGGTGCCGAAAGACCTCGAAGCGCTCCAGGGCGTAGCTGCTGTGGACCTCGCAGGTGTTCGACAGGACCCCCAGCGTCACACCCCCGCGCGCCAGCGCGTCGATCACCGCCGCCACTCCTGAGTTGACCGAGAAGATCTCGCACGCAGCCTGCCGCACCAGCGCCGGGTCGAGCCGCCGGCCCGCGAGACCCTCGAGCCGCGCCACGAAGTCCCTGGTATCGACCTCGCCCCGGTCGTAGCGCACCGCGAAGCCGCTGTCGAAGATCTCGCGGCGCACCGCCTCGCTGGCGGCACCGGTAGCCGCCGCGAGCTGCCGGCACATCCTCTGGTGGCTGAAGTAGAGGACGACGTTGCCGACGTCGAAGAAGACGGCGCGGATCATGCCGGTTCGAGGTTTGAACATACGTTCTTACGCAGCTCGAAGGTGTAGAAGTCGTTGAGGTGAGCACGGACCAGGGAGGGCGCGGTGCCCGGCTGCGGCTCGACCCCGTGAGCGGGAAGCTGGTCCAGCACCGGGCGACGATAGCGGAGCTCCGGCACGCCGACATTATGAGCCAGCGTGTCCGGCGCCGGCGCGCCGACCTGGAGGATCGCGTCGCCCGGGGCCACCGTGGCGCCGCGGCATTGAAGTAGCATCCCGATACGTGAACGGCCAGGATCCCTTGCTCGCCTATCGCGACCATTTCCCGATCCTCGACTCGACCACCTACCTGATCAGCAACTCGCTGGGCGCGATGCCCAGGGAAGCGGCCGCCGGGCTGGCCCGCTACGCGGAGCTGTGGGCCACCCGCGGCGTGCGGGCGTGGGCCGAGGAGTGGTGGGATCTGGGCACTCGCGTCGCGGATACGGTGGCGCCTCTCCTCGGCGCCCCGCCCGGGTCGGTGTCGATGCAGCCGTCGACCACGCTCGCCACCGCGGTCGTCCTCTCGGCGGTGCGCCCGACCGGCGAGCGGCGCAAGGTCGTCACCACCGATCTCCACTTCCCGTCGATCCTCTACCTGCTCGAGGGTTGGTGCCGCGAGCACGGCGCCGCGCTCGAGATGGTGCGGCGCGAGGCGGGGACCTGGGGAGTGTCGACCCAGCGGCTGCTGGAGGCGATCGACCGGTCGACCGCGGTGGTCGCCCTGTCGCACGTCGAGTTCGCCACCGCCTGGATCCACGACGCGGCGGCGCTGGCCCGACGCTGCCGCGAGACCGGCGCGTTTCTCGTGCTCGACGTGTTCCAGTCGGCCGGCGTGGTGCCGGTGGCGCTTCACGACTGGGGCGTCGACGCCGCGGTCGGCGGCTGCCTCAAATGGCTGTGCGGCGGGCCCGGCAACGTCTTTCTCTACGTCGATCCCGATCGCGCCTTCGAGCTCGAGCCGGCGATCACGGGATGGGCGGCGCACCCGGCGCCCTTCGCCTTCGAGCCCCCGCCCATGCGCTGGCGCCCGGACGCGGGACGCTTCCTCAACGGCACCCCCCAGGTGTCCGCGCTCTACGCGGCGGCGCCCGGGCTCGAGATCCTGCGCCAGATCGGGATCGAGCGCGTGCGCGCGAAGTCGGCACGGCTGACGCAGCGGCTCTTCGACCAGGCGCGGCGGCGCGGCTTCGCCTGCTCGTGCGCCGCCACCGCCGAGCGCCGCGGAGGCGCCGTGGCGATCGACGCGCCCCAGGGCGAGGGCGTGGCCCGCGAGCTGCTCGCCCGAGACATCGTCGTCGACTACCGGCCGGGGTTCGGCATCCGCGTCGCTCCGCACTTCTACAACTCGTGGGAGGAGTGCGAGCGCTGCCTCGACGCCATCGAGGAGATCCTCGCGACTCGCTCGTTCGAGCGGCACGCGAGCGTCGATGGCGCGAGCCCTACGTGAGGGTCGCGTGCCCCACGTCGGGGAAAGGCGCGCCGGCGTCAGCGTGGAGCGCGTCCCGGTCGGCCTGGTCCGACTCGCTCAGGCGAGCGGCCGGATGTTGTGGTTCACCCGGAACAGATTGGCGGGATCGTAGCGGCTCTTGATCGCGACCAGCCGCTGGTAGTGCCCGCCGTAGTTCGACTCCACCCGGTCCTGGTCGTCGGCCGACATGAAGTTCACGTAGCCGCCCTCCTCGGAGTGCGGCCGCAGCGCCGCCCAGTACTCGCGCACCCAGCGCACGTTCGCCTCGTCGTCGGCGCGGTCGGGCCAGGCGCCCGCGATCACCGTCGAGAACCTGGCGTCGCGCGTCGCGAACGCGGTGGCCTCGGGCGCGACCGCGTGGCAGGCGCCGTCGATCGGCACCAGGAAGGTCCCGGACTCGATGGTGGGCGTGCGCGCCGCGTGGTCGACGTGGGCGGCGATCGCCTCGTCGGTGAGCCGGCGCACGAAGTTTCCCTTCCAGTACTGGCGCAGCCCGGCGGGAAGCAGCTCGTCGAACAGGGTGTTGATCTGCGGATACGGCATGCGATCGATGAACGCGCCCGCGACCGGCCCCAGCCGCCGGAGCGGCGCCACGGCCTTCTCGCCCCGCTCGATCGCTCCGCTCCAGCACGCGATGACCGCACAGACCGGCTTGCCGTGCCATTCCGCCGGAAGGAACGGAAGCGGCGCCGCCTTGGTGAACGCGAACACCGCCCCGAGCTTCCGCGGCGCGCCCGCAATCCTGTCCTGGAAGGAGCGCAGGATGTCGCCCTCGACCGGGAAGAAGATCGCCCCTCCGTAGATGTCGCCCACTTGGTGCAGCCGGTACTCGAATGAGGTGACCACGCCGAAGTTGCCGCCGCCGCCGCGCAGCGCCCAGAACAGATCCTCCTCGCGGGTCTCGCTGCAGGTCACGAACCTGCCGTCCGCGGTCACCACGTCGGCGGAGACCAGGTTGTCGCAGGACAGGCCGCAGCGGCGGGAGAGGTATCCCATGCCACCGCCGAGCGTGAGACCGGCGATGCCCGTGGTCGACACCACGCCTCCGGTGGTCGCCAACCCGAACGCATTGGTGGCGTGATCCAGCTCGCCCCAGGTGCAACCGCCCTCCGCGCGGACGCGCCTGCGCGCCGGGTCCACGCGGATCCCGCGCAGCCGCCGCAGGTCGAGGACCACGCCGCCGTCGCAGGTCCCGAAGCCCGGCACGCTGTGGCCGCCGCCCCGCACCGCGAGCGCCAGGCCCTGCTCCGCGGCGAAGCGCACCACGGCGAGGATGTCGGCGACGCCCGCCGCGTGCACGATCAGCGCCGGACGGCGGTCGTGCATGGCGTTGTAGACCTGGCGCGCTTCCTCGTAGGCCGCGTGCTCCGGCTCGATGAGCTCGCCACGGACGGCGGCCCGAAGCCTCTGCACAGCGCTCTCGCTCAGTCGTACTCTGGGAGCGGCGGCGGGGGCGGTCGCGAGCTCGGGATGGGTCATCCGGCACCTCCTTGCCTGAGCGGGTCGACGATCGGGCTGCGTGAAGCTTCGAGCATATCGCCGCGTCCGCCGGAGCGCTCCTCGGTGATCCCCTGGGTTCGTGTTTCGTCGAGCTGCGCGGCGCCCGCCGCGGTCCCGATCGGGCCCGTCGACCCGGCCGGCGGCACTGGGCGCGAGCAAGCAACGCCGCCGCCGGGCGCTGGGCCGGGTGGGCCCGGCTCGGCACCCTCGCTCAGCGATAGTAGAGCGGCCAGCGCGTCGGGTCGCTCTCGTGCATCAGCTCGTAGCCGGCCTCGAAAACACTCTCGCGGTTGGGCTTCGCGAAGTAGTCGCCGTCCGTGCCGTAGGGGGTGCGGTGTTCCTGCGCGGTGAGCGTCCGCGGCGGCGCGTCGAGCAGGTCGAAACCGCCCTGATGCTCGAGGACCTGCTCGAGCATGAAGGCGGTGGTGCCGCCCGGGACGTCCTCGTCGACGAAGAGGACCCGGTTGGTCTTCTCGAGGGACTGTCCGATCAGGCCCGGGCGATCGAACGGCAGCAGGGTGCGGACGTCGATCACCTCGGCCTCGATCCCGATCGACGCCAACCGCTCGGCGGCCTCGAGCGCGATCGGTACGCACGCGCCGTAGGTGACGACGGTGAGGTCGGTGCCCTCGCGCACCACCTCCGGGACGCCGAGCGGGACCTTCATCTCGCCGATGTTGTCGGGGACCTTCGCGCGCTTGCGGTAGGCGTTGAGCACTTCGACGATGAGGGCGGGGTCGTCGCCCTCGAGCAGAGTGTTGTAGAAGCCGGCCGCCTGCGTGGCGTCGCGCGGCACGCACACGTAGATCCCGCGCAGGAGGTGGATCACGCCCGCCATCGGCGAGCCGGCGTGCCAGATGCCTTCGAGGCGATGGCCGCGGGTGCGGATGATGACCGGCGCCTTCTGGCCGCCGGCCGTGCGCCACCGCAGCGAGGCGAGGTCGTCGGACATGATCTGGAGCGCGTAGAGGAGATAGTCCAGGTACTGGATCTCGGCGATCGGGCGCAGGCCTCGCAGCGCCATGCCGATCGCCTGGCCGACGATCGTGATCTCGCGGATGCCGGTGTCCGACACCCGCAGCTCTCCGTACTTCTCCTGCAGGTGCGCGAAGCCCTGGTTGACGTCGCCCAGACGTCCCACGTCCTCGCCCAGCGCGTGGAGGCGCGGCTCGCGCTCGAACGCGGCGTCGAAGCACGCATTCAGGATCTCGAAGCCGGTGGCCGTCGGGCTCGAGTCGCTGTAGGCCGGCTTCACCTCTGGGACGAGAAGCGCCGATTCCGAGCCTTCGCTCCAGAGATGCGAGCTGTAGCGGCGCCGGCTCTCGTCCTCGATGCGCCGCTTCCACGCGACCACCGGCCGGCGCGCTGCCGGGTCCGCGTCGCGGAGCGCGAGCAGCACCTCGGCGGCGAACGCGAGCAGGTCCTTGCGGACCGCGTTCGGTTTCTTCTCGAGCCGCCCGATCGCGGCCTCGAGATCGCGACCCGCCTCCGCCCGCACGTCCGTGGATCCGGCCTCCCCCGCCGACTCGCCGGTGAGACCGCCCGCGGTCCTCGCCGCTGCGCGCGCGAGGTCGACGAGCTCGCGGCGCTCCTGGTCGAGCGGCGCCCGATAGGCCTCCCAGGCGCGGTCGCGATCGGCGGCCACCTGCCGCTTCTCCTCCTCCTCGATCGCGTCGAGCTCCTCCGCGGTGGCGAAGCCCTCCGAAAGAATCCACTCGCGCATCTGGCGCAGGCAGTCGAACTCCTTCTCCCACTGCAGGCGCTCGGGTGTCTTGTAGCGCTCGTGGCTGCCCGAGGTGGAGTGGCCGAGCGGCTGGGTGAGCTCGGCCACGTGGATGATCGCGGGCCGGTGGTCCCGGCGCGCCCTCTCGTGCGCCTCGTAGTAGGTGAGGCAGAGCGTCGGGTAGTCCCAGCCCGGAACGGTGTAGAGCTGGTAGCCAGGCCGGCCGCCCGCGCGATGCCGGAAGCCCTCGAGCACCTTCGAGACGTCGCCCTTCGTGAGCTGGAACCTGTTCGGCACCGAGATGCCGTAGCCGTCGTCCCAGATCGAGAGCAGCATCGGCGCCTGCAGGACGCCGACCGCGTTGACCGCCTCCCAGAACATGCCCTCGGCGCAGCTCGCGTTGCCGATGGTGCCGAACGCCACCTCGTTGCCCTGGTCGGTGAAGCCGCGCGCGAGCTCGCGCAGGCGGTCGCTGCCCAGGCGATACACCTTCGAGGCGTGGGCGAGCCCGACCAGGCGCGGCATCTGCGACGCCGTGGGCGAAAGGTCGGCGGCCGAGTGGTAGGACTCGATGAGCGGCTTCCAGGTCCCGTCGGTCTTCAGAAACCGGGTCGCGAAGTGCCCGGTCATCGAGCGGCCGCCGAAGGCGGGCTCCGCCTCGAGGTCGGCGTGCGCGTAGAGCTGCGCGAAGAACTCGCGGACCGTCAACACGCCGAGCGCGAACATGAAGGTCTGGTCGCGGTAGTAGCCCGATCGCAGGTCGCCCTTGCGGAAGGCGTAGGCCATGGCGAGCTGCGCCACCTCCTTGCCGTCGCCGAAGATGCCGAACTTGGCGCGGCCGGTCAGCACCTCGGTGCGGCCGAGGACGCTCGCGTGCCGGCTGCGCACGCCCACCCGGTAATCCCGCAGCACGGCCTCGCGGTTGAAGCGGTGCCGCTTCGAGCCCTTCTCGAACGGGCTGGTGATGGTGATCGCAGCGGAGGAACCCTGCTTGATCTCGTGGGTCATGCCGTATCTATTGTAGACCCCGGCTCGCGAGAGCCGCCCGCTGCTCGACTACGGGGACGGGGGCGCGCCACCAGCCCGCGCCGCGCGGATCGCTCCGCGCCGCCAGGTCAAGACGCGCGGCGGCCCCGGCACCACCCGCACCAGAGCGGTCCCCTCGACACTGCGCGGGCCGAGGGTGGCGCTGACGTGGACGCGCGCCAGCACGGGGCCGATCGATGCCACCTCGGACCAGCCCTCGCCCGCGCCCGCTCGACGCGGCGCGACACCCGAGAACCGCGGATCGATCGCCAGCCGGCCGAGCGTCTCAGCGACCACGCCGTCGAGCAGGAGCTCGAGCCGCACGCGCCGGATCTCACGCTGCTGCTCCTCGAGCCGGATCCGCATCGAGAGCGCGAGCAGCGCGAGCGAGATCCCGAGCAGGAGGAGCACGAAGAGCGCGAGGAGAAGCGCCTCGCCGCGCTCGCCCCGCGGCCGCCCGGCTCGATCGAGCGGGGCCGGCGTCGATCCGACTCCCCCGCTCACGGTAGCGCCTCGGCCCGCAGCGCGATCCGCGCCCACACGCTCCGCTCGACGGTCGGCGGCGCCCAGGTGCGGGGCACGCCCGCCAGGGGAACGCCGGAGGGGTCGCGCGCGCGATAGGTGAGCTCGACGTCGACCAGGCCGGGAGCGGCGGCGCGCCAGCGCCAACCCGCCACCTCGCGTAGCGCGACGTGGCGCACCAGCGTGGCGCCGGCTCCGTCGAGGACCCGCCGCTCGAGCTCCTCGCCCGAGAGGCGCCAGGCGACCCTGCCGCCATCGGACGCGATGGCGACGAGCGGTGACGAGCGCCAGCCCGGGAGGATCGCAGGCACGCTCGCGGCTCCCTCGACGTCGGCGCGGAGCCGGGTCAGGGCATAGCGCGGGAGGGGGTTCGCGAGCTCGGCCTGGGTGCGCAGAAGACCGAGCTGTGACTCGAGGACGAGACGCCCCGAGAGCGCGAGCGCGACCGCCAGCACCGCCAGCGTCACCACCACCTCGAGCAGCGAGAACCCCGCCGGGCCGGGCGCCCTCCGGTCGCGAGGCGCTACGGTCCGCATGGCGATCCCGGCCGCCAGACCAGCGTCTCGAGCTCGACGCCGTGTGGGCGTTCCCGCCGCGACCTAGTCTGCCCGCGCACCACCAGACGGCACACGCCCGCCACCTCCGACCCCCCGACCACGAGGACCATACGCAGGCGGGGATCCGCCGGCGCCGGCCACGCCAGGTCGGCATCGACCGGCCCCGTTTCGAGGGGGTGCACGCCGGCGCGCACGCTCTCGATCACCGCCTCGGCGCGGCGCACCAGGTCCGCTTCCGCCGCGACCCGGGCCTCGAGCTCGCGGCTCTGCGCCTGGAGACCCAGGTCGAGCATCAGCGCGAGCCCGACCAGAGCGAGCGCCAACAGCGCTTCCAGCAGGGTGAACCCGCTCGCGACCCGGTCGCGCTTCCGGGCTCGAGTGGAAGCATCGACAGGGCTACCGCGATCGGGGCCTGTGAGCCGCCCGCCACTCACCGATCGGGCACCAGCGGAGCCGACAGGCGCTCGAGCCCCTCGGGCGGACCCTCGCGGCGCTCGAGCGCGTCCCGATCCCAGCCTCCCAGGTCGGCCGCCGCCTGGTAGGTGGACTGCAGGAACTCGAGCAGCACGTCGTCGGGCGCGCGGGCCGCGCGCACGGTGTCGTAGGGCAGAACGAACTCTGCGAGCCCCGGCTCGAAGAAGGCCTCCGGCGGAGCGACACGCGCCGAGGCGAAGCCCGCCGGCGCGGGATAGGCATAGGAGTAGAACGCGGGGTAGTCCACCGGGCCGCGGGGGGTCCCCGGCCAGAAGCCGGCGCTCGACACCTCGTGGCTGTAGGCCTCCCGCGCCACCGCGTCCGGCAGGCGGGGCACGCCGCCGGGGTGCGCCGGCGCCCGCCGGCCCGAGAAGCGCGTCACCGCCAGATCGAAGCTGCCCCAGAAGAAGTGAACCGGGCTCGACTTTCCCAGGAACCGCGATCGGAACCGCCGCAGCACCCGGTCCGACGACGCCAGCGCGCGCCAGAACCGGTTGACCGCCGCGGCGTCGTAGGCGCGAGCGACTCGATCGCGCTCGAAGGGGATCGCGTCGGCGATCTCGTTCGGCATGGTGACCAGGTCGACGGCGAGACCGAGCGCGGCGAGCTGCGCCGTGACGTCGTCGTAGAAGCCGGCCACCGAGGTCGGGCCGAGCGCGATGGCGCGGCGCTCGCCCCCGGCTTCGGTCACCACCAGCTCGTGGTCGATGAAGTCGAAGTCGAGCTCGAACACACGCTCGCCGTGCGCCATCGGGCCGGTCGAGAGCCCGCGCGCGGTGAGGTACAGCGTGACGTGCCAGGAGTGGTTGATCCACGGCGTGCAGGCGAGGCGGACCTTGCCCACCACCTGCGTCAGGCGATGCAAGGTCAGACAGGTGTCCTGCCATGCCGCGAGCGGAAGCGGGGGCCAGGCGCGATCGCGTGGGTCGTTCATCACAGCACCTTCTGGTCGATGAAGCGCCAGTCGCCGCTCACACCCTCCGGTCCCCGCTCACCCGTCCGTCCCTGAGCTCGACGATCCGGGCCATGCGCGACGCCACGCCGGGGTCGTGCGTCACCAGCACGATGGTCAGACCATGCTCGCGGCGCAGCTCGAGCAGGAGATCGATGACCTCGGTGCCGGTGCGGCTGTCGAGACTGCCGGTGGGCTCGTCGCCGAGCAGGAGGTGCGGCCGGTTGGCCAGCGCCCGCGCCACGGCGACGCGCTGCCGCTCGCCGCCGGAGAGCTTCTTCACCGAGAAGTCCGCTCGATCGGCGAGACCGACACGCCCCAGCAGCTCCTCCGAACGGCGGCGGCGCGCGGCGCGCGGCACGCGCAGGCCCATCATCGGAAGCTCGACGTTCTCGCGCGCCGAGAGCGTCGGAATGAGATTGTGGAGCTGGAAGATGAAGCCGATCTCGCGGGCACGCAGCCGGTCGAGATCCTGGTCGTGCCCGCCGAGGACGACCTCCTCCCCCGCGATCGCCAGCCGCCCCGAGGTGGGGCGGTCGAGCGCGCCCAGGAGGTTGAGCAGCGTCGTCTTGCCCGACCCCGACGGACCCATGACCGCGAGCGTCTCGCCGCGCTCGACGTCGAAGCTCACTCCGTCGAGCGCGCGCACGCGACCGTCCTCGAACGCGCGCACCAGGTCGCGCGCCGAGATGGCCAGGTCGGGACCGGCTGATCGTCCCCCGCCGGGCCCCGCCGCGCCGTCCGCTCGCCTCGGAGCGCGCTGCCGCTCGTCATTCATAGCGCAGGGCCTCCGCCGGCGCGAGGCGGCTCGCGCGCCACGCCGGATAGAGCGCGCCCAGGACACCCAGGACAATCGCCACCGCCATCCCCCGCCCGAAGGTGCGCCAGCCGTACACCGGCGCGAGGATCCCCTGCGGCACCAGCTCCATCAGGAGCTCGGCGGCGACCACGCCGAGGAGTGAGCCGCCGATGCCGCCGAGAATGCTGGTGACCAGCCCTTCGCCGAGGATGAGGCGCATGACCATCGCCTTGGGCCAGCCGAAGGCGCGCAGCGTGCCGATCTCGCGCACCCGCTCCGAAACGTTCATCAGCATGGTGTTGAGCACGCCGATCGCACCCACGATCAGCGCCGCGAGCGAGATCACCCAGATGAAGGCGTCGACGTAGGCGAGCTGCTCGAATCCCGAGGCGAGAAACGCGGTGGGGAGGACGCGCAGTCGCGGGTAGGTCCCCTGGAGATGCAGCGTGACCACGGGCAGCGCCTCGTCGTCGCTGAGGTAGACGAACGCGACCATGGCCGAGCGCTCGGGCATGGTGAGCTGCTCGCGCAGGAGGCGCGCGTCGACCACCGCGCCGCCGTTCTCCCACCGCACGCCGGTGCGGAAGATGCCGACCACCTCGAGGTCGCGGCCGAAGAGCTCGACCCGGTCGCCCAGGCGCTTTCCCAGCTCCTCGGCGGCGATCTCGCCGAGCATGATCTCGCGCGGACCCTCGAGCAGCCGTCCACGCAGAGCGGGGCTCCGGTAGGCGGCGAGCAGCTCGTCCTCGAGGTCGCGGCCGAGGACCAGGAACGGCGCCGCGCGACCGGGCAGCGACGCGGGCATGACCAGCGACGCCGAGACGCCTCGCACGTCGGGGAGGGCGCGCATGGCGTCGAGCTCCTCGGCCAGGATGCGGCCGAACGCGGGATCGCCGGCGCGGTCCTCGACCAGCACCAGGTCCGCGCCCGAGTCGCGGCCGTAGCGGTCGATCGAGGCTTTGAAGCCCTCGCCCATCGCGGTGAACGCCACGATCGCCCCCACGCCGACCGCCACGCCGAGCACCGAGAGCGACGTGCGCAGCGCGCGGCGAGCGAGGTTCTTGAACGCTAGCAGCATCCGGGAACGACTATCGCCACCGCAGCAGCCGGCGCTCGAGCGCGCCGATCGCCCACGCCACGACCAATCCGAGCACGGACAGCACCACGACGCCCGCCAGGAGCCGATCGGTCTGCATCAGGTGCCCCGAGGTCAGGATGAGCGCGCCGATCCCGCGCTCGGCGCCGATCATCTCGGCGGCGACCACCAGGATGAGCGCGATCGAGCTCGCGATCCGCGCTCCCGACAGGATTCCGGGCAACGCCCCCGGCAGGAGGATCTTGGCGGTGATCGCCGCCGGCGCGAGACCGAAGCTCTGGCCCATGCGGACCAGGTTGCGGGGCACCGCATCGACCGCGCCGTAGGTCGCGACGGCGGTCGGGAAGAAGACGCCGAAGGCAATGGTCGCCACCTTCGACCACTCGCCGATCCCGAACCACAGGATGAAGAGCGGCAGGAGCGCGATCTTCGGGATCGGGAAGAGCGCCGCGACCACCGGCACCCCGATCGAGCGCGAGAGGGTGAAGATGCCGATCAGGAGCCCGGCCACGACGCCGGTGGAGAAGCCGAGGAGAAAGCCCCCCGCGATCCGTCCCGCGGAGGCGGCGAGGTGACCCCAGAGATCGCCGCCGGTCGCGAGCTCACCGAGCGAGCGCGCGATCCGCGCCGGGCTGGGCAGGGTGAGCTCGCCGATCAGTCCCGCCGCGCTCCCGGCCTGCCAGAGAGCCAGGAGCGCGGCGAGGGCGAGCCAGGCGACCGCGGGCCGGAGCCTGGGCTCGAAGCCCCGCCCCCGCACCGCGACCGCGCGCGGGCCGGCGTCCCCGGAGGCTTCTCGCCCGGTGGCGGCGGCGCTCCGGGCGGCGGAAGCCCGCTCGCTCACGCCGTGATCTCCCGAGCCGCCTCGGCCGCCTCCGATCGCAGCAGCGACCACAGCCGCTCCTCGACGTCGAGCACGACGGCGTCGCCGCGCCGCCGCTCCTCGCGCGGCACGCCGACCGGGATGCGCGCGCGCTCCCGCCCCGGCCGGCGCGACAGCACCAGGATGTCGTCGGCGAGCTCGGCCGCCTCGGACAGGTTGTGGGTGACGTAGACGGTGGTCGCGTGCGTCTCGCGCCACAGGCGCAGCAGGTCCTCCTTGAGCAGGTCGCGGGTCTGCGAGTCGAGCGCGGAGAGCGGCTCGTCCATGAGCAGGACCGCCGGCTTGACCGCCAGCGCCCGCGCGATCCCGACCCGCTGCTGCATGCCTCCGGAGAGCTGGCGCGGGTACGCCCCCGCGAACTCCTCGAGGCCGCAGCGCGCGAGCGCGTCGCGCACCCGTTCGCGCCGCGCCTCCGCGTCGAGCCGGTTGGCCTCGAGCGGGAGGGCGACGTTGCCGGCCACCGTGCGCCAGGGCAGGAGGGCGAAGTCCTGGAACACGTAGGTGAAGGGGTTGAGGCAATCCAACGGCGCCTCGCCGCGCGCCACCACCTCGCCTCGATCCGGTGCGACCAGGCCGCCCAGGATGCGCAGCAGGGTCGACTTGCCACAGCCGGACGGCCCGACGACGGCCAGGACGCTTCCCTCCCCGACGGCGAAGCTCAGGCCGTCGAGGACCTCGAGGTCGCCGTAGCGGTGGGCGAGGTTTCTCGCTTCGAGACGCACGATCGAATCTGAAGTCTAGTGGGACGACGGGCCGAGCTCGCCTGCGCGCCCCGCGCTCAGCGCGCCGGGCGATCGAGATCGCGCACCTGCGGGGCCAGGATCCGGTCGACCTCGACTCCGCGGTCGACCAGGCCGCGCGCCTGAAACCAGGCTACCTGATCACGCACGTCGCCGACCGCGAGCCGCCCCTCCGGATCGACCACCGGGGCGCCCGCGAGGATCTCCTCCACCGGCGATGGGATGAAGCGGCGAAGCTCTTCGGCGAGGGCGCGGGCGGCAGCGGTCGGCGCGGCGGCGGACCTCTGTCCCGCGGTCGCGCCGGTGCTCGCGCCGGCGGCAGATCCCGCCGCGACGCCGGCCGTCGGCGTCCGCCCCCCGCGCAGGACCTCCTGGTACACAGCGGCGCCCCGGCGGTAGGCGCGCAGGAACGCCTCGACGGTCGCGCGCCGGCGCTCGAGGGTGCGCGGCGAGGTGAAGACCGCGCCGAGCTGCCACGGGGTCTCGTCACCCGCCCAACCCAGAATCCTCCCCACTCCCTCCCCCACCAGAGGATGCGCGAGGTGCCCGGGAAGGAGCGCAGCATCGATGCGCCCACCGCGGAGCGCGGCGACCACGTTCGGGACCGATTCCAGCGGTATCAGCCTCACCTTCTCGAGCGGGAAGCCGCGCTTCTCGGCGAGCCGCCCCACCATGTAGTGGAAGGTCGAGCCGATCTGCGTGATCCCCACCGCGCGTCCGGGCAGGTCGTCGAGCGACCGCAGACCGGCCTCGAACGCCCTGGTCCCGGCGACGTAGGCCATGAACTCGTCGCCGGGCTCGACCCGCGCCTGCCCGGCGATGATCTTCAGCGCGCCGCGGCCGGCCAGGTTGTAGAAGCCGGCGGTGAGCCCGGTCACGCCGAAGTCGAGGTCGCCGGATGCGACCGCGAGCGCCACCGGCTGCGCCGCCTGGAAAAAGCGGAGCTCCGCGTCGAGACCTTCGGCCGCGAAGAAGCCCCGGCTCTCGGCGATGAATATCGGCGCCGAGGAGACGAACGGAAGGACCGCGATTCTCACCGGCTCTCCAGCCGGTGCCGGAGCGGCCGCCCCCGGCAGCAACGCCGCGGCGAGGATCGCCTTCCCGACCCAGGAGCGAGACGCCGGCGCGCGCACCCCACGCATGGGTGCATCCTGACGCCTCTGCTCCGGAAGTCAAGATCGCGTGAAAAGCTCAGTCCATCGTGTCGAGATGCGCCTCGATCTCCTGCGCGCTGCAGCGGGAGCAGTCGACCGTGTCGATAGCCCCGGCGATGAGCGCGTCGCCGTCGAAGCCGCCGGAGAGCCACCGCAGGAGGAGGATCCCGTCGGTCAGGGCGGTGGTCTCGCCGTCGCCGTCGATGTCGAGCTGCTCGGAGATCGACGCCAGGTAGCTCTGGATGTGCTCCGTGGTGCAGCGCTGGCAGCCGGTGCCCACCGCTCCCTCGATCAGCGCCGGCCCGGTGAACTCGAGGATCCAGCGCACGACGAGCACACCGTCCGTGTTCGCGGTGAGCTCGCCGTCGGCGTCGATGTCGAGCACCGCCAACGGAGCGGGGGTCGCGGTGCTGGTGGGCGTGGCCGTGATCGTCGGCGTCGCCGTTCTGGTCGGCGTCGTGGTCGGCGTCGTGGTCGGCGTCGCGGTGCGGCTCGCCGTCGGCGTGAACGTGGGCGTGGGCGTCGCCATGGCGGTTGCGGTCGGCGTCGCGGTCCGAGTCGGGGTGGCGGTCCGAGTGGGCGTCGCGGTCGGGGTACGGGTCGGCGTCGCAGTCGGGGTAAGGGTCGGAGTGCGAGTGGGCGTGCGGGTCGGCGTCGGCGTCGGCGTCGGCGTCGGCGTCGGCGTGTGAAGAGCAGCATCCTCCTCGCACGCATCTCCCTGGCCGTCACCATCGCTGTCAGTCTGGTCGTTGTTGGGCGTGTCCGGGCAGTTGTCGATCTGATCCTGCACCTCGTCGCCATCGAGGTCGGTACACGCCCCCAGATCGTCCATCACGATGTTGGTCCGGGAGCTGGGGGTGTGGAACTTGTCGCACTCGACCTGAGTGAGGCCGAAGTTGTCGCCGCACAGACAGCCGTACATGACGTACCGGCTGTCCCCGTTGTGCGAAAGCCCCGCGTTGTGGCCGTACTCGTGAGTCCACAGCATGCCCTCGCTGGTGACGTCGCCGAATCGGACGACGGCCATGCCGTTCCCGCCGACCCACGCGCAGCCGACGATGTTGGTGCCCGCCAAGCCACAGAAGTTGATCAGGCGCACCACCTTCACCCGAGCGGTGGTGTCGTTGAGCACCGCGCGCATCTCGCTGTCGGTGTCGATGACGTCGAGGCCGTCTCCACTGACGCCGAAGGTCTTGTTGTTGCCCAGACGTCCGATCCCGGCGCAGCAGGCGACGTCGGTACTGAAGTCCGCCTTGCCCAGGTGGAGGGACGCTCTGGCCAGCATGCTGTCGAGCCGGTCGTTGCCCATCGGAGCCGTCACGTCGGGATGGTTGGCGTAGGTCAGGGGCGCCCGCTTGACGCTCGAGTGGTTGGCGTCGAACGCGGCTGCGACCAGAAAGGGGGTGTCGGTGTCCTCGGCGGGAGCGTCGGCGCCGGCTGCCGCCGCGCCCGGCGGGTCGGGGCCGTCGGCGCGAGGGCCCGGCCGGCCCACCACCGGTGCCGATCGACGCTCGAGCGTCTCCAACAGCTCCAGCGCGTCGGCCGCCGCGGGGCGCAGGTCGCGGCCGTTGGCGGCGGGCCGCACGGTGCCGGCCTGAATCGAACGCAGGCGCGCGGTGGCCCGCGGATCCCGCGTGAAGGCCAGCCCGCGCAGCGCCATGGCGAGCAGATCGTCGCGCATGGCGGCCGGGCGCGCCGCGCCCGCCGCCGCGGCGGCCAGCACCCCCCCGCCCGAGCCATCGGCCGTCATCTCCAGCAGAGCCTCCACGGCCCGCGGCTCCCCCCGGCTGGCGATGTGCCCCAGGGCCTGAGGCGCCAGGAGCAGGGCACGGTCCTCCTCCGGCACACTCGGAGGAGCCGGCGGCAGGGACAGCAGGTCCAGCAACGCGGTGGTGCTCTCGGCTGCGCCCAGATAGGTCAGGAAGGCCACCACGTTGTCACGGCGCGGGAAAGTCGGATCCGCGAGCAGCTCGAGCAGCGCGGGTACACCTTCGACGCCGACGCGCTCACGCGCGATATCTTCGGTGATGCCGTGATAGTAGGTGTAGGTGGCCTCGGTACGCACCCGCTCGAGCAGGGACTGCGCCGCGAGCGGGCAGCCAAACGCCAGGAGGACGGTCCCGGCGAGCAGGCGGACGGCGACGCGACGCCGAGCCGCCGGCGCGGTACGGGCCGCGCTCCCGGCAGCACGACCGGAGACGGCCGAGCACCCTGTCGCTTCGCGCATGCTGGTGATCCGTTCCCTCGGAGGAGCGCGCCGACGGCCGCCGGCCGCTTCGAGGCTGCCACTCCCCCCTGCCGGGGAGTCCAGCACGATCCGCGCCCACGCGAAAGGCCCTGCTGCGGCTCGATTCGAGAGGGACATTCGTGTGCCGGGTGTCATGCCGTGTCGCTGGCGGATGCAGAAACCGACAACTGAGTGTACCTTTTTATGATGATCACCTGTTGCGCGCCCCGGGTCGCCGAGTGCGCAGCCCACACGCGAGCCGCCGGCGGCCGGCCTCGCAGCGCTCGCGGGCGACGTGAGCACCCTCGAGAAAGGAAGGATCCATGAACGGAGCCGAGAGCCTCGTCCGCGCTGCACGTGAAGCGGGCATCGAAGTGTGCTTCTCGAACCCGGGTACGAGCGAGATGCCGCTGGTCGCCGCCCTCGACTCCGAGCCCGGTGTGCGCGGCGTGCTGGTTCTCTTCGAGGGCGTGGCGAGCGGCGCAGCGGACGGCTACGGACGCATGGCCGAGAAGCCGGCGATGACGCTCTTCCATCTCGGCCCCGGTCATGGCAACGCGATCGCGAACCTGCACAACGCGAGACGTGGGCGCAGCCCGCTGGTCAACCTCGTCGGCGACCACGCGACGTGGCACCGGCGCTACGATCCGCCGCTCGCCTCCGACATCAAGTCGCTCGCGCGCCCGGTGTCCGACTGGTACAAGGAGTGCCGCTCCGCTGCCACGGTGGGCCGGGATCTACGCCGGGCGATCGCCACGGCGTGGACCAAGCCCGGCCGGCTGGCCACGCTCACCGTGCCCACCGACTGTCAGTGGGGCGACGCGGGCAGTCCCAGGTTCAGGCGGCTTCGCGTCCCGGACCCTTCTCCGGTCGCGGGGGATGCGATCGAGGCGGCGAGCCGCGCGCTCCGAGGCGAAGGCAGGAGCCTGCTCCTCCTCGGCGCGTACGGTGTGCGGCGGCGCGGCCTCCTGGCGGCCGGACGCATCGGCGCGGCCACCGGGTGCCGGCTCGGGCTCGAGACCTTCCCGACCCGCCTCGAGCGCGGCCCGGACCTGCCGATCCTCGAGCGCGTGCCCTATTTCCCGGAGCAGGCGCGGGACTTCTTCGCGGGGCTCTCCACCGTGGTGCTCGCCGGTGCTGTCGATCCGGTCGCGTTCTTCGGCTACCCCTCCGGGATCAGCCGGCTCGTCCCCGAAGACGTCGGTGTGACCGTGCTCGCGCGGCCCGAAGAGGACGTCGAGCGGGCGCTCGACGACCTCGCGGCCTCTCTCGACGCGCCCGCCACGTTCGCCGCGCACGGCACGCCGCGCCCGGAGCCGCCGGCTCCTGGCCCGATCACCGCCTCGAGCCTGGCGCAGGCCATCGCCGCCGCGCAGCCCGAGAACGCCGTCGTCGTCGACGAGGGGATCACCTCGAGCGGCGCGTACCTTCCGCTCACGGCCGGCTGCCCGCCGTCCACCTACCTCGCGCTCACCGGTGGCGCGATCGGATGGGGTCTGCCGTGCGGCACCGGAGCCGCGCTCGGCGCGCCCGGGCGCAAGGTGATCGTGCTCGAGGGTGACGGCAGCGGCCTGTACACCGTCCAGTCGCTGTGGACCCAGGCACGCGAGGGGCTCGACGTCGTCAACGTCGTCTTCGTCAACGACCTCTACCGCATTCTGCAGATCGAGCTCCACCGCGCCGGCATCGAGAGGCCGGGGCCGCAGGGGCAAGCGCTCACCGATCTCGCGGCGCCGCCGATCGAGTGGGCCTCGGTGGCGAAGGGCTTCGGCGTGCCCTGGACGCGCGTCGAGACCGCGGACGGGCTCCACGCCGCGATGACGCGAGCCGTGGCGGAGCCGGGGCCCGCGCTGATCGAGGTGCGCGTGCCGGGCGCGAGCCGTCCGGGTGTGCCCTAGCCCCGGGGAAGTCGTGCGCTACAAGGTCACGCTCATCCCGGGCGACGGCATCGGCCCCGAGGTCACGGCCGCCATGGTCCGCGTGGTCGACCTGGTGACCGAGGGGCGCATCGAGTGGGAACCCGCGACCGCGGGCGGCGCCGCTGCGGAGCAGGGGCTGGCGCCGCTTCCTCCCGCCACGCTCGAGTCGATCCGACGCAACCGGATCGCGATCAAGGGGCCGCTCTCGACCCCGATCGCCGGCGGCTGGCGCAGCGTCAACGTCTCGCTGCGCCAGGCCCTCGAGCTCTACGCCTGCCTGCGGCCGGTGCGCTCGCTACCGGGGCCGACCCGCGCCAGATACGCCGGCGTCGATCTGGTCGTGGTACGCGAGAACACCGAGGGCCTCTACAGCGGCCGCGAGCACGAGGTCGTCGACGGCGTGGTCGAGGCCCTCAAGATCGTCACGCGCGGCGCCTCCGAGCGGATCATGCGCTTCGCGTTCGAGTACGCGCGGCACAACGGGCGCAAGCGGCTGTGCATCCTCCACAAGGCGTCGGTGATGCGGCTCTCCGACGGGCTCTTCCTGGAATGCGCGCGGCGCATCGCGGCCGACTACCCGTATCTCGAGGTCGAGTACGGCGCGATCGACAGGGTGTTTCTGGAGCTAGTGCTCGACCCGTCGCGCTACGACATGCTGGTGTCGGGCAACCTCGATGGCGATCTGCTCTCCGACCTCTGCGCCGGGTTGGTCGGGGGCCTGGGCGTCGTGCCCGGCGCGAACCTGGGCGACGGCTGCGCGGTGTTCGAGGCGGTGCACGGCACCGCGCCCGAGCTCGCCGGCAAGGACGTGGCGAACCCGATCGCGCTCATCCTCTCGGCGGAGCTCATGCTGCGACACATCGGCGAGCTGGTCGCCGCCGATCGACTGCGGCGCGGAGTCGAGGAGCTGCTCGCGAGCGGCGAGTCGCTCACCCGCGATCTCGGGGGTGGAGCGACCACCACCGAGATGGCCACGGCGCTCCTGCGCCGGCTCGAGCGCGAAGGTGCGCCGGCCCCCGCCAGCCTGCCGCACCTCCGGTCCGACCGCACGAGGCAGCCCGCGTGAGGTGTTCAACGTGAGGCGCGTCGCGCTCATCGTGGGCGGCGGCATTTCGAGCGAGATCGTGCCGCCGGTGCTCGACGTCGTGGCGGCGGCCGGAGCGCGCATCGAATGGGACCGCGTCGACGTTCCCACGCTCCCGGTGGGATCGATGGACGCCCACCTCGCCCAGGCGGTGGCCAGAGTCGAGCGGTGCGGCGTCGGGCTCAAGACCCGTCTCACCGCGCCGCCCCCGGAGAGCACGGCAGCGCAGGCGGACGACGTCGGCGCCGAGATCGACGACGCACCGGGCCCGATGAACCCGAACGTACTCTTGCGCCGGCGGCTCGGGCTCTTCGCCGGGGTGATCCCGATCCGCCCGCTCGCCGGCATCCGGACCCGCTTCCCCGGGATCGACCTCCTCCTCGTCCGCGAGATGACGGAGGACATCTACAAGGGGATCGAGCACGAGATCGTGCCCGGCGTGGTCGAGAGCCTGAAGGTCGTCACCCGCGAGGCCTGCGAGCGCATCACCCGCTTCGCCTACGCCACGCTGCGCGAACAGGGCCGGCGGCATCTCACGTTCGTGCACAAGGCGAACATCATGAAGATGTCGGACGGCCTGTTCCTCGCCATCGTGCGCCAGGTGGCGGCCGAGAACCCCGACGTCGGGTACCGCGAGCTGATCGTCGACGCCGCGTGCATGCAGCTCGTGCTCGACCCCTACCCGTTCGACGTGCTGCTCATGGGCAACCACTACGGCGACATCCTCTCGAACCTGGGCTCGGGGCTTGCGGGCGGGATCTCGGGCGCGCACGCGATCAACATCGGCGAACGGTACCGCGTCTACGAGGCGGTCCACGGCGAGGCGCCGCATCTGGAAGGCACCGGACGCGCCAATCCGCTGCCGCTGCTCTCTCCCGCGATCGCGCTCCTGCGCTACCTCGACGAGACCGCCGCCGCGGATCGCATCGCGGACGCCGTCGCACGGGTGCTCGAGGCGGCCGACGTGCTGACCCCCGACCTCGGCGGCCGAGCGACCACGAGCGAGCTGGCGGCGACGATCATCGCCGCGATGGAGAGCTGAGATGACCACGGCGGAGCGGTGACAGGGCAGGCATCTCCTCCTCCCACCTTGCATGCTCCTTTCGATTCTCGACCAAGCCCCGATCCGCAAGGGTGGCACGGCGGCGCAGGCGATCGCCGAGACGCTCGAGCTGGCGCGTGCCGCCGACCGTCTCGGCTACCACCGCTACTGGCTGGCGGAGCACCACAGCTCCAGCTCGCTCGCCTGCGCCAGCCCCGAGATCCTGGTCGCGAGCGTCGCGCAGCGCACCGAGCGCATCCGCGTCGGCACCGGCGGCGTCATGCTGCCGCACTACAGCCCGCTGAAGGTGGCCGAGACCTTCCGCTTGCTCGAGACGCTCCATCCCGGGCGCATCGATCTCGGGCTCGGCCGCGCGCCCGGCAGCGACCCGCTCACTGCACGCGCGCTGGCGCACGGGCCCGGCCAGCTCTCGATCGAGCACTACCCGGCGCAGATCCTGGACCTGCTGGGCTATCTCGAGGGCCTGCTCCCCGAGGGACACCCGTTCCGCTCGGTCCACGCCATGCCGACCGGCGACTCGATGCCGGAGCTGTGGCTCCTCGGATCGGGCGCAGACAGCGCGCAGATCGCGGCCTACTTCGGCCTGCCCTTCTCCTTCGCGCACTTCATCACGGGGCGCGGCGGCGAGGAGATCGTCGGCGCCTACCGGCGCCAGTTCCGGCCGTCGCGCTGGCTGGCGGAGCCGCGGGCGTCGATCGGTGTCTCGCTGGTCGTCGCCGACACTGCGGTGGAGGCCGAGCGGCTGTCGCTCTCGCGGTTCCTGTGGTGGATCAAGATCATGAAGGGCGAGGCGGAAGGGTTCCCTCCGCCCGAGGAGGCCCTCGCCTACCCTTATCGCCCGAGCGAGCTCGAGCTGCTCGAGAAGATGAAGCGGCGCTCGATCAGCGGCACGCCGGGCGAGGTACGGGATCGCCTGCTCGCGATGGCCAGCGAGTACCAGGTCGGCGAGATCGTCGTCCTCACCATCACCTACGACTTCTCCGCCCGCCTGCGGTCCTACCAGCTCCTGGCCGATGCGTTCGGTCTGCCTCGCCCGGACTCCAGCTCGGGCTGACGATGTCGAGGCTCGAGACGGGTGGTCGTCGCTCAGTCGATCCTGCGCCCGAGGATCGCGAGGAGCGACTCGAGAAACCGATACGTCAGCCCCCAGATGATGTGCCGATCCGGCTTGCCGACCAGGATGCCGGGGAAGACCCCGGGGGCGTAGGACACCGAATAGTCGACGCGGTTGCTCGGCTCGAGCAGGGCCGAGGTCCTCACCCAGAGCGCCTCCTCGACCTCGGGGCTGGGCTCGACCGGGAGCGCCTGGGTGAGATGGTAGACATAGCCGGCAATGCCGCGGCCCGCCCAGTCCGTGCCCGCCCGCCTGCCCGCCTGATCGTCGAGCCGGCCCAGGAGCTCGCCCCGGCGCAGGTCGATACCGACCTCCTCGAAGGTCTCCCGCTCTGCCGTCCGCCGCACGTCGGGATCCTCGTGCTCGACCCGCCCGCCGGGGAACGCCATGTGGCCGGACCACGGGTCTCCGAGCCGTCTGGCGCGCTCGATGAAGAGCACGGCCGGATCGCGCGGGCCGCCGGCGAGGATCATCGCCACCGCCGCGAAGGGGCCGCCCTTCTCCTCGATGCGGCGCGCCTCGTGCCGGGCGAGGTGGTCGCGGATCTCGTCGACGTCGATCAAGGCGCGTCGCTCGACCGGTCCGCCGGCGGGCAAGCCCGCCCGGCTAGACCACCTCCTCGATGTACTTCTCCCGCGCCAGACGCCAGAAGACGACCAGAAACGCGGTGAGCGGCACGGCGAGGACCATGCCGAGGATGCCGTCGAGCGCCGCGCTCCAGAAGAAGAAGGAGGCGATGACCACCACCGGATGGAGACCGGTGCGCTGCCCCATGATCTTCGGCGTCAGGTAGTAGCTCTCGACCAGCTGGACCAGAGTGAACACCGCGAGCACGAGCGCCAGCTTGACCGCACCGCCGCCCTCCTGGAAGAACGCCAGGGGCAGGCAGATCGCGAGGCCGACCATGCTGCCGAGATACGGGATGATGTTCAAGAGACCCAACAGGACACCGAGCAGAAAGCCGTACGCCAGCCCGACGATGGAGAAGCCCACCGCGAAGAGCACACCCATGAGCAGCGCCACGATGAGCTGCCCGCGGAAGAACGTCACGATGATGGCGAGAAACTCGCGCGCGAGGAACACGACGTCCTTGCGGGTCTCGGGCTTGAGAAACGGCAGCACGTTCTCTTCCACGTTCGGCGGTACGCGCAGCATGAGCAGGAACACCAAGTAGACCGGGAGCACCGCCCAGGCCAGAGCCCGCCCGATCGTGCCGAGGAACCAGGCTCCGGCCCCGAGCGCTCCACCGCCGATGCTCTGGAGCCCGGAGACGATCGCGTCCTGCGAGCGCTCGATGGTCGAGCGCAGCCGATCCTCGAGGCCGAAGCGCTCGACCAGTGCCACCAGCTCCGGGATCTGCCGCTCGATCCAGGTGCGCGCGGTCTCGATCCAGGCTGGAAGCGTCTCGATCAGGCCCTGGACCTGGGAGACAAGCATCCGCCCGAAAAACCACAGCCCGACGCCTGCGGGAAGAAATCCCGAGAGGAAGACCAGAGCGACCGCGAGGCCGGGGCGCAACCCGCGGCGCACGAACCACTCCTGGTACGGCTTGATCACCAGCGCCATCACGCCGGCAACGACGAGCGGCAGGAACACCGCCGAGAACGTCCGCAGGAAGACGCTGATACCGAGCACCACGGCGCCGGCCGCGAGGACGATGACGGCCACGGACAGCGTGGTGATCGCCGCGACGACGGTCCGACGCTGGCGCGGGCTGAGCTGACCCAAGGGGGTCGGCGGCTTCGAGGGCTCGGGGTCCATGGCTCTTGCGACGCAGCAGGGACAAGAATAGCCGACCCCGGGGGCATTGTTCGACTCGGACCGGAGGTCGAGGCCGGGATTCGGAATCGTCGTTATGGTAGGCTAGCGACCCGCGAGCCGCAGTTTCGCCACCCCGCCTTTCAGCCAGCCACTCTGGAGCGACGTGCAGCCTTCATGACTCAGTTTGCCAGCGACCGGAACCCCAACACCGAGGACGCAGCCGAGCCGGCGCAGCGAATCGCCGGGGGGACGACGAGCAGCGACGGCAGCGGCGGGGAGCCTGGCCAGGACTCGCCTCCACGGGACGCGCTGACGCCGTCCGCCGAGGAGAGCGCGAGCGAGACGGTGGCCGGCGGTGAGGCGGCGGATGGCGGCGCCGGGGCGAGCCCGGGGGCTCCGGCGGCCACAGCGCAGGCGGTTGAGCGCGACGGCACCAGCGCGCCGCAGGCCGACACCGCAGGCGGCAGCGTCACTCCGACCCGCCACCAGCAGGTGACCGAGCGCGTGCTGGCCGCCTTCGCGGACCAGCAGCCGATCGAGGGCAAGGTGATCGGTTGGAACAAGGGCGGCTTCCACGTCACTCTCGACGGCGTCGCCGCGTTCTGCCCCCGCTCGCTGGTGGAGATCGGCAACCCCCGCAAGCCCGCCACCTACCTCGACCAGACCTTCCGGTTTCTGGTAACGAGCATCGACGAGGAGACGCGCCGAATAGTGGTGTCGCGCAAGGAGATCCTCGAGCAGGAGCGGCGCGCGCGGCGCGAGGAGGCGCGCAAGAAGATCACGGTCGGCGCGGTCCTGCGCGGCCGCGTGGAGTCGCTGGTCGACTTCGGCGCTTTCGTCGACCTCGACGGCGGGCTCAAGGGCCTGGTCCACCTCTCGGAGATCAGCCGCAAGCGGATCGAGCATCCCAAGGAGGCGCTCCGCAACGGCCAGGAGGTCGACGTCAAGGTGATCAAGGTCGAGAGGGGCGGCGACCGCATCTCGCTCTCTATGCGGGCGCTCGAGCCCGACCCCTGGGACAACCTGGACCAGGTGTACCAGGTGGGTTCGTCCTTTCAGGGCAAGGTCGTGCGCCACAGCGACTTCGGCCTGTTCGTCGAGGTGGCGGAAGGGATCGAGGGACTGGTCCACACCTCGCAGCTACCGCTCGACGCCGACATGACGCACCCTACGCTCGCGCCCGGCCAGACCATCTCGGGATGGGTGCGCGAGATCGACGTCTCGCGTCACCGTCTCTCGCTCACGCTGCGCGAGCTGCCCACCGGCGATCCCTGGACCGGGGTCCAGGAGCGCTACCAGGAAGGGCAGGCGGTGAGGGGGAAGGTCGAGCACGCGACCAAGTTCGGTTTCTTCGTCGAGCTCGAGCCCGGCCTCACCGGCCTGCTTCCCTTCTCCGAGGTGTCGACGCCACCCGGGCGCCGCAAGGAGAACATGTACCACCCGGGTCAGGTAGTGAACGTGCAGATCCTCCAGCTCGACGTCAAACGGCGCCGCATCTCGCTCGGCTCCGAGAGCTCACGAGTCGAGGGCTCGACCGCGGACTACCGGGCGTATCTCAAGCGCCAGCAGCGCGACACCGGGCTCAACGCGATCGCGGCCGCGTTCGAGAAGCTCAAGCAGGGCGAAGGCTGAGGCGCGCCGTCGTTCGCGCCAATCGGCGCACCAAGGCACTCCGCGACGAGGTGAGGCGATGAGTCTGGACGCGAGAGGCTATCGCGACATCTGGGGCAACTTCGCGACCGGCGTCACGGTCATCACCACCGACGTCGGCGGCCGGCTCCACGGCATGACGGCGAACGGGGTGGTCTCGGTCTCGCTCGATCCGCTGCTGATGATCGTGTGCGTCGACAAGAGCACGCGGTGCCACGGGCAGCTCTGCGAGGCTGGGAAGTTCGGCGTCAGCTTCCTGGGCCAGGACCAGGAGGCGATCTCGTCGCTGTTCGCGCAGCGCGGCGATCCCGAGCAGGGCCAGCTCCGCGGCATCCCCTTCCGTGCCGGACCGCACGGCACGCCGATCCTCGACGGCTCGATCGCCTATCTCGAGTGCCGCCTCGCCGACGTGCTGCCGGGCGGCGACCACGACCTGTTCGTGGGCGAGGCGCTGGGTGGGGAGATCCTGCGCCAGGACGCGGCGCCGCTGCTCTTCTTCAGGGGCAGATACCGTCAGCTC
>DATKDQ010000072.1:0-10502 GCA_035544635.1 Thermoanaerobaculia bacterium
TCGAACGTCATCACCTTCGAGGAAGGGTACGAGGAGCCCGAGATCGTCGATCGGCTCACCGTCAAGGTGCGCACCAAGGAGATGAACTGGCGTCTCTTCCTCTACTTCGGAGGGATGTACATCCTTCCGGCGCACCAGATCGCGATCCCCGGCGAGCGGTACCTGCGGGAGTACAACTGGGACTTTCTCACCGGCAGCGGTCCCTATGAGCTGGCCTCCGCGGGCGACCTGAAGAAGGGTGAGTCCTTGATCCTGACGCGGCGCCACGACTGGTGGGCCGAGAACGAGGAGTGGGGACGCAACACCTACAACTTCGGCAAAGTGCGCTTCATCGTCATCCGCGACGTGGACCTCGAGTACGAGCGCTTCAAGAAGGGCGACCTCGATTGGTTCATCGTCCGCCGGGCGCAGCGGTGGGTCGAGGAGCTGCCGCGGGAGGCGGTGGTCCGGAACGGCTGGGTCAAGATGCGCAAGATCTGGAACCAGGCGCCGCAGGGCTTCTCCGGCATGGCCTTCAACCAGCGCGTCCCTCCATTCGACGATCGCCGGGTGCGCCTCGCCTTCGCGCACGTCTTCAACCGCGAGCGTCTGATCGAGAGGCTCTTTTTCAACCAATACGAGTTGATCAACTCGACCGAGCCCGGCCGGGACTGGGGCGCCGGCGACGTCAACCCGATGATCCGGTTCGACCCGGCGCGCGCCGCGGCGCTGCTGGCCGAGGCCGGCTACCGAGAGCGCGGCCGCGACGGGTACCTGGTCGGGGCAGACGGGAAGCGTCTCGAGGTCACGCTCCAGTACGGAGAGGCGTCGCTGGAGCGGGTATTTCTCGTGATCCGCGACGACTACGAGGCGGCGGGGATCAAGTTCAACCTCGAGCTGATCGACGCCTCGACGCTGATCAAGAAGATCTCCGAGCGCCAGTTCACGATCCACTTCCAGAACTGGGGCTCCCTGCTCTTCCCCAATCCGGAGACGAGCTGGCGCTCCGATCTCGCCGACCTGCCGGCGAACAACAACCTCACCGGGTTCAAGAGCGAGCGGGTGGACGAGCTGCTCCGCCTCTATAACCGCGCGCTCGACCGCGCCGAGCAGAAGCGGATCGTGAGGGAGATCGATCAGATCATCGTCTCTGAGCACCCCTATGCGTTCGCCTGGTACGCCCAGTACCAACGCATCCTGTTCTGGGACAAGTTCGGCCACCCCGAGAGCTATCTCACGCGCATCGGACAGGTCCCCGAGAGCGACATGCTCCTCCTGTGGTGGTGGGATCCCGAGAAGGAGGCCGCGCTCGCAGAGGCACGCAGCGCCGGCCGCAAGCTCCCCCAGGGCCCGATCGACGTACGCCCGTGGGCCCGCGGCGACGAGGCCGAGCCCACCGCTTGACCTTCCGAACAGGATGATCAGCTACTTCGTGCGCCGGCTCCTGCTGGTGCCGGTCACGTTCCTGTGCATCACGTTCCTGGTGTACACCATCATGCGGGTCACGCCCGGCGGCCCGATCGAGCAGGCGCGCCTGCAGATGCTCCAGGCGATGTCCCAGGAGGTGGGCGGCGGCGGCAGGATCTTCGGCACCGGCACGCTCGAGCTCCCTCAAGAGGCGATCGATCAGCTCAAGCGCTACTACAAGCTCGACCGGTCGATCCCGGTCGGGTTCGCGATCTGGCTCGGGATCTGGCCCGACAGCGCGCGCGGCGGCCGCTTCTCCGGCATCCTCCAGGGCGACTTCGGCTACTCCTACCAGTACTCGGACCCGGTGCTCGAAACCATCGTCTCGCGCTTCCCGATCTCGATCTACTTCGGCCTCATCGGCTTCTTTTCGACCTGGCTGGTCTCGATCCCGCTGGGCGTGCAGAAGGCGCTGCGCCACCGCTCGGCGTTCGACACCGCGACCTCGCTCGCCGTCTTCGTCGGCTACTCGATCCCCGGGTTCGTCGCCGCGCTCGTGCTCCTGCTGCTGTTCGCCACCGAGCTGCTCGGACCGGCCTGGGACATCTTTCCGCTGGGCGGCTTCCGCTCCGAGAGCTGGGATGAGATGTGGGCGCAGGGCGAGATCTGGTGGTGCATCAAGGACCAGCTCCGCCACACCGCGATCCCGATCGTCGGCTACGTCATGAGCGGCTTCGCCACCATGACGCTCCTGATGAAGAACTCGCTGCTCGAGAACCTGGGCGCCGACTACGTGCGCACGTCGTTCGCCAAGGGTCTTCCCGAGCGGCGGGTGATCTTCGTGCACGCGCTGCGCAACTCGATCATTCCGCTGGCGGTCGGCATCGGCGGCGCGATCGGGCTCCTGTTCGCCGGCAGCTTCCTGATCGAGCGGACGTGCAACATCCCCGGCATGGGGCTCCTCGGCTTCTCCTCGCTCCTCGACCGCGACTACCCGGTGCTGATGGGCATCCTGGTGTTCGGCGTGCTGCTCCAGCTCGCCGGCAACATCCTCTCGGACGTCGTGCTCGCCGTGGTCGACCCGCGGGTGAGGTTCCGGTGATTGCGGCGCTCGAGCTCGTCCTCGTCCTCGCCGCGGTATGGCTCCTCACCTGGCACGGAGTGCCCCGGCTGGCGAAGCTCCTGGCGCGCGCGCTCGGCCTGCGCGCGCGGCCGAGCCCGATCACCGAAAAGCGGCTGCGGCGCTTCCGCCGCATCGGGCGCGGCTACTGGTCGTTCCGGGTCGTGGTCACCGCGTTCGTGGCCTCGCTCTTTCTCGAGCTCCTGGTCAACGGCGAGGCGCTCGCGATCCACTACCAGGGCCGCACCGCGTTCCCCGCGGTGACGCAGTGGGTGGACACGCTGCTCCCCTTCGTCGACATTCCGTCGTTCCAGCGGCGAGGCGACTTCGGTCAGCCCGGCCAGGGCGCTGTGGACTACCGGCTGTTCGCGCGCTGGACGCGCGACCCGGAGACGCTCGAGGAAGCGATCCGGGAGCTCGAGGCCGCGGTCACGGCCGAGCGCTCCGACGCGGCGGACCAGGCAGCGGCGGCCGACGCGGGCCCCGACGACTTCGTGCGGCGCCGCCACGCCATCGCGCTCGAGCGGGCCGAGCGCTTCGAGCGGGACCTCGAGGTCCTGCTCCGCACCCGGGAGGCGATCGGGGCGGGAGAGGCGTGGATCGTCATGCCGCTCTACCCCCATGGACCCGACGAGCTGCGTCTCGACCTGCCCCAGAACCCTCCCAACAAACCTTCCCTGGCGCACGGCCTGCCGCTCGGCACCGACACCGCCGGGCGCGACGTCCTGCCGCTCATGCTCTACGGCTTCCGCATCTCGCTTACGTTCGCGCTCTTGGTGGCGGCAACCGGCTACCTCATCGGCGCCCTGGTCGGCGGCATCCAGGGCTACTACGGCGGCTGGATCGACATCCTGTCGCAGCGCTTCGTCGAGATCTGGGGCTCGATCCCGTTCCTGTTCACGATCATGATCATCGCCTCGCTGGTGACCCCGAGCTTCCTACTCCTAGTCGTGCTCATGGTCGTGCTCCAGAGCTGGCTCGGCATCACCTACTACATCCGCGGCGAGTTCTACCGCGAGAAGGCGAAGGACTACGTGCAGGCGGCGATCGGCACCGGCGTCGCCGACTGGAAGATCATCGTCCGCCACATCCTGCCCAACGCCCTGGTGCCGCTGGTGACGTTCGCTCCCTTCGGAATCGTCGCCTACATCGGCGCGCTGGTGGCGCTCGACTATCTGGGCTTCGGCCTGCCGCCGGGGACGCCGAGCTGGGGAGCGCTCCTGCGCCAGGGGCTCGAGAACGTCCGCTTCCACCCCCACCTCACCATCATCCCGACCGTCGCGCTGGCCGCCACGCTCTACACCGTGGTGATGATCGGCGAGGCGGTGCGCGAGGCGTTCGACCCCAAGGTGTTCTCGCGGCTGCGGTAGCGGAGAAGCACGCTGTCTCGCACCGCATGAACGAGCATCGCCCCCACCGCACGCCCCCCTCGCCGCCAGGTGCGCGCGAGACCGTCCTCGAGGTCGAGAACCTGCGCACCTACTTCGAGGTCGAGGGCGAGATCGCGAAGGCGGTCGACGGGGTGTCGTTCGAGATCTACGCCGACGAGGTGTTCGGGCTGGTCGGCGAGTCGGGCTGCGGCAAATCGGTGACCGCGCTCTCGGTGATGCGCCTCATCCCGAGCCCGCCCGGAACGATCGCCGGCGGCCAGATCCGCTACCGCGGCCGCGACCTGCTGGCGCTGCCCATCCGGGAGATGCGACGCATCCGCGGCGATCGCATCGCGATGATCTTCCAGGAACCGATGACCGCGCTCGATCCGGTGTTCACCATCGGCTACCAGGTCCGCGAGGCGATCCTCGTGCACCGGCCCGCGCTCGACCGGCAGACCGCCGAGGAGCACGCGGCGCAGATGCTCGAGCGGGTGGGGATCGCGGACGCCCGGCGGCAGCTGGGTAGCTACCCGCACCAGATCTCGGGCGGCATGCGGCAGCGGGTGATGATCGCGATGGCGCTCGCCATGGAGCCCGACCTGCTCATCGCCGACGAGCCCACGACGGCGCTCGACGTCACGATCCAGGCGCAGATCCTCGAGCTGATGCTCGAGCTGCGCAAGCGGGCCGGCACGCGCGGGGCGGTCCGCGGAACCTCGCCGCGCGGAGCGCGTCGCGACGCGGCGAGCTCGACCCGGCGCGCGAGCCGCCTGGAGCCCGACGCTGAGCAGGACGCAGGGACCGCGCGGGGAGCGGGCGCCTCGATGCTCCTGATCACCCACGATCTCGCGGTGGTGGCCGAGACCTGCGATCGCGTCGCCGTCATGTACGGAGGCGAGCTCCAGGAGATCGCCGAGGTGCGCCCGCTGTTCCAGAGGCCGCTTCACCCCTACACGCAGGGCCTGCTCGCCTCGCTGCCGCGCCCCGACCGCCCGCGCCGCCAGCGGCTCGACGCGATCCCCGGCTCGGTGCCGTCGATCCTCGAGCTGCCGAGCGGCTGCAAGTTCGTGACCCGCTGTCCCGCGCGCATCCCGCTGTGCGAGGAGGTCGATCCGCAGCTCGTCGAGGTCGAGTCGGGGCGCTTCTGTCGCTGCCACGTCACCGAGCGGCGGCTGGCCGCCGGCTGGGGGCCGCCGCGCGCGTTCCCCTGGGACGAGGGTGAGGTCGACGTCGCGGTGCCCGGCGGTGAGGATCCGCGAGCGCCAACCCCCGCCCCGGCCAGCCACCCCGAGGCGCCGCGGTGAGCCCCCCGCTGCTCGAGGTCAGGGACCTCGCCATCCACTACCCCATCCACAGTGGCGTGCTGATGCGCCGCAGCGGTGAGGTCAAGGCGGTCGACGGCGTCTCGTTCGACGTGAACGAAGGCGAGACGCTGGGGCTGGTCGGCGAGTCGGGCTGCGGCAAGACGACGGTCGCGAAGGGCATCCTCCGTCTGGTCGAGATCACCTCGGGCTCGATCGTGTTCCGTCGCGAGTCGGGCGAGACGGTGGACCTCGCCACGCTCGACCGCAAGGCGATGCGACCGGTCCGCGCCGAGATCCAGATGATCTACCAGGATCCCTACTCGTCGCTGAACCCGCGCTGGCCGGTGGGCGACATCGTCGCCGAGCCGCTCACGGTCCATCACTCGGAGCTGAGCGCGGCGGAGCGGCGGGAACGGGTGTCGTGGCTCCTCGACAAGGTCGGTCTCTCGCCCGATCAGGCGTTCCGGTATCCGCACGAGTTCTCGGGGGGGCAGCGCCAGCGTGTCGGCATCGCGCGCGCTCTCGCCACCGGCCCGCGCCTGGTGATCGCCGACGAGCCGGTGTCGGCGCTCGACGTCTCGATCCAGGCTCAGGTCATGAACCTGATGCAGGACCTCCAGGAGGAGCTCGGCCTCGCGTTCCTCTTCATCGCCCACAACCTGTCGGTGATCGAGCACGCGAGCCATCGCATCGCGGTCATGTACCTGGGCGAGCTGGCGGAAGTGGGCCCGGCGCGCGCCGTCTACCAGAACCCGCTCCACCCCTACACCCGCGCTCTGCTCTCGGCGGTGCCGCTTCCCGATCCCGATCGCCGGCGTCCCGAGCGCACCGTGCTCGAGGGCGATCCGCCGAGCCCGCGCGCCAAGCCCGCGGGCTGCCCGTTTCACACCCGCTGCCCGCTCGCCCAGCCCGACTGCGCCGAGAACGAGCCGCGGCTGGAGGAGGGCGAGCCGGGGCACTTCGTCGCCTGCCCGATCGTCCTGCGCGGCCACTGGTGAGGTGCCGCTGCGCGGCGATGCCTGCGACCAGAGCCTTCGAGCGCGACGGGGCACTTCGTCCGCTAGCATCGAGGGCGGCGAAGGATCGATGAACAAGGGCGAAGGAAAGCCGTCGCTCGACTCCAGGAGACTCATCATGCGCAATACCTCGCCCACAGCACTGGTACTGCTCTCCCTCCTCCTCTCCCTATCCCTCGGGTCCGACGCCGGCTCGGTGGTCGTGGCGGCCGGCGCCTCTCCAGCCCCCACCGCCGCGACGCCGGCGCAGGGCGGAGGCGCCACGCTCCAGGATCCAGACGACGAGGAGCGAAGCGAGAAGGAGAAGAAGAAGAAGGACAAGAGGGGGAAGCGGGTGCGCGCCACGCTGGTCGAGCCGGAGCCCGACCCGCGACCGGTGGAGGAGCCCGAGGCCGAAAGTCCGGCCGAGCCGGTGGCGGCGGAAGCCGACCGGGCCGACGAGGACGCCACACTGGCCGAGGATGCGGCACCAGCCGAGGATGCGGCACCAGCCGAGGACGCGGCTGCGCGGGCGGCGCGGGACACCTCGGCCGCCGCGGAGACGACGGAGGCGCCCGACCGAGCCGTCGCGCCGGCACCGGCCGCGGAGGACCGCGACCTGCCGGTCTTCGACGAGCGCGTCGAGGTCATCGAGGTCCTGCTCGACGTCCTGGTCGAGGACCGCAAGAACAACGTGGTCACCGGTCTCGACGCCGGCGACTTCGTCGTCGAGGAGGAGGGCCGCCGCGTCGAGGTGACGAGCGCCACCTTCTACGGCACCCCCGAGCAGCTCGCGGCCGGCGGAGACGGAGGAGACGTCGAGCGCGCCGACCGCTACTTCATCCTGTTCTTCCACGACCGCGCCCGCGACGCTCCCTTCCTGCGTCCCACTCTCCTCGACGCCGCACAGCAGGCGCGGCGCTGGATCGAGAACGACCTGCTGCCCAACGATCAGGTCGCGGTCCTGGTCTACGACGTGCGGCTCAAGGTCATGAGCGACTTCACGCGCGACCAGGAGGCGCTGCTCGAAGCGGTCTCGCGCGCGGCGACGGGCAAGAAGGAGCCCGACCGGCGAGGCGGCCGCTCCGCGGAGCCGCTGCGCCCGGCGGACTCGCCGTCGCTGCTCCTGAACCTCCCGGCCGGGCTCGATCTCCGCCGGGAGACGGGCATCTTCGAGGAGACGCTGGCGCTCCTGGGTCGCGCTGCCGAGGGCATCGTCGGGCGCAAGAACCTGCTGCTCTTCTCGGTCGGCTTCGGCGACGACGACTTCGGCGGCCTGTGGACCCCCGACCAGCGCTACTACCCGGAGATGGAGCGCAGCCTCAACGACGGCAACGTCGCGGTCTACGCGATCGACCTCATCGGCTCCCGCCGGACCGGCCCGGCGAGGGGGGTCTCCTCGTCGCTGAGCGCGATCGCCGACGACACCGCCGGCCTCTACTTCGAGAGCTTCACCAGCTTCGCCACGCCGCTGCGGCAAGCGGCGGAGGACACCCAGGGCTACTACCTGCTCGCCTACCGCTCCGAGTACCCGCGGGGAACCACCGGGTATCGGAAGGTCGAGGTGAGCACCACCGACAAGAGTCACGACGTCAGGGCGCGCAGGGGGTATCGCTATGGCGACCCGGTGCCCGCACGTCGCGCGCCGGCCGGCGGCCCTCCGCCGACCGTGGAGCGCTAGCTCCGGGAATGGTGTTTACCAGTCCCTCCGCTAGCATGCCTTTGGCGCCGCGGACGGCGCTGGCGCTTCGCGCCCCTCCGGAACGTGCTGGATAGCACGTTCCTCCGGCTAGCTGCTGTCTGGCGCCGCGGACGGCGCTGGCGCTTCGCGCCCCGCACGGATGGGGCGCAGTTACTCGGACACGCTCCTAGCTCCGGGAATGGATACGAACTCCGGGAATGGATACGAAGTCCGCGGGCTCGCCCGGGAGCACTATGATCGACGCGTGATCGCACCCCGTGCCGTCGCCGCCTCTTTTCTCCTTCTCGTCGCCCTGATCGCCTGCTCGCGCATGCCGGACGCATCCCGACGCTCGACGTCCGGCTCCGGCCTCCAGGATCTGCTCGACCGCGAGTGGTCCTATCGCCTGGACCAGGATCCGCTGTTCGCGACCAGTGTCGGTGTACACCGCGCGAACGATCGACTGCCGCAGGTCGGCGCCTCAGACTGGGAGCGGCGAGCGACGGCGGACCGCGCCCTGCTCGCCGAGCTCGAGACCATCGATCGCGCCGACCTCCTGCCCGACGAGCGCATCTCGGCGGCGCTCCTCGAGCGCCAGCTCCGCGACCGCATCGCCTCCTTCGAGCACGGCGCCTGGCAGATGCCCTTCACCTCCGAGTCGGGCTTCCACATCGACTTCACGCAGCTCCCGCGCAGCGTCCCCTTCGAGACCGTGGAAGACCACGACAACTACCTGGCCCGGCTGCGCGCCTGGCCCCAGCTCGTAGAGCAGCAGATCGCCAACCTGCGGCTCGGCGTCGAGCAGGGCCGGGTCCAGCCGCGCGTCGTGCTCGCCGGATTCGAGGGCACGATGTCGAGCCACCTAGTCGAGCGCGCCGAGGACAGCGTCTTCTGGGCGCCGTTCGCCGACCTTCCGGAGCGCTTCCCCGCCCCGGACCGCGAGCGGCTGCAGGCCGGCGCCCGGGCGGTGATCCTCGAGCAGGTGGCGCCGGCCTATCGCGAGCTCCATCGCTTCTTCGTCGAGGACTACCTGCCCGCGACGCGCGAGTCGATCGCCGCGACCGACCTTCCCGGCGGCGAGGACTACTACGCGCAGCGCGTGCGCTGGTACACGACGCTCGACCTGACCCCCGCGGAGGTCCATCGCATCGGCCTCGAGGAGGTCGCGCGCATCGAGCGCGAGATGGCCGCCGCGGGCGAGCGGATCGGGTTCGCGGGCACCGTCGCCGAGCTGATCGCGAGCCTGCGCGGCGACCCGCGCTTCTACGCCGCCTCGCCCGACGATCTCCTCCGCCACGCCGCCTGGATCGCGAAGCGGGCCGACGGCGGGCTGCCGCGGCTCTTCCGCACCCTGCCGCGCCACCCCTACACCGTCGAGCCGGTCCCGGCTCACATGGCGCCCAAGTACACCAGCGCCCGCTACGTGCCGCCGCCGCACGGCGGTGTCGAGCCCGGGATCTACTGGGTGAACGTCTATCGCCCCGAGACCCGCCCGCTCTACAACCTCACCGCGCTCACCTTGCACGAAGCGGTCCCCGGCCATCACCTCCAGGGCTCGCTCGCGAGCGAGCTCGAGCACCTGCCGCCGTTCCGCCGCTTCGACTACATCGACGCGTTCGGGGAGGGTTGGGCGCTCTACGCCGAGTGGCTGGGGCTCGAGATGGGGATGTACGAGGACCCCTACAGCGACTTCGGACGCCTCGGCTTCGAGATGTGGCGCGCCTGCCGCCTCGTGGTCGACACCGGAATGCACGCCTTGGGCTGGTCGCGCGACCGGGCGATCGAGTACATGGCGCAGCGCACGTCGCTGCCGCTGCTGGAGGTCGAGACCGAGATCGACCGCTACATCTCGTGGCCGGGCCAGGCGCTGGCCTACAAGATGGGCGAGATCGAGATCAAGAAGCAGCGCCGGCGCGCCGAGGAGGCGCTCGGCTCACGCTTCGACGTGCGCGACTTCCACGATGCCGTGCTGGCGCACGGTGGCGTGACGCTGCCCATCCTCGCGGAGATCGTCGACGAGTACATCGCCCGCGCGCGCTGAAGCCCGCGCGCTGACAGGCGCATCTGCCGGGGATGTACCTGCCTCGGGCGGTGGCAGGACGGTTCGCCGCCAGCGGCGGCAGCCAGGCCCGCGGGTTGTGCCGGGCCGGCGCACCGGCACAGCGCGGATCTCTACTCCGCGATCCGCCAGAGGTGGGAGCGGGTGCGCAGGAAGAGATCGCTCCCCGCGATCGCGGGCGTCGCCAGGATCTGCTCCCCCATCGAGTTGACGGCGAGCACCTCGAGCTCGTGCCCGCGGGCGAGCACGATGACGTCCCCCTCCTCGCTCGAGAGGTAGATCCGTCCCGCCGCGCCCACCGGCGAGGCCTTGATCGTCCACGACTGCGGCAGCCGGGCGTCCTGGTAGTGGGGCTTCCCAGTCGCGGCCTCGAACGACGAGACGAAGGTGTTGCCGGACACCACGTCCTTGAGCATGTAGAGCTCGCCGCCCCAGAGGAGAGGCCACACCTCCTCGCCGGTCTCGAGGTCGTAGGCCCGCGCGAAGTTGCCGCCGCTCAAGACGACCTGGGCGCGGCCCTCGTGCTCGACGATAGCGGGCGAGCTCCACGACGTCTTCTCGTCGCGGTCGCGCCGCCACCGCGT
>DATKDQ010000073.1:0-5861 GCA_035544635.1 Thermoanaerobaculia bacterium
GTCGTGACGATCCTCGCGGTCCCGGCGGCGAGCGTCTCTCGCGAGCCCGGGAGCGATATCCCGCGACGACCCGACGGCCGGCCGGATTTGAGCGGCACCTACGACATCGCGACCCTGACGCCGGTGGAGCGGCCCCCCGAGTACGGCGACAAGCTGACGCTCAGCGAGGAGGAGGCGGCCGAGATCGGCACGCGCGAGATGCGGATGCGGGCGCTGCGTAATCAGCCCAGCGACCCCGACCGCGAGGCGCCACCCCTGGGCGGCGACGGTTCCTCGTTCGCGGCGGGAAACGTCGGCGGCTACAACACCTTCTGGATCGATCGCGGGGAGAGCGCCTTCAAGATCGACGGCCAGTGGCGCACTTCCATCATCGTCGATCCTCCCGACGGGCGTCATCCGCCTCTGTCCGAGTGGGGCCGGCAGCGAGCGGAGCGCGCAGCCCCCTTTTACCGCACCAACGACGGCTCCGCGTACTGGATCGACCTGGAGGTCGGCCCCTACGACGATCCCGAGCTGCGCCCCACGCAGGAGCGCTGCCTCTTGAGCCGGGGTCGGTCCGGCCCGCCGGCGATGCCCGCGCTCTACAACAACCTCAAGCGGATCGTCCAGACCGACGACCACGTGGTGATCGAGATCGAGCAGATCCACGACGCGCGCATCATCCGTCTCGACGCCGAGCACGGCCCACCGGAGCTGCGCAGGTGGCTGGGTGACTCCGTGGGCCACTGGGAGGGGGACACCCTGGTGGTCGACACCCGCAACTTCAAGACCGTCCCTGGAGCGCTCGACGTCTCCGAGGGCCTCCACGTCATCGAGCGCTTCACCCGCATCGACGCCGACACGCTGCTCTACCAGTTCACTGTCCACGACCCGCGCTTCACCGCGCCCTGGAGCGGCGAGCTGGTCTGGCCGGCGACCGACGAGAAGCTGTACGAGTACGCCTGCCACGAGGGGAACTACTCGTTCGGCAACATCATGCGCGGTGCCCGGGTGCTCGAGCGCGATGCCTGGGCGGAGCGCGAGGCAAGCGCGAGAGAGAGCGGCGCCAGGTGAACCGCCGCGCGCAACGGTTGGTCGGACGCCCGGTCCGGGTGCAGGCGAGCTCCGCCCCTACTCCCCGGTGTAGAGCACCTCGAGGCGCCGCGCCCGGTGGATCGCGACGGTCAGCAGCACGCCGACCATGAGCAGCAGGCCGCCGATGGCGAGCGGCGCCGGGGTGGGCTCGGCGGGGAGCGCGAGCGGCCCGGCGTCGAACGGCACCGGGCAGAGCGACTGCAGGTAGTGGATCACCGAGATCTTCTTGAGCACGGGCGGCAGCAGCGAGTTGAGCCACTCCCAGCCCAGGATCGCGGCCGCCGGGATCATCGGGTTCTTGACCAGGAGCGCCAGGGCGAGGAAGACGGCGCCGTAGCCCGCGACCGCGAGCACTGTCACCAGCGCATACGCCGCGGCGTGTCCCGCGCCCGGACCTTCGAAGAGGTACGCCGCACCGCCCTCCGTCACCCCACCCACGGCGAAGGCGAGCGGGAGCTGGAGCGCAAGGCTCGCGAGCACGATGCTCGACGCCGCCACCAGGCCGGCGACGAACTTGCCGAGCAGGAAGACGTCGCGGCGCAGCGGCGCCATCAGGTAGAAGTGCAGGCTCCGTTCCGCGATCTCGCCGCGCACGAGATAGGTGAAGACGGTGAAGCAGACGAAGAAGACGACCAGGCGCACGAAGAAGAGCTGGAAGAGCGCGGCGTACATGGTCGCCATCTCGGCGGCCGGCAGGGCGCGCGCGTCGGCCAGGCGGACTGCGACCACGCGCATGCCGAGCAGGAGCGCCGGCAGCAAGGCGACCGCCACCACCGGCAGCGCGCGCCAGCGCAGGAAGGTCTTGCGTAGCTCGAGCCAGAGCATGGCGCCGAGCTGCCGCCGCCACACCCGCATCCCGGTCGATTGCGCCACCGCCGCCTGCCCGTTCATCTAGCGTCGCTCCTGCCGGAACATCAACTCTCAGCTGCTCCCCGGCGCCACCGCGCCGATCAGGTACTGGTAGACCGACTGCACGTCGTCGTCGGCGGGCAGCACCGCCTCGATGTCGACGACGCCCTCGCCCGCGACGCGGTTGAGGAGCAGGTAGAAGCGCTCGGCGTTCTCGGTGCGCACCAGGAGCCCGCGGCGATCGCCGTCGAGGCGCGCCTCGACCACGTGATCCTCCGAGAAGACGCGCGCCGCCAGGAGCGACGGTTGGTCGCAGCGCACGAACACCTGGAGCGGGCGCTCGGCGGCGAGCTCGTCGCGCACACCTTCGACCGCCCCCTCGGCGACCACGTAGCCGCCGTGCACCAGCACCACCCGGTCGGCCAGCTCGTCGACCTCGTGCAGCACGTGGCTCGAAACCAAGAGCACCCGCCCCTCGGCCGCGAACGCGCGGAAGAGCTCCACCGTCTCGGCGCGCGCCAGCGGATCGAGCCCGTTGAGCGGCTCGTCGAGCACCAGCACCTGCGGATCGTGGGCGATCGCCTGCGCCAGCTTGATGCGCTGCTTCATCCCTTTCGAGTAGGCGCCGACGCGGCGCGTCGCGGCCTCGACCATGCCGACGCGCTCGATGGCACGCCGCGCCAGGCGCTCGGCGTCGCCCCGCGGCATGCCGTGCAGCCGCAGGTAGAGGTGCACGAAGTCCCAGCCGGTCATGCCGCGCGGGAAGCTCTCGTACTGCGTGCAGTAGCCGATCCGGCGGAAGAGCTGGTCCGGCTGGTCCGGCGTGAGCCCGAGCACTTCGATCGCGCCTTCGGTGGGCCGCAGGAGGCCGGCGGCGAGGTTCATGAGCGTCGACTTCCCCGAGCCGTTGGGGCCCACCAGCGCGGTGATCCCGGGGCCGATCGTGAGGTCGATGCGGTTGACCCCCAGCACCTCGCCGTAGAACTTCGACACGTCGCGGAAGACGATGCTCGCTACGGGCGTGGTGGGTACCACGCCCTCCGCTCGCTTGCTGTCGGCGCCGAGGACGGCGCTCGCTACGGGCGTGGTGTTTACCACGCCCTCCGCTCGCTTGCTGTCGGCGCCGAGGACGGCGCGGCTCACGACACCACCTCGTGCGCGCGGATCCTGCGGTGGAGGAGCAGCGCGGCGAGGGCGGAGAAGGCGGCGATCGCGATCCAGCAGGCGGCGACCGGCAGATCTCCCTTGTCGTTCATCTGGCCGAAGATGCGGCCAACGCCGAACAGGTCGAACCAGATCGTCCGCATCTGCTCGGTGAGCATCAGGAGCTGGCCCCAGCGCGTGTCGAGGGTCTGGTTGATCGCCGTGCCGAACGCGCCGCCCAAGACGAAGATCACGAAGAGCGCGCCGGTGGCGAGCGGGCGCCAGCGGATCCAGGCCGAGATGGCGAGCGCCGAGAGCGAGAGGAGGACGATCCAGGCCAGCGACCCGAGCAGGATGCCGATCGGGATGCGGGCGTGCTCCACGAGCCAGCCGCCGCCGGCGAGCGCGCTCTGGAGCCCGACGAGGAGGAGGCCCGGCACCCAGGTGATCGCCGACAGGAGCGTGCCGAGGATGGCGAGCTTCCCCAGGATGTAGTCGCAGCGGGTCAGCGGGCGCGAGAGATAGAGCGGCATCGCGCCGTGCGTCAGGTCGGGCGCGACCAGCGAGGGGCCGGCGAACGAGGCGAACAGGAAGGCGAGGTTGGCCTGGCCGACCACGAACCAGAAGAAGAGCGTCCCCGACAGGTTCGTCGCGAGCTTGTTCATGTCGGCGTTCTGGATACCGAGGAGAGCGAGGACGTCGAGGTTGTTCGCCAGGTAGATCAGGGTGGCGTAGATCACCACCGGCAGACAGGCGATGACGAAGAGCACCAGGAGCAGCCGCTTCGAGAAGACCTCGGCCAGGCCGTAGCGCGCCAGCGTCCAGAACAGGCCGCGCGGCGAGCGGCGCTCGCCGGTGAAGCCGCGGTAGCGGCGGTCATGGACCGGCACGCGTCTCCTCCATGGCCCTGAGGAAGAGGTGCTCGAGCGAGTTGCGCGAGCTGGTGAGACGCCGGAGCTGCACGCCCTGCTCGCCGGCGACGCGCCAGAGCTCGCGCGCCGCCACGCCCTCCGGCAGCACGATCTTCAACCGCCGGTTCGGGAGCTCGGCCACCTCGCAGCCCAGCACCACGAGCGCCGCCGCGAGCTCGCCGTTGCCGCCGCGAGTCTCGAGCTCGAGGAAGCGCTTGTTCTCGCTGCGCTCGGCGGCGAGGTCGGCGATGGTCGCCACCTGCCCTTCGCGCAGCACGATGACCTCGTCGCACACCGCCTCGACGTCGCGCAGGAGATGCGACGAGAGCACGATGCGCACCCCGGAGTCGGCGATCTCGCGGATGAGGCGCAGCATGCGCTGGCGCGCTCCCGGGTCGAGGCCGTTGGTCGGCTCGTCGAGGAGCAGCACCTCGGGACCGTGCGCGATCGCCTGCGCCAGCTTCGCGAGCTGCTTCATGCCCAGCGAGTAGGTCTCGAGCTTGCGGTAGCGTGCCTCGCCCAGACCGACGTAGAAGAGCGTCTCGTGGGTGCGCTCGAGCGCCGCCTTGGGCGGCAGGCCCGCGAGCTCGGCCATCATCCGCACGAAGCGCACCGCCGTGAGGTGAGCGATGTAGGCGTCGCTCTCCGGCATGTAGCCGAGGCGGCTCCTGAGCGCGATGCGGTCGCTCGTGATGTCGCGGCCGAGGATGCGCGCCGTGCCCGCGTGCGGGCGATGGAAGCCGAGGAGGGTGGCGAGGAGCGTCGTCTTGCCGGCGCCGTTCGGGCCGAGGAGGCCCACGACGCGCCCGGACAGCCTGCCGTGGAGCCCCGCCAGCACCGTCCGGCCGCCCAGGCGGACCTCGAGCCCGTCGAGCTCGAGGAGCGGCGGTGGCGAGGTCATTCGGAGGACTTTACGCCGTATCGCGCACGCGAGTTTCGCGAGGTCGTGCTCGCGGCCGCGATCTCCAGCCCGACTGCGTTCTCGGCCAGAGGCGATACCTCGTCATCTTCGCCCTCCTCCGCCGGCGCCCGCTCGAGGATGGCCCCGGCGAGCGCTAACAGCTTCCCGAACGACACGCCGAGCGGCCCCGCGGCGCCGCGCGCGACCAGGCGAATGCGGTCGGCGTCGCCGTAGGCGAGCACCAGCATCGGTCCCATCTCCTGCGCCAGCGCCTCGAGCTCTGCGCGCTCGCCCTCCGGCATGGCGCCGCCGAGGAAGTCCGCGAGCGGACCGGCGGCGCCGCCGAGGTTCTGCCACACCAGCGCGGAGAAGTCGGTCTCGGCGTCGCTCGGCAGCCGCTCGCGGAACGCGCTCGAGGCGGCGAGGTGGCTGCCCGCGGCGCGGTGCGCGATCGCCTCGAGCACGAGCGCCCGCGACGGTCCCGCCACCAGGTAGCCGTCGACGAAGGTCATCACCACCATCGTGGCCCCCTCGGCGGTCGCGATCGTCAGGAACCGCCGGCCACCGGCCTCCTCCTCGCCGTAGCGCAGCCCGCCGCGACCCGCCTCGGCGGCCTCGCGGTTGATCGCCTCGACCGCGCGCCCGAGCACGTACTCGAGGTGCGACGGGTTCGTCACCTCGACCACCAGCTTCCACGACGGCGTGGGCAGGAGCGGTCCGTCGAGCGCGAACGCCGCGTCGCCGCCGAGCGCGGCCGCCAGATCGTCGCGCAGCGAGAAGCCGAGCCCGCTCTCGAGCTTCGCCAGCTCCTCGATCGCGCCCTCTCCGCCGGCGGTCTGCGCCATCGCCAGCAGGTCGTCGAACATCTCGACCGGGTTCTCCGAGAGCCCGGCGACCGCGAGGCTGGCCGCGCCCGACACGAACTCGAGCGCGCCGGAGGGGGCCGGCGCCGCCAGCCACGCCGCCGCGCCGCGCCGCGCGCC
>DATKDQ010000074.1:0-5775 GCA_035544635.1 Thermoanaerobaculia bacterium
CCAGGAAGGACTCCTCATGCTGGCCGGCTCGACCGGCGGCGACGCCCTGCTCACGGGCACGGACGTCGCGGGCTTCGTGGGTCAGTCGCTGAGCGGCTCGGCGGGCTACTACTCGCTCGGCTTCGCGCCGCGCGACCGGACGGAGGGCGCGATCCACGGCATCCAGGTCAAGGCCAAGGGGGGCGTCAAGCTGCGGCACCGGTCGAGCTACGTCACCAAGACCGGGCTGGGGCGGCTGGCCGATCGCGCAGTCGGGGCGCTCACCCTGGGCTGGGTGGACAACCCGCACCAGCTCGAGATCCACCTCGACAAGGAGAACCGCGCGGAGGACGGCAACTGGGACGTCTCGCTCATCGTGCAGTTCCCGATCCGCGTCCTCGAGCTCGAGGCCGGGGAGGGCGTCCACCGCGCGGTGGGGAAGGTGGCGGTGGTGGTCCTGAATTCGCGCGGCGAGCTGTCGCGGCCGCAGTTCATGGATCTGCCGCTCCAGATACCGGACGCGGAGCTGGAGACCGCGCGCGGCCAGCACTTCGGCGCGCGCGTCAACCTGCGGCTGCCGCCGGGACCTCAGCAGGTGGCGATCGGGCTCTGGGACGAGGCCGCGCAGTCGGGCTCGTTCATCAGCCGCGAGATCGACGTCGGGTCGTAGCTCCGGAAGGTGCTGTTTAGCACCTTCCTCCGCTACATGTCTTCGGCGCCGAGGACGGCGCGGCTCCGGAAGGTGCTGTTAGCACCTTCCTCCGCTTACAAGTCCGGGCGCCGGTCGGCCCACGGGCGCGCCGCCTCGAGCTGCGCGGCGAGCCGGAAGAGCCGCGCCTCTTCACCGAACGGCGCCGCGAACTGGATGCCGATCGGCAGCCCCTCGGCGCTCCAGTAGAGCGGCACCGACATCGCCGGCACCCCCGCGACGTTCATGAGCTGCGTGAAGCCGATGGTCTGCAGCAGGTGGCCCAGGTACTCCTGCGGGTCCGGGTTCGACAGCGAGAGCAGGCCGAGCGGCTTGGGCGGCGTCGCCATGGTCGGGGACAGCAGCAGGTCGCGGTCGGCGAAGAACGCGGCGACCTGGCGCCCCACCTGGTGCACGGTGCGAATCGCCGCGGCATAGCGGGCGGCGTCGAAGGTCTTGCCGTCCTCGGCCGTAGCCAGCGTGAGCGGCTCGACGTCGTCCGCGGTGTGCTCGCGGCCGAGCGCGGTGGCGCGCTCCCTGAGGTTGGCCAGGATGTTCGCGCCGACGATGGTGCGCGTCGCCTGGCCGAGGGTCGCGTAGTCGACGGCGGGCGCCGCCTCCGTGACCGCGTGGCCGAGCTCCCGGCACAGCCGGGCGGCGTCCTCCACGGCGGCGTCGCACTGGGGGTCGACCGGTGCGCCGTTGAAGGCATGTCGGGTGTACGCGACGCGTAGCCGGCCGGGAGGCCGCCCCACCTCCTCCAGGAACGAGCGCTCGGACGGCGGCGCCCAGTAGGGATCTCCCACCCCCGGCCCCGCGGTCGCGTCGAGCAGCGCGGCGCTGTCGCGCACGCTGCGGCTGACCACGTGCGCCGCCGACAGGCCGCTCCATCCTTCGCCGAGATCGGGGCCGAGTGAGACCCGCGCGCGCGTCGGCTTGAGCCCGAACAGTCCGCAGCACGACGCCGGGATGCGGATCGAGCCGCCGCCGTCGGTGGCGTGGGCGGCCGGCACGATCCCGGCGGCGACCGCGGCCGCCGAGCCGCCCGACGAACCACCCGCGGAGCGCTCGAGGTTCCACGGGTTGCGAGTCACGCCGAAGAGCGCCGATTCGGTGGAGGTGGTGAGGCCGAACTCGGGGGAGGCGGCTTTGCCGAAGATGACCAGGCCCGCCGCCTTGTAGCGACGCACGAGATCGCTGTCGTGATCGGCGACGTAGTCGGAGTTGAAGCGGCAGCCGCTGGTGGTGCGGGTGCCGGCGTAGTACGCCCCGAGGTCCTTGAGCAGGAAGGGCACGCCGGTGAACGGTCCGCGCGGAAGCCCGCCGCGCACGCTCGCCCGCGCCTCTTCGAGCATCGGCACCACGATGGCGTTGATGCGCCCGTTGACCTCACCGCTGCGCGTGAGCGCCGCCTCGAGCACCTCCTCGGCGCTGGCGTCGCCGCTGCGGATCAGCTCGGCGAGCCCGAGGGCGTCGAAGCTCGAGTACTCGTGAATCGGGAGCATGCGCGTGGCCTCCGGTGCCTGCGGAACGTGCTGTATAGCACGTTCCGCAGGCTACATGCCCTCGGCGCCGAGGACGGCGCGTCTCGCGCGCCGGCCACGTGGGTGCGCTCCTGAGACCGAGTCCGGCGTCGCCGGTGTGGGACGGAACCGGCGCGTCAACCGTCGCGGCCGGCGATCCACATCAGGAGCGCGGCGATCCACGACGCCGCCAGCGCGCCGAGGAACGCCAGGCGGTAGTCGGCGACATCGTGCAGCAGCCCCAACAGGACCGGGCCGCCGGCGACGCCGGCGGTGGCAAGCAGGCTGCCGATCGAGTACACGCGGGCGTAGAGCAGCGTGCCGAACGCCTCGGCCATGAGCAGCGATTGGAGCAGGAGGACGTTGCCCAGGGTGAGGCCGAACGCCACCGAGGAAACGAGCAGAGACGGCGCGGAGGACGCGATCGCGAGCGCTCCCAGCGTGAAGCCCTGGACCAGGAGCATGACCACCGAGAAAGGCCGCAGCCGGACGCGCGACATGATCCAGCCCCCGGCGAGACGCCCACAGATCGATCCTCCCGCCACCATCGACACCGCGGTCGCCGCGACGGCGGCGCCCGCTCGATCGCCGACCAGCTTGAACAGGTGGGTGATGCCGCCGACCTGCGCCACCATGGCGAAGGTGTAAGCGGCCGTGACCAGGAGGAAGAAGCGTGAACGAATCGCCGAGGAGACGTCGGGGTGCGCGGCCGGCGGGGCCGGGGGCGGCGGTAGCAGGTCGCCGTCGGGGTGAAGCCCCATCGACTCGGGCCGCGGGCGCAGCAGCAGGGCGGCGATCGGCAGGATGCCGAGGATGTAGGCGCCCGCGAGCCAGGGCGAGGCGCCTGCGAGGCCGCGGCTCGCGATCAGGCGGGCCGATAGCGGCGTGATCACCGCGCCGCCCGCCGACAGCCCGGTCATCGCCAGCGCGAGAGCGAGCCCGCGGCGCCGCGAGAACCAGCGCGTGACGATGGTGGTTCCAGGAAGAAGCGAGGTTCCGGCGAAGCCGATGCCGAAGACGAGGTAGGCCAGGTAGAGCTCGGTCAGGGTCGCGACCCGGCCGAGGAAGAGGAGTGCCAGAGCGGCGATCACGGAGCTGATGCCGACCACGAGGCGCGGATCCCAGCGGTCGAGGAGCCGCGCGATGCCGAGGCCGGCGATGCCGCTGACGACGAAGCAGAAGGCGGTGGTAGACGAGACTGCCGCCACCGAGAACCCGCGCTCCGATGTCAACGCCTCGAGGACCACCGACAGGTTGTAGAAGCCGAGCCCCGACGACACCGCGAGCATGACGAAGATGGCGGTGACCACCCACCAGCCGAAGAAGACGCGCCGCCTCGCGACGACGGTGGGGGCGGCTTGCTCCGGCACGCGCGGATTCTAGTGGCCCGCGACCCTCGTCGCGGCGGTCCGAGCGACGTTCCCCGCCCGAATCCGGCGTCGGAGCAGAGGGCTCGATCTTCGGCTCAGTCTGCCACCGGGCGCGCGGCCGACTCGACCACGCGGCGCAGCGCCCGGAAACCGTCGACGAGCCGCGGCGACGGACGGCCCAGAAACGCCTCGGGGATGCAGTGCACCTGCCGGCGCGCGAGAGCTTCGAGATCGCGCCAGGTCGCGTTGCCATAGATCACGTCGGGCCGGTACTTCGCGAACGGGACGCCGCACCAGGAGAGGACGAAGGCGTCGGGCGCCAGGTCGAGCACCTCGCGGTCGGTGAGCGGGCGGCTCTTCGTGTCCTCGCCGCCGAGCGGGCTCGAGCCGCCTGCGCGCTCGATCAGATCGTGGACCCAGCTGCGCCGGCCCGGGGCGATCACCGGCTTCGGCCACCACTGGACCAGGATCGAGGGGCGCGCCGCCGCAGTCGTCGCCGGCGCCATCGAGGTGGACCGCGTGGGATCGACGGCCGGCGCCGAGCGGGGAGCGTGCGCCTCGGCACCGGGCGGCGGGTCGAGCTCGCGCCGCAGATCGGAGACCAGTCTGTTCGCCCGGTCCTCGACTCCCAGGCGCCGCCCGATGGCTTCGATGTCGCGAAAGACGTCCTCGAGCGACTCGGGCTCGGGCGCCAGGTACTCGAGCCGGGCGGCTCGGAGCCGCTCGATCACGCGCTCGTGCCCGGGCACGGTGAGCGAGGCCAGCACCAGGTCCGGCTGGAGCGCCGCGACGCGATCGAGGTTGGGCTCGAGGTCGGGCCCCAGCCGCGGCAGCCGGCCGACCACGTCCGCCGGATGGTCGGAATGGTCGTCGACGCCCACCAGCAGATCGGCACAGCCGAGGGCGCACACGATCTCGGTGTTGGAGCAGGCGAGGGAGACGACGCGCACCAGAGGAGTCTACGCCGCGCGGCGGAGCGCCCGGCGAGCTCCCTGCTAGCATCCCGCCGATCATGAGCGACCCGGGGAGGCGTGAAGGCTGGCGGCCCGATCACCGGCACATCCCGCACAGCCGCGCCATCGGCATGCGCATGATCGAGGCCGGGGGCGGCACCGCGCTCATGTCCGTGCCCTACGACCCGAAGCTGGTCGGCAACCCCGCGACCGGCGTGCTCCACGGTGGCGTGATCACCTCGGTGCTCGACAGCGCCTCCGGCGCCGCGGTGGCGAGCGCCCTGGGCGCCGGGCAGTGGCGGCCGATCGCCACCCTCGACCTGCGCATCGACTACATGAGGCCGGCGACGCCGGGCCGGGACGTGATCGCGCGCGCCGAGTGCTACCGGGTCACGCGCAACGTGGCGTTCGTGCGCGGCGTCGCGTACCACGACGATCCCGCCGATCCGATCGCGACCACCGTTGCCACCTTCATGCTGTCCACGCCCGATCGTGAGCCGGTGAAGCGATGAGCGAGCAGTTCGACCTGCTCTCGCACTTCGGCGAGGTCGAGAGCCTGCAGGCGTTGCTCGACGGGATCCCCTACGCCCGCTTGCTCGGCATCGGGGTGGCCGAGGAGACCGACGCGCCGGTCTTGGTGCTGCGCTTCAGCGAGGACCTGATCGGCAACGTGCGGCTGCCGGCGCTCCACGGCGGAGTGGTCGCCGCTTTCCTCGAGACCACTTCGCTCGTGACTCTGGTGTGGAAGAGCGAGAGCGAGTACCTGCCGAAGACCATCGACATCACGTTCGAGTACCTGCGCTCGGGGCGCCCGCGCGACACCTACGCGCGCGCCACCATCACCAAGCACGGCCGGCGGGTGGCCAACGTGCGGGTCGAGGCGTGGCAGGAGGACCCGGCTCGTCCGATCGCCGCAGCGCACGGCCACTTCCTGATCAAGCCGAGGGAAGAGCCGGCACTGACCTCGCCGGCCGAGTAGGGGCGGAGCTTGTCTCCGCTCTCTGCTGCGTCGCTGGTCCCCCGTCGATCGGCGCCGGCGGGCGTCGCTCTACTCGCGACGCCGCCGGCGCCCGCGCCGAGGCGTGCGCCCGGGCGGCTCGCGCTCGCGGCGCTGGTGGCTTCCGGCTGCGCTCGGGAGGCCACGCTTCCCCAGCCCGGCTCCTACGAGCTCCATCCCGCTCTCGAGATCGAGCTGTGGGCGGCCGAGCCCGCCGTGCTCGACCCGGTCGCGCTCACGTTCGATGCGGCGGAACGGATGTACG
>DATKDQ010000075.1:0-8249 GCA_035544635.1 Thermoanaerobaculia bacterium
CGTCGAAGATCTCCGAGACCGAGCCGACGCAGCCCTCCGCGAGGTGCTCGGCCGCGCGGACGAGCAGGCGACGCGCCTCGACACGGCCGTCGTCGCCGCGCAGCCTCACCAGGGCCGTGAGGTAGGGCCCGAGCAGCCAGGACCACACCGCGCCCTGGTGATAGACGCTGTCGCGGGCCACCGGGCCGCCTTCGTAGCGGGGCCGATAGTCGGAATGGGCGGGGTCCAGCGAGCGCAGGCCGTAGGGCGTGACGAGCCTCGCCTCGATCACCGCCAGCACCGCCGCCGCGCGCTCGCGGTCGAGCGGCTCGAAGGGCAGCGAGAGCGCGAGCACCTGGTTCGGGCGAATGCGATCGTCGATCTCGAGCGGCGGCGCCCCGCCGCGCTGATCGACGCAATCGCGCAGGCAGCCCGCCTCGGCGTTCCAGAACAGCTCGACGAAGCGGGTGCGCGCCCGTTCGGCGGCGGCCTCGAGCGTCGCCGCCTCACGCTCCCGGCCCGCGCGCGCCCGCAGCTCGGCCAGGATCCGGAGCGCGTTGTACCAGAGCGCCTGGATCTCGACCGGCTTGCCGCGGCGAGGCGTCACCACCCAGTCGCCGATCCGGGCGTCCATCCAGGTGAGCTGCACCCCCGGCTCGCCGGAGTAGAGCAGGCCGTCCTCGTCCTGGTGGATGCCATGGCGGGTGCCGCGCCGGTGCCAGTCGAGGATGTCGTCGAGGACGGGCAGGAGCTCGCGCTCGACGAACGCCTGGTCGCCGGTCGCCTCGAGGTAGCGCCAGGTCGCGACGAAGAACCAGAGTGTCGCGTCGACCGTGTTGTACTCGGGCGTCTCCGCCCCATCCGGAAAACGGTTGGGCACCATCCCAGAGTCGACGGCGGCGGCGAAGGCGCGCAGGATGCCCTTCGCCTCCTCGGGGCGTCCGGTCACCAGGCACAGCCCGGGCAGCGCGATCATGGTGTCGCGCCCCCAGTCGGTGAACCAGGGATAGCCCGCGATCACCGTCGTGCCGCGCTCGCCGCGGCGCACCAGGAACTGGTCCGCGGCGAGGACGAGGGCGCGCACCAGCGCGTGGGAGGGCGGCGCGGGGGCTCCAACCTCCCGGGCGGAGCGAGTCGCCGCCCCTCCGCCTCGCCGGGGCACGGACCGGGGCTGGCCGCGGCGGACGGGCTCGGCGGCGAGCGGGCGCATCGGCGCCGGCGCCGACGGCACTCGTCGCAGCAGCTCCTGGCGCCGCCAGCGCTCCGCCGAAGCGAGCGCGAACGCGTCCCGCCCGGTGGCCGGCGCGGCGGAGACGACGACGCCGAGGCGCTGCCCGGGCTCGAGCTCGACGCGCAGGACACCGGGCGTGAACAGGTCCTCATGGCCGTCGAAGCCGCGCTCGATCTCCTCCTGGAGCTCGAAGCGCAGCCACCAGTCGGGCGCCGCCTCGAAGGAGGCTCCCGGAACACCCAGGTGGACCGCGGGCGCGCCGTCCCATGCTCGGTAGATGAGGACGTCGCCCGCCATCTCCGCCTCGCGGCGGAACGGCCGGTCGGCGAAGCGCAGCTCGTGGTACCCGCGCACGGCGTAGAAAGGTCTGAGCTCGAGCGCGACGGCGGCGGCGCCGTCCCCGGCCGAGTCGTCGCCCGCCGCGCCCAGCTCGTAGAGGACAAGAGTCGTGTTCTCGCCCCACACCGCGACCACGGTCTTGCGCAGCCGAATGCCGCCGCCGCCGGTCTCGACCACGCCCGCGAGGTCGTACTCGAAGACCGGGAACACGTCGCGCTCGAAGCGAGCCAGCCGCTCGTGGCCGCGCGGCGCGATCGCGCCCGGGAAACGCGCCGACCACAGCTCCGCCGCCCCGCCGGCGGCGCGTACCGTCTCGTCGAGGCGCGACAGCAGCACCATGCGCTCGACCGGAGGCCGCGTCGCGGCGACCAGGAGCCCGTGGTAGCGGCGAGTATGAGCGCCGGCCACCGTCGACATCGCCCAACCCCCGAGGCCGTTGGTCTCCAGCCACTCGAGCCGGGACGAGCGCTCGAAGTCACGCAGGACCTCGGGGCCGATCACGCCGCTCATCCGGCCTGCCGCTCGACGCGCAAGGCCAGGTCGGCGAGGGTTTCGTTCGTACAAGACGGCGCATTCCCGTTCGGCATATCCTCCGTCGCGGTGGAGACGCTTGGGGCTTCGATCCCAGCTACGCTGGTCCTGGCCGTCATCGCCCCCGTGGGCTGCGGCGCGGCATCGGTCGCCGAAATGGACCCACAGCGATGGCGCCGCGACCTCGAGGTCTTCGCAGAGCAGCTTCCGAAGCGCCATGCCGCCCTCTTCGAGCGGGTCTCCGAGGAGACCTTCCGGCAGGAGGTCGCGAGGCTCGGGGCTCGTCTCGACGAGCTCGAGAACCACGAGGTGATGGTCGAGCTCATGCGCCTGGCCGCCCTGGCGCGCGACAGCCACACCGACGTGACGCCGGTCGCCCGGACGGTTCCCTTCCGGGCCGAGTTCTTCGGCGGGACGCCCTTCGTGGTGGCGGCGGGGGAAGGCCACGAGGACCTGCTCGGCTGTGAGATCACGACGGTCGGAGGTAACTCGATCGACGACGTCGTGAACCGGCTCGCGCCGGTCATCGACCGCGACAACGACGCCGAGATTCTGCGCAAGGCTGCCGCCTTCCTGAGTGTGCCCGACATTCTCGCGGCACGCGGGATCGTACCGCGCCGGGAGGAGGTCGTCCTCGAGCTCGAGGGCGAGCGCTGCCGCGCGAGCGACCCCACGGCGCGCGTCGGCGTGGCTCACGAGCCCGAGCGCTGGGTCTACCTGCTCGACCGCGAAGTTGCCGAGCGACCGCTGTATCAAGAGCGCTGGTCGGCGGGTCGATCGGCCGACCACTATTGGTCGAAGTGGCTCCCGGAGCATTCGACTCTCTACGTGCAGTACAACGCGAGCAGCAACCAGCGCGGTCGACCGTCGTTCCCGCAGTTCAGCGGTCGGGTGCTCGAGGAGCTCGAGCGCCGCGTCGGCTCAGCGCTGGTGATCGACCTCCGGCACAACACGGGCGGCAACTTCCTGCTCGCAGACAGGCTGGCGCGCGGCCTCGGACAACCACCCTCGAGGCCGCGCCGGCTGTTGGTGCTGACCAGCCGACACACCGGCTCGGCCGCGACCGTGCTCGCGGCGCGGCTCGTAGTGGAGCACGGCGCCACGGTGGTCGGAGAGCTCTCTCGTTCGAGCCCGAACCGGACCTACAACGCGGAGCGGTTCGAGCTTCCGAGCTCCGGCCTGATGGTGGGCTACTCGGAGTCGCTCCACCGTCCGTTTCCGCAGCTCGGCGACGAGGTGCCGGTTGCGGTCGAGGTGGTGACGACCTTCGACGACTATGTCTCCGGCCGCGACCCGGTCCTCGAAGCGGCTCTGGAGCGAACCGGATCGCCTGCTCCGTGAGGCAGCTGCTCTTCGGCTTCGGGTGTGGATGTTCCGGCACATAGGGTGATCCTAGCGCTCGCTCACTTCCGAGGGGTGCCGTCGGGCAGGATCGAGTAGTTGAGAGCGGCGGCCCGCCCGAACGCCCGCCGCGCGCGCAGCCGATCGAGATAGTAGGCGAGGCCAGCTCCGAGCGGCCGGGCGTAGAACCCCGCCCACTGGAGGCAGGTGCCGAGCAGGATGTCGGCGCCGGTGAAGGTGTCGCCGAGCAGGAACGCCCGGCCGTCGGCGAGCGCCGCCTCCACCGTCGCCACCTGGCGGTCGAAGCCGGCGAACGCCTCGCGCACCGCGTTCGGCGCCTCGCCGTAGAGTGCCGCCATGTCCTGGTGGCGGCGGACGACGTAGAGCGTGTGGGCGTCGAGCTCCATCGCGACGAAGAAGCACGCCTCGTCGTAGCGCGCGCGCTCTCGCGTGCCGGCCGCGGGCACGAAGCCGGTGCCGTGGCCGTAGCGCTCGCCGAGGTAGGTCACGATCGCCGCGCTCTCGGTGAGGGCGAAGTCGCCGTCGGTGAGCACCGGGATCTTGCGCTTGGGATTGAGCCGCCCGAACTCCTCGGTCGCGGTCTCGCCGCTGCGCGAGGCGACCAGCCGCGGCTCGTAGTCGAGCTCCAGCTCGTGCAGCGCCCAGTGCGCGCGCATGGTCCGCGTGGTGCCCGCGCCGAAGAGGACCAGGCGGCTCCTGCTCAGAACGCCTCCTCCCACGGCCGGCTCAACAGGATCGCCGAGTTGATCAGCCCGACCATCGAGTAGGTCTGCGGGAAGTTCCCCCACAGCTCGCCGCTGCGCACCTCGAGGTCCTCGGAGAGCAGACCGTGCCGGTTGCGCAGGGCGAGCATCCGCTCGAACAGCTCGCGCGCCTCCTCGGTGCGGCCGAGCGCATGGAGCGCGTCGATGTACCAGAAGGTGCACACTGCGAACGCGGTCGCGGCGTCGCCGATCTCGTCCGTGCGGTAGCGCAGCACCAGCTCGTCGGTGCGAAGCGCCCGCTCGAGCTCGGCGACGGTGGCGGCGAAGCGCGGATCGTCCGCGCGTAGAAAGCCGAGCTCGGAGAGCAGGAACAGGCTGGCGTCGGCGGGGTCGTGGGCGTCGTCGCCGTCGAGCGTCGAGCGGAATCGCTTCAGCCGGTCGCTCCACGCGTTCTCCTCGATGAAGCCGCGAATGCGCTCGGCGTGGCCGGCCCAGTAGCCGGCGCGCTCGGCCAGGCCGAGCTGGACCGCGATCCGCGCCAGGCGATCGCAGGCCACCCAGCACATGACGGCCGAGAAGGTATGGACGCTGCGGCGGCTGCGGAACTCCCACACTCCGGCGTCGGGCTCGCGGTAGCGGTGGGCCGCCTGCTCGCCGAGGTGCTCGAGACGCCGGAAAGTCTCGATCGTGCCGCGCCGCGTCAACCGGCTGTCGAAGAACGCCTGCGCCACCGCGTGGATCACGCTTCCATAGGAGTCGTTCTGCACCTGCGTGAAGGCGTCGTTGCCGACGCGCACTGGTCCCATGCCACGGTAGCCGCGCAGGCTCGCGACATCGCGTTCCTCGAGCCGGCGCTCGAGCCGGATACCGTACACCGGCTGCAGGTAGCCGTCGGCGGACAGGGACGACACGTTGGTGATGTACTGGAGATACCGCTCCATGGTGTCGGTCACGCCCAGGCGGTTGGCCGCGCGCACCACGAAGTAGGCGTCGCGCAGCCAGCAGTAGCGGTAGTCCCAGTTGCGACCGCTTGCCGGCGCCTCCGGGATGGAGCTGGTCATCGCGGCGACGATCGCCCCCGTCTCCTCGAAGCTCGAGAGCTTGAGCGTGATGGCGGCCCGGATCACCGCCTCCTGCCATTCGAACGGGATGGCCAGGTGGCGGCTGAACTCGATCCAGTACTCCTTGGTGCGCTCGTAGAACTCCCTCCCCACGTCGCCCACCGCGCCCTCGAGCGGCTCGTCGGGGCCGAGGTAGAGCGTGAGTGGATCCTCGAGCAGGAACGGGACCTCGCCGAGAACGTACGAGATCGGCGCGTCGGTCGTGAGCCGCATGGTCAGGCCCGGCGCCACGAAGCGGATGTGGTTCGACCCCCGCGTCGTGTCCGGGCGGTGGGCGCCGTACGCGTACGCCGGGCGGATGCGGATCTCCACTCGCGGCATCCCGCGCAGCGGACGCACCTGGCGCACGATCGCGGTGGGATGGAACGAGCGGCCGAAGTGCGGAAAGCGGGGCGCGAAGTCGGTGACCTCGACGATGCCGCCCGACTCGTCGTAGAGCCGCGTCACCACGATCGCGGTGTTCTCGACGTACGCCTGCTCGGTCCGCACGCAGTGCTCGATCAGGATCTCGAAGAACCCGCTATCCGCCTGGTCGCGGTCGCCGGCGAGGAGGCTGCAGAAGAACGGATCGCCGTCGAAGTGCGGCAGGCACGCCCACGAGATACGGGCGCGCGCGTCGACCAGAGCGCTGAAGCCGCAGTTGCCGATGACCGCCAGGTCGAGGTCGCTCATGCCCGGCGCTCGTTCAGGGCCGGCGGCCGCTCTCGATCCGCGGCACCGCGGCGGCGACCTCCGCCAGCCACGCGCGCAGCGATGCCACGTCGGCGATGCGATACCGCGCCGCGCTCGGCCCTTCACCGCCGACCCTGATCGAATGTCCACCGCGGCGGTTCACGGCCGCGAACCCGTCCTCGTCGGTGCGGTCATCGCCGATGAAGACCGGCGTGCGGCCCCGAAACGGCGGCTTGGCCATGAACGCCTCGACCACCTTGTCCTTTCCGGCGCCGCGCGGCCGGATCTCGAGCACGTGCTTTCCTTCGAGCAGCTCGAAGTCGCTTCCGAGGTCGTGCGCCGCCTCCGCGACGAGACGGCGAGCTTCCTGTTCGCGCGCCGGCGCCTGGCGATAGTGCACGGCGAGCGTCTGGCCCTTGTCCTCGAGCAAGAGGCCTTCGATCTCGCGCTCTGCTGCGGCAAGCCGGGCGCGCACCGAGTCGAGGGCGGCGGCGGAGAGCGGGTAGTGCGCTATCGCACCGTCCGCCGCGCGCCGCTCGAGGCCGTGCAGACCGGCTGCCGGCGGCCGCAGCGGATCGAAGAAGCGGTCGAGCGTTTCGATCGGACGTCCGCTCACCAGAGCGAGCGCGCCACCGAAGCAATCGAGCAGCTCGCGAAGAAGAGATACCATGCCTCCGGGAACCTCGACCGCGTCCGGAGTCTCGGCGATGTCGAGCAGGGTGCCGTCGACGTCGAGGAAGAGCGCCCAGTTGGAGGAGGGCCGGGGAAGGCGCTGCGCAGCGTGCATGACGTCACCATCCGTCGTCGAGCGGCGCACGGCGAGCGAAGGAGCTGGCAGCGTGCTGCGAGATCGCCTCCTGGGGGCGCGCGCCGGAGCGAGAGAGAATATACCGGCGAGGCTCGAGCAAGGACAGATAGATCGCGCGACGTCTCATGCCGCAATCTGGAGCACACGACCTGGTGATCGTGGCCAACCGCCTGCCGGTGCGCCGCACCGCGACACGCGGCGGCGGTGACACCTGGACCACGAGCCCCGGCGGGCTGGTATCGGCGCTGGCTCCCATCGTGCGCGAGCGCGGCGGCGCCTGGGTGGGCTGGACGGGAGCCGCCGGACCGGCGCCGAAGCCGTTCGTGGCCAGCGGCATCACCAACCTGCCGGTCTCGGTCTCCCGGGCGGAGGTCGGCGACTTCTATCATGGGCAGTGCAACTCCACGTTCTGGCCGCTCTACCATCACGCGGTACGCGAGCCCGAGTATCACCGGCACTGGTGGGCGCGCTACGTCGAGGTCAACCGCCGCTTCGCCGAGGTGGCGGCGCGAGCTGCCGCGCCGTGGGCCAGGGTGTGGGTCCACGACTACCACCTCCAGCTCGTCCCGGCGATGCTGCGCGAGATGCGCTCGGACGTCACCATCGGCTTCTTTCTGCACATCCCGTTCCCGCCGCCGGAGCTGTTCCGGCGGCTGCCCTGGCGCCAGGAGGTGCTCGAGGGCCTGCTCGGATCGGACGTGGTGGGCTTCCAGACCCGCGCCGCGCGCTCGAACTTCCTCTCGCTCGCCGCGCGGCTGATCGGAACGCAGCGCGAGTCGGGCGGGGTGCTCCACGGCGGCCGCCGGGTGCGAGCCGGCGCGTTCCCGATCTCGATCGACGTCGAGCGGTTCGCCAACGCCACCGCGAGCCCCGCCGTCGCCGCGCGCGCCGAGCAGCTGCGCTCGAGCCTCGGCGGTGGACGCAAGCTCCTGCTCGGCGTCGATCGTCTCGACTACACCAAGGGAATCGACCTGCGCCTCAAGGCGTTCCGCGAGTGGCTCGAGCGTCCCGGCTCGTCGATCGGCGATGCCGTCCTGGTGCAGGTCGCGGTCCCCAGCCGCGAGCAGATCCCCGGCTACCAGGAGCTGCGCAGCCGGGTCGAGGAGCTGGTCGGGCAGATCAACGGCGAGTTCGGCGAGATCGGCACCGCCGCCGTTCACTACCTGCGCCGCAACATGCCGTTCGAGGACCTGGTCGCGCTCTACCGCGCCGCCGACGTGATGGTCGTGACCCCGCTCTCCGACGGCATGAACCTGGTCGCCAAGGAGTACGTCGCGAGCCGTCCCGACGCGAGCGGGGTCCTGGTGCTGAGCGAGTTCGCCGGCGCGGTGGGAGAGCTGCGCGCCGCGCTCCTCGTCAACCCGCACGACGTCGACGGCCTGGCGGAGACGATGGATCAAGCGCTGCGTCTGCCGGAGGCCGAGGCGCGACGCCGGATGCGCTCCCTACGAAGCGCGGTCGAGAGCAACACCGTCTACGACTGGGCCGACCGCTACCTCGAG
>DATKDQ010000076.1:0-5298 GCA_035544635.1 Thermoanaerobaculia bacterium
CAGCGTGACGTGGTACGCGCCGATGTGCTGCGTGATGCCGCCCGACTCGGACGCCGCCACTCGCGACGAACGGATGCGGTCGAGCAGCGAGGTCTTGCCGTGGTCGACGTGACCCATGACCGTGACCACCGGGGCGCGCGAGCGCAGATTCGCCTTGCGATCGGGCTGCCTGGCCTCCTCCTGGAGCTGGACCTCCTCCTCGAAGCTCACCTGCATGGCCTCGATACCGAGCTCGGCGGCGAGCTCGGTCGCGGTCTTCACGTCGAGGACGTGATTGATGGTCGCCATCACGCCGCGCTTCATCAACCGCTGGATCAGATCCTTCGCTAGCACGCCGAGCTTCTCGGCGAACTCGCGGACGGTCATACCCTCGGAGATCATGACCGGTCCGCTCGGACGCGCGACGCCCGCGGCCTCACCCTCGTCTTCGCGCCGCTCCTTGCGCCGGCGCCGCCGCGCCGAGGCCCCGCCTTCCTCGTCCTCCACGATCGCTTCGCGCAGGGAGGTAGGGCGGGCGCCCTTGGGCGCGGTGTCGCGCGACGGACGGGCCACCCGGAGCCCCTCGTCGCGAGCGGAGACGGTGCTCTCCACCGCCTCCGGGCTCGGCGCCTCCGGGAAGGCCACCTCGCCGGGGGTCGAGGTGATCGGCGGTGCCGGCTCGGTCATCACGTCGGCCGTGCGCCCCAGGGGCGCGGTCGCGGTCTCGGCGGCCGCGCCGCGCTCCCGCGCCGGGAGGGTGCGGATCCTGGGCTCGACCCTGTGGATGATCGTGCGGCGGCGCGGCGGGCGTAGCGGGTTGGTGGGCGCGCGCCGCGCCGGGGTGCGTCGCACCACCGGGGCCGTCTTGGTCGCGGCCTCGTCCCGCAGGATGACCTCGCGCGGCTGGTGCTGGAGCTTCTTGCCCGAGAGGATCGCCGAGATGATCTCGGTGTCGATGGTCTCGTCTTCGCCCTCGAGGCGCACGCCGATCGAGCGCAGCTTGAACACCAGGTCCTGCTGCGCGAGCCCCATCTTCTTCGCCAGATCACTGACTCGGATCTTCGCCATGCGCGACTGCCTCCGCTCTCAAGCCGCCCCAGAATGGATGTTCGGCGCGGCGCCCGCTCGCCGACGGCGCGCCCACCCCGAGGTGCGGTGCCGGGCGATCGGCGCGGTGCCGTCGCATCGAATGGAATCGCACCACTAGCTGCGCCCTCCCTCGTCGCCGCTATCGGGCTCGATGACAGCGGCCTCGGAGCCCTCGGCCGGCTCCCCGGTGGAGTCGCTCGCCTGCGGTGCGGACGGCTCGGTCTCCTGGAACGCCTTGTTGAGAGCCGCCATGAAGTCCTGGTCGCCCATGGTCGAGCTCTCGGCGGCCCGCTCGGTGAAGGAGCTCAGGTCGAGCCCCGGCGCGGCCTCGGTGGCCTGCTTCGCCTCCGCCCACTCCCGCAGCGCCTGGGCCGTCTCCTCGTCCACGCCCTCGACCTCCTGGAGGTCGGCGGCGCTCGCCTCGAGGATCGCCTCGAGCGAGCCGAAGCCGGCGTCAGTGAGGCGCTGGACCACGGCCGCGGCGACCGGCGCGTCGCTCCAGTCGAGCGCCGGCGCCCCCGATCCGGCGTCGCCCTGGAGCATGCGCGCGAGCGCGCCCGCGACCTCGTCCTTCACGTCGGACTCGCTCTTGACGTCGATCTTCGAGCCCAGGAGCTCGGAGGCGAGGCGCACGTTCTGCCCGCGCTTTCCGATCGCGAGCGAGAGCTGCTCGTCCTCGACGATCACGTCGAGGTGGGGGACCTCGCCGTGATGCGTCACCGAGACGCGCGTGATCTTCGCCGGCGCGAGCGCGCTCTGGGCGAAGGTGACGAGGTCGTCGCTGTATTCGATGATGTCGATCTTCTCGCCGCGAAGCTCGCGGATGATGGACTGCACGCGAGAGCCCTTCATGCCGACGCAGGCACCGACCGGATCGACGTCACGTTCCCGGCTGTACACCGCCACCTTGGCGCGCTCGCCGGGGGCGCGGACCGCCGTTTTGATCACCACCGTGCCGTCGTAGATCTCCGGGACCTCCATCTCGAAGAGCTTGACCAGCAGGCGAGGATCCGTGCGCGACAGCACGATCTGCGGGCCCTTGGGCTGGGTGTGGACGTCGATGATGACCCCGCGGATGCGCTCGCCCTGGCTGTAGCGCTCGTGGCGCGACTGCTCGCTGCGCGGGACCACCGCCTCGACTCCGCCGAGGTCGACGATGATGTCGCCGCGCTCGAAGCGGCGGACCGTGCCGTTGACGACGTCACCGACCTTGTCCTTGTACTCGTTCCAGATCTTTTCGCGCTCGGCCTCACGGATGCGTTGGTAGAGCACCTGCTTGGCCGACTGCGCGGCGATCCGCCCCAGGCCGTCGGTCGAGATGGGAAGGTGGATCTCCTCGCCGACCTGGGCGTCCGCCTTGTGGTCGCGCGCCTCTTCGACACTCCACTGGGCGAGCGGGTCCTCGACCTCCTCCACCACCTGCTTGACGATGAAGGCCTTGAACTTGCCCGTCTTGAGGTCGAGCTCGCTTCGCACCGGCTCCTTGATGCGGTGCTGCTTCTTGGCCGCGGACGCCATGGCGTCCTCGAGTGCGGCCACCCAGCGCGGCAGGTCGATGTCCTTCTCGTGGGCGACCTGACGCAGGACCTCGCCCAGGTCGCTCTCTTGGATTGTCGCGGGCATCTTGTTCCCTTCCCGACTGCTCTATAAATCGATCTCGAGTCGCGCCAGCGCGACTTGCTCGAGCGGCAGCTCGAGCGCTTCCCCCTGCTCCCGATCGCGTAGCGAGAGCCGGCCGCCGCCGGCCTCGGAGAACGCCTCCAGAGTGCCGACGATGGTCCTTCTCCGCCCGGTCTCCGGCACGCGGAAGGTGACTCGCACCAGGCGGCCGGTGAACCGACGGTAGTCGCGGGCTCCGTAGAGCTTGCGGTCCAGGCCCGGAGAGCTCACTTCGAGCACGTACGAGCCCAGTCCGAAGTCCTCGAGGTCGAGGAGCGCCGACGTCTGCTTCGAAAAGCTCTCGCAGTGTTCCAGGGTGACGCCGTCGGGGTGATCGATGAAGAAGCGCAGCACGCCGCCTTTGAGCTCGACCTCGAGCAGCTCGCAGCCTTCACTCTCGGCGATCCGCCGCAGCTCGCCCTCGGTCTTCTGGCTCCAGACGGGCGCCACGATCCTCCCTCGACGGACCCCCTCGCAGCGACGCGCCTTCCTTCGGAATTGCGGACTCGGGGCCCATCAACAAAAAAGCGGGCCCGGAGCCCACTTCCACACGCGCACGAGCGAGACGCTTCGGCATCGAGTACGGGCGCCGGCCTCGACACCGAGAACGCCGCCGACGAGGCGTCCCCTCATCGACCAAGCCGGATTATAGGCGATGGGGGGCGTACCATCAAGGCAAGGGGTTTCCGAGCTCCTTGGGGTACGACCTTGCGTCGTGGCAGACCATTTGCAAAGCTTGGCACCTGGATTTGCCACCCCCCGGCGGCCGAAAGGGCGGTCGCGCCCAGCGAAAGGAACTGCGCTTCATGAAGACCACGCGTAGCCAGCTCTTCGCGACGCTCGTCCTGACCAGCGCCGCCGTCCTGTTCGGCATGATCCTGGCCGGTGGGGGGCAGCTCACGCCGGCCGGGTTCTCGGCGCCCGCCCCCCAGCGCGTGGTGGTGAGCGACACCGTCACCCCCGGCCTGCCCTCGTTCGCCGACCTGGCGGAGGCGGTGCTGCCGGCGGTGGTGACGGTGCGCGCGGTGACCATCGGCGCCAACCGGCCGACGGGCAACCCGTTCGAGTTCTTCTTCGGCCCACGCTCACCGCGTCAGGGCGAGCCGCGCGAGTATCGCGGCGAGGGCGCCGGGAGCGGCTTCGTGCTCTCCCCCGACGGCTGGATCGTCACCAACCACCACGTCGTCGACGGCGCCACCTCGATCCACGTGGAGTTCGGCGGCCGGACTTTCGAGGCGGAGCTCAAGGGCAAGGACCCCACGACCGATCTGGCCCTGCTCAAACTCGAGAGTGGCGCCGACCTGCCGTATCTCACGCTCGGCGACAGCGACACGCTGCGGGTCGGCGACTGGGTGATGGCGGTCGGGAGCCCCCTCTACCTGCAGCAGTCGGTAACGGTCGGCGTGGTGAGCGCGATGGGCCGCAGCGGTCTCAACATCACCGACTCCTCGTTCGAGAACTTCATCCAGACCGACGCCGCGATCAACCGCGGCAACTCCGGCGGGCCGCTCGTCAACCTCAGAGCCGAGGTGGTCGGTATCAACACCGCGATGAACTTCGGCGCCGAGAACATCGGCTTCTCGGTGCCGGTCAACACCCTGGCCGCGATTCTCGACCAGCTCAAATCGACCGGGCGGGTACGGCGCGGCTATCTCGGCGTCAACATCACCAATCTCGACCACGATACCGCCGAGGCGTTCGGCGTGGGCTCGACCGACGGGGCGCTGGTGCAGGAGGTGCAGCCGCGGAGCCCCGCTCAGGAGGCCGGGCTGCGCAATGGCGACATCATCGTCGCCGTCGACGGCAACCGGATCACCGATACCCGCCGGCTGATCGACTACGTCGCCGCTAAGCCTCCGGGCTCGAAGATCGAGCTCGAGTTGGTGCGCAGCGGCAAGGCCGTGGCCCGGACGGTGACGCTCGAGGAGCGTCCCCAGGGCGACCAGATCGCGCTGGTCCCGGAGCCCGGCCCACAGAGCGAGATGGAGTGGCTCGGGGTCCAGTACCAGGACCTCTCTCCGGGGCTGCGCGAGATGCACGGCATCCCGGGCTCAGTCGAGGGGGTCTGGATCACCGAGGTCGCGGCCTCGAGCCCGTTGATCGACCAGGGCATCCAGCCCGGCGACGTCGTCGCCGAGGTCAACGGCGAGCCGGTGGCGGATGCCGAGCAGTTCGTGACCCTGGTCTCGCGGATTCCGTCTGGCCAGTTCGCGCGGCTCTATGTGTGGCGGACCACCGGCGGCGACGAGGCGCAGGGCTTCTTCGCGGTGGTCCGGGTGCCGTAGATCGCAGGAAAGTGCTGTCTAGCACGTTCCTGCGCTCGATCACTCTGGCGCCGCGGACGGCGCGTTGTCGCGCGTCCCTTCGGACGCGCTCCCTGCCCGGATCGGGAACCCGCTACGTTAGACTGCCGGCGTGAACGATCGCGGCGAAACGTCCCGGGATCGGGGCGTCCGGAGGGGGTCGGTGCTCGTGGTCGACGACGAGGCCGCGATCCGCGACAGCCTGCGGATGATCCTGGAGTACGAGGGTTATCGCGTCGAGGAGGCGTCGTCCGGTCGCGAGGCGCTG
>DATKDQ010000077.1:0-2577 GCA_035544635.1 Thermoanaerobaculia bacterium
CGAATCGACGTCGACCCGCTGCTCAAGAGCCTGCTTCGGCTGCAGGAGTCTTGCGCCCACAATCGCGAGATCCAGTTGTTGCTCGAAGCCGCCTCGGTGAGCGCGGCCTGGAAGGAGCTCGACCGTGCCGTCGAGCAGACGGTCTCGGAGCTGTGGCCCGGGGAGGAATGACGATGAAGCGCAGACGTTCGCATTGGTGGCATTGGTGGATCGTGCTGGCTCTCTCGGCCGCCGCGTGCGGCTCGGATCCCGGCGTCGGGGCGGCCGCGGGCGGCGAAAAGCGCAAGAGCCCGTTCGCGACCGGCAACGTCACGGTCGCTCCTCAGATCGAGGGCTCGGGCGCCGCTCCCACGCCGATTCCGGCGCCGCGGCCTCCCGCCGAGTCCACACCGTAGCAGCGTGTGGCGAAGGTCAGTATCGCCCCACGCTGCTGGAGATGACCTGGCGATCCCGATCCGGCGCGGCGCCGGATCGGTCGCCGAGGCTCCCTGATCGGTTGCTCCGAGTGCGCCGCACGCAACGCCTCATCGGGCTGACGGCCAGCCTCGCGCTCGGCTGCCACGCCGCCTTCCCACCTACGCCGACGCACCGCGATCCGGAGCTCGAGCTGCGCCCGCCGGGCTCGAGCGTCGTCGTCCTCGTCCCCGGCGCCACCGGCTCCCTGCTCCGCCAGCCCGACGGCCCGGTGGTGTGGGGACGGGGGCTCGACGTCCTCTTGCCGCGCGACGGCGGCTACGCCCTGGTGCGTCCCGTCGCGGCTGCCGGCGCCCAGGCCCCGCTCGAGGCGTTGGCCGTCATCGAGAGGATCCGGTTGGCGGGTGTCGTCCGCAAGCCGGTCTACGAGCCTCTGCTGCGAGCGCTCGAGGCGCTCGGGTACCGGCGCGGCGAGCTCTCGTGCCCTCGCTGCGATGGCACGCTCCTTCCTTTCGCCTGGGACTGGCGGTCGAGCCACGCGTCGGCGGCGGCTCATCTCGCCGAGTCGCTCGAGGCGGTGCGGCGAGCGCGCGGCCTCGAGGTGCTGCCGGTGGCGCTCGTCTGCCAGAGCTCGGGGGCTCATCTGTGCCGCTTCTTCGCGAAGTACGGGGGAGCGTCGCTCGAAGACGTCGAGGCGGGGCACGCCGCGCCGCCCGAGCGCATCGCGGTGACCCGGCTCGTCCTCGTCGGGTCGTCGAACGGCGGCGGCCTGCGGGTCCTGCGCGAGCTCGACCGCGGCCGCCGCTACGTGCCGATCATCGGGCGCAAGTTCCAGCCCGAGACCCTCTTCACATTCCCTTCCCTGTACGAGGATCTTCCGGCCTACCGAGCAGATCTCTTCGTTGACCGGGCCGGTCGGGCGCTCGACATCGACCTCTACGAAGCCGCGAACTGGACCACCTACGGCTGGTCGGCCTTCGGGGCGGCTGCTCGCCGGCGCCTGGCCCGCCTCGAGGACCACAGCCCCTTCGGTACCGAGGCGCAGCGCCTCGACTACCTGCGCTCCACGCTCGATCGGGCGCAGCGCTTCCAGCGGGCGCTCCTCGCCGACGCGGGCTGGTCGCGCGGCCCCAGCTATCACCTGATCCAGGGCCGGAGCGATCCCGCCACTCCCGAGCGGGCGGTGCTGGCGCGGGCCGGCGGAGCTTGGCGCCTCCTGTTCGCGGGAGATGCCGCCGTCGATCGCGACCCTCTCCTGCGCCACCTCGCCACCGGCGTGGGCGACGGCCACGCCACTCTCGCCAGCCAGCTCTGGCTGGGCCCCGAAGAGACTGCCGCGCTCGCCGGCCCTCCCGTCTACGTCCCCGGTGCGCACTTCGAGATGATCCTCTCCTCGCAGGCCCTCGCCGCCCTCGCCACCGCCCTGGCGGAGTGACCGGCGCGCGCCGGTCCCGCGCAGGAGCGCGCCCGACCCGCCCCAGCCCGCCGCGGCGCCATTTACGCGCGAGCGAGCCTCAGAACGCGTGCCCGAACGACAGGTGCAGCCGCTCCTTCGCCTCCCCCGGCTGCCGATCGACGACGCGTGCGACGTCGACGCGCAGCACGCCGAATCCGATGTCGTAGCGCAGCCCCACCCCGAAGCTCTCCCGCAGCGCGCCCAGGCTCACGTCCTCGGCACCCTCGAACACGGTTCCCGTGTCGTAGAAGACGCCGCCCCACAGGTCGTCCCAGATCGGGAAGCGCAGCTCCTGGTTCATGACCAGCACCGCGCGCCCGCCGATCGGGAAGCCGTCCTGTTCCGGGAACCTCGGGCCCAGCGTGTTGGCGTCGAAGCCGCGCACCGAGAACGGGCCGCCCGCGGTGAACCGGTCCTCCAGGTCGAGCAGCGGATCGACGAACGGGTCGCTGCTCCAGATCGCGCCGCCACGGTACGACGAGGCCCACACCGGCGCGCGCCGTCCGCGGCCGAGCGGCACGAACAGGCTCCACTGCCCGTTGACGCGCGCGAACGTGGTGTCCGCTCCGAGCACCGGCGAGCCGGCCTGCACCGTTCCGCTCAGAAGCGAGCCGCGGCGCGGATTCATCACGTCGTCGCGCAGGTCGTGCACCATCGACGAGGTCAGCCGGTTGTGATCGACCCAGTCCCCGCTCTGCGACGGGATG
>DATKDQ010000078.1:0-16948 GCA_035544635.1 Thermoanaerobaculia bacterium
CGTCGCCCGGGTGACGACGAGGGCGAGAGCGCCGCCGGCGGCCGCGACCACCAGGCTCTCGGCGAGGAGCTGCCGGACGAGCCGGCCGCGGGAGGCGCCCAGGGCGAGGCGGATCGCGACCTCGCGCCGGCGCCCCTGGGCTCGGGCGAGGAGCATCGACGCCAGGTTGGCGCAGACGACCAGGAGGACGAGGCCAACGGCGCCCAGGAGCACGGCGGCGGCGGGGCCGAGGACGCGGTCGATGTCCGGGTGGTAGCGGACCTCGGCGAGCGGCCGGACGGCACCGGTGCGGCCCTCGTTGGTCACCGGGTGCTCGGCGGCCAGGCGGGCCATGACGGTAGCGACCTGGGCCTGCGCTTGAGCCGGCGTCTCCGCCGCTCGCTCCGCCGACCGGTCCGCCGCCGCTCCGGGCGCCCCAGTGGTCCGCTCCCCGCCGCCCGCCCCCTCGGCGAGCCGCCCCTTGAGCCAGAGCCAGCGGTAGCCGCGCCGCTCGAGCCGCGTCTTCCCGGGGTCGTTGTGGACGCCGTTGATCTGCCCGGCGGGCTCGACGTCGCCCACGCGCACGGCCGGCACCCAGTAGTCGGCCGCCACGCCGGGGAAGAGCCCGGGGAAGCTCACGGGCGCGATCCCGACCACCTGGTACTCCTGGCCATTGAAGCGGACGGTCTGGCCGAGGACGCCGGGGTCGCGCCCGAAGCGCCGCTGCCAGAGGCCCTGGCCGAGGACCACCACCCGGGGCGCTTCGAGCCGGTCGTCCTCCGGCAGGAGCATCCGGCCGCGCTCGGCGCCGACGCCGAGGACCGCGAAGGCGTTGCCGGTGACGATTTCGCCGATCAGCACCTCGCTCTGCCCGCCGTGCTGGAGGGTGGCGATCGCCGAGGCGTGGCCGAGTAGACCCGAGGAGGGGCCGCCGGCGAAGGCGGGGACGCCGTCCCGGAGGTCGAGGTAGTCGGCGAAGGAGCTGGTGGCGAAGGGCTCCTCGGTCCAGCTCGTGTAGACGTGGACCAGCTCGTCCGGGCGCTCGACCGGGAGCGGCCGGAGGAGTATCGAGTTGACGACGGTGAAGATGGTGGCGTTGACGCCGATGCCGAGGGCGAGGGTCAGGACGGCGACGGCGGCGAAGAGCGGCGTGCGGCCGAGCGAGCGGCAGGCCCAGCGGAGATCGCGGAGGAAGTCGGGCATGGTGGGGCTCCTTTACCCGGTACTACGCCGGCTCTGGGGGATCGGTTACAGAGGCGGCCCAAGGCCCCTCGTCCAGGCGCGGGCGGGGCGGGAGGTGCCCTCGCCCCCGGAACGGGGGAGAGGGTCAGGGTGAGGGGGTCGAGGTGAGAGGGCCGAGGCCGGTGGGGATCTGGTGGCAGCCGCCGAGCTCGAGGTTCTCCACCTGGATCGAGCAACCAGGAGCCTGACGCCCTCACCCTGGCCCTCACCTCCAGGGAGGAGAGGTGGATGAGGGGGCTGGGGGACCTCAGGTCCCGTCGCGGACGGGCCGGACCCAGAGGAGGTCGACGCCCTTCGGGTCGCTCGAGAGGTAGCCGCTGCCGAGGCACGCCATCCAGGGGCCGCTGTAGACTGTGCGGGTAGATCTACCTGTAAGCAGGACCTTTACGGCGCTTTCGCATGAGCCAACCCAGCGATTTCCAGCGCCTCGACTCCCTGTTCCACGAGCTCGTGGACCTCGGGGCCGACGAGCGCCGGGCGCGGCTCGCCGAGCTGCGCGACGCCGAGCCCGGGCTCCACGCGCGGCTTGTGCGCCTGCTCGAGAAGGACGAGGCCGGGACCGAGCGCGCGCTCGATGAGGTGGTGGGCGGGCTCGGGGGGGAGCCGCGGCTGGGGGCGGGCGACCGGGTGGGGCCGTACCGGCTGGTGCGGGAGCTCGGCGAGGGCGGGATGGGGGTGGTGTTCGAGGCCGAGCAGGAGGCCCCGCTCGAGCGCCGGGTGGCGCTGAAGCTGGTGCGAGGCGGGCTCGGCGGCCCCCGGCTCCTCGATCGCTTCGAGGCCGAGCGCGGCACGCTCGCCCGGATGAGCCACCCGGCGATCGCGCAGGTCTTCGACGCCGGTACGGCCCCGGACGGCCGCCCGTACCTGGCGATGGAGCTGGTCGAGGGCGAGCCGATCACCCGCTTCTGCGACCAGCGGCGGCTCACCACCGCCGATCGGATCGGCCTCTTCCGCCAGGTCTGCGAGGCGGTGCAGCACGCCCACCAGAAGGGGGTCCTCCACCGGGACCTCAAGCCCGGCAACATCCTGGTGAGCTCGCCCGCAGGCGAGCCGCGGGTCAAGGTGATCGACTTCGGGATCGCCAAGCTCACCGACGCCGAGGCCGGCCCCGGCCTGACCCGGCTGGGCGAGATCGTGGGCACCCCCGAGTACATGAGCCCGGAGCAGACCCGCGGGGGCGATGTCGACACCCGCTCGGACGTCTACTCGCTCGGGGTGGTGCTCTACGAGCTCCTCACCGGCCGGGTGCCGATCGACCGCGAGTCGTTCGACAGCGCGTCGCCGGTCGAGATCGCCCACCTGGTCGGCGAGCGGCCGCCGACGCCGCCCGAGGCCCGGCTCACCCCGGGCACGGCCGAGAGCGAGGAGATCGCGGCCCGGCGCCGGAGCGACCCGGCGCGGCTCCGGCGTGAGCTCCGGGGCGACCTGGGGCGGATCCTGATGATGGCGCTCCGCAAGGAGCCGGAGCGCCGCTACGGCTCTGCCGAGCAGCTCTCGACCGACGTCGCCCACTACCTCGAGGGCCGACCGGTCGTGGCGCGCCCGGACTCGCTCGGCTACCGCGCGAGCAAGCTGGTCCGGCGCCACAAGGCGGCGGTGGCGGCCGCCGGCCTTCTGCTCGTGGGCCTCGTCGGCGCAACGGCCTTCAGCACCCGGATGTATCTCCGCGCGGAGGCGGCGCGGCAGGAGAGCGAGGCGCAGCGCGTCGCCACCGAGCAGATCAACGAGTTCCTGAAGGACATGCTGGGCTCGATCGACCCGGAGCTGGCCCGCGGCCGCGACATCTCGCTGCTGCGCGAGGTCCTGGACGACGCCGCCCGGAAGCTCGACACCGAGCTCGCGGAGCTGCCCGCGGTCCGCGCCGGCCTGGGGCTGACCGTCGGGCGCGCCTACGAGTCGATCGGGCGCGAGGCGGAGGCCGAGGAGCGCCTGCGCGCGAGCCTGGAGACCCTCCGCGGCCTGTCGCCGCCCCCGCGAGCCGAGCTCGCCGAGGCCGAGCTGGCGCTCGGCTGGCTGCTGACCAACCGCGACCGCTACCCCGAGGCGGAGGCCCTGCTGCGCTCGGCGGTCGAGCGCCGGCGCGCGCAGAGCCCCCAGGACGAGCCGGCCCTCGCCGCGGCGCTCACCGCCCTCGCCCACCACCTCGAGGACGTCGGCGGCTACGACGAGGCGGCGAGGCTCTTCGAGGAGGCCCTGGCCCTCCTCCGGCGCCAGCCGGAGCCCGACGTCGACGCCCTGGCCACCACCCTGTGCGGCTACGGCGAGCACCTGATGAACCATCACCGCATGGCGGAGGCCGAGGCGCCGCTGCGCGAGGCGATCGCGATCCGCCGCGCCGCCGGCGAAGAGGGCCCGAGCCTGGTCCTGCCGCTCAGCACGCTCGGGCGCTGGCTGCGCTGGTCGGACCGGCTCGACGAGGCGGTCGAGCCGGCGAGCGAGGCGGTCGCGATCGCCCGGCGCGAGATGCCGGAGGACCACCCGCTGCGGCTCGATGTGATCTCCTCCTTCGCCAACCTCCAGCAGCACCGCGGGGAGCACGGGACGGCGGAGGCCCTCTACCGCGAGACCCTGGAGGCGCAGCGGCGGGTCCACGGAGCGCGCCACTCGGCGGTCGCGACCACGACGAACAACCTCGCAAGCCTGCTGCTCGAGCTCGGGCGGCTCGAGGAGTCAGAACGCCTGTTCGCCGAGGCGGCGGAGGCCTACCGCGAGAGCCTCGGCCCGGACCACTACTGGGTGAGCATCTCCCGGTTCAACCGGGCGCGGGCGTTGTTCCGGCTCGGGCGGGTGGCCGAGGCCGAGCGGGAGCTCCGCGACGCGCGGCGGATACGCACGCAGCACCACGACTCGGAGCGCTGGCAGGAGGCGGAGGTCGACGTGCTGCTCGCCGCCTGCCGGGTCGAGCAGGGCGAGCTCGGCGGCGCCGAGGCGGTAATCCTCCGCGGCGTCGAGGCGATCCGCGCGCACTACGGCGAGGCCACGGACCGCGTCGACGTGGGCCTCCGGGCGCTGCTGGCGATCTACCAGCGCGACGGCCGCACCGCCGAGGCGGCGGCGCTGCGGCGCCGGGTCGAGCTCGCCGCCGACCCCGGAGGCCGACCGTGACATCGGACGACCGGGACGCAGCGGAACGGCGGATCACCCGGCTCCTCCAGCAGGCGTCCGAGGGGGACTCCGACGCCTTCGGCGAGGTCGCCGAGTGGGCCTACGGCAAGCTCGAACGGCTGGCGGCCCGGCGCCTGCGCCGGCGTTACGGGGCCGAGCTCGGGGGCGTCACCCTGGAGCCGGCCGCGGTCGTCAACGAGACCTTCCTGAAGCTCCTCTGGAAGCCCACCGGCTTCGCCGACCGGACGCACTTCCTGCGCTTCGTCAGCAAGGTGATGCTGCGAGTGCTGATCGACTACGACCGCCGGCGCCGGACCGAGAAGCGGGGCGGGGGCGCGATCGCGGTCACCCTGAGCGACGTCGGGCCGGGAGCGGAGCCGCCGCCGGTCACCGTGGCCGCCCTGGGCGAGGCCCTGGAGGTCCTCGACGAGCTCGACGAAAGGAAGGCGGCGGTCGCCAAGCTCCGGCTGCTGTGGGGGCTCGAGAACACCGAGATCGCTCGGGCGCTGGAGGTGTCGCTGGCGACGGTGGAGCGGGACTGGAGGTTCGCGCGGACCTGGCTGGCGGTCCGGCTGGAGGAGGGGCGGTAGGCACCCCTTCCGCCCCGGGGGGGGCAGTGCGGCCTACTCGATGAGCCCTTCGAGCGGCGAGCTGGCGGTGGCGTAGAGCTTCCGGGGGATGCGGCCGGCGTGGGCGGCGAGCCACCCGGCCTCGACCGCGAGCTTCATCGCCCGGGCCATGCGCACGGGGTCCTTGGCGCCGGCGATGCCGGTGTTCATCAGCACGCCGTCGGCGCCGAGCTCCATCGCGACCGCGGCGTCGGACGCAGTGCCGACCCCGGCGTCGACGATCACCGGGACGCCGGCCTGCTCGACGATGATGCGCAGGTTCGCGGGGTTGCGGATCCCCATCCCGGAGCCGATCGGGGCGCCCAGCGGCATCACCGCCGCGGCGCCGAGGTCCTCGAGCTTGGCACATACCACCGGGTCGTCGTTGGTGTAGGGGAGGACGACGAAGCCCTCCTCGACCAGCGTCGCGGTGGCCTTCAGCAGCTCGACGTTGTCGGGAAAGAGCGTCTTCGGATCGCCGATCACCTCGAGCTTCACCCAGTTCCAACCGCCGAGCTCGCGGCCGAGACGGGCGGTCCGCACCGCCTCCTCGGCGGTGTAGCAGCCGGCGGTGTTGGGCAGCAGGAGATAGCGCGCCGGATCGATCTGATCGATCAGCGACCCGCGCCCCAGTTGGTCGAGGTTCACCCGGCGCAGCGCCACCGTGACCATCTCGGTGCCCGAGGCGGCCAGCGAGCGCTTCATCACCTCCGCGTCCGGGTACTTGCCGGTGCCGAGGATGAGGCGCGAGTGAAACGTGCGGTCGGCGACGTGGAGCGGCTCGACGTCGAGGATGGGCGGAGTGTCGACGGTCATCGGGATCCCTCCATGCGCCGTCCGCGGCGCCAATATCATGCTAGCTCCGGGAGTGGTACATACCATTCCCGGGGCTAGCCTGAGCCCACCGGAACCCAGTACTGCGTGCCCCGGATGGGCCGCGAGAGCTGATGGACGAGCTGATCGAGGTCCCCGTCGCGCGTCGCGAAGTCGAGATGGCGGGTGTCGACCACCAGGAGCGGTGAGGCGTCGTAGTGGTAGTAGTAGTGGTTGTAGGCGTCGACCAGCTCGCCGACGTACTCCTCCGAGATCGCCCGCTCCTCTCTCATCTGACGCTTGCGGATGCGGCCCATGCAAGTGGCGACGTCGGCGGTGAGAAACACCACCAGGTCGGGCTTCGGCACCTGCGGCTCGAGCAGCAGGAAGAGCTTCTCGAACAGCATCAGCTCGTCGTCGGACAGGTTGATGTACGCGAAGATGCGGTTCTTCTGGAACGCGTAGTCGGCGAGGACGAGGCGGGAGAAGAGCTCGGGCTGGATCAGGTCGCGCTGCTGCTTGAAGCGCTGCAGCAGGAAGTAGAGCTCGGTCTGGAACGAGGCTCCCGGAACGTCCCTGTAGAAGTCCTCGAGGAACGGGTTGGCGACGTCCTCGAGCACCTTCACTCCCTCGAAGCGCTCGGCGAGCCGCTCGACCAGCGTCGTCTTGCCGGCCCCGATCGGACCGTCCACCGTCAGGTAGCGGAACGGGAGCGTGTCGGTCACGACGTCGGCTCGCGGGCTAGGAGGCCGTCCGCGGCGCCAACGACAGGGCGGGGCCGCCGTGACCCGCGACCGATCGCCCATCCTCCCGCCGTCCGGAGGAGGGCGCCACCGGCGCGAGCGGTGCGGCGTCGCCGCCGCGCAGCGGGCGATAGAGGGTGTCCCGCTCCACCGGCACGAGGCCCGCGTCGCGCACCAGGCGCTCGAGCTCCTCGCGGGACATCGCGACGCCCGAACCCGCACCCGCCATCTGGTAGATGTTCTCCTCCAGCACGGTGCCGTCGAGGTCGTCGGCACCGAAGCGCAGCGCCACCTGCGCCAGCTTCGGCGAGATCATGATCCAGTACGCCTTGATGTGCGGCACGTTGTCGAGCACCAGCCGCGAGGTCGCGATGTGCTGCAGATCGTCGAGCCCGGTGGTCTGCCAGCGCAGCCCCATGTAGTTGTTGTCGGGATGGTAGGCGAGGGGGATGAACGCCTGGAAGCCCGCGGTCTCGTCCTGCAGCGCCCGCAGCCGCAGCAGGTGATCGACCTTGTGGGCGGGCTTCTCGACATGGCCGTACAGCATCGTGCAGTTGGACTTGATGCCCATGCCGTGCGCGACGCGATGCACCTCGAGCCACTCCGCGGCGTCGAGCTTGCCGTCGCAGATCACCTCGCGCACGTCGGCGGCGAAGATCTCGGCGCCGCCTCCCGGCAGCGAGCCCAGCCCGGCGTCGCGCAGACGCTCCAGCACGTCGTGGATCGAGAGCTTCTCGCGCTGCGCGAACCAGCCGATCTCGATCGCGGTGAACGCCTTGAGGTGGGCGTCCGGGTAGCGGCGCTTGAGGCCACGCAGCATCTCCTCGTACCAGGACATCGGCAGCTCTGGGTGCAGCCCACCGACGATGTGGAACTCGGTCACCTGGTTGCCGCCCTGGGCTGGCGTATCGCCGGCCCCCCCCACCGCCCCGGCGATGCCGCCAGCCTGGCGTGCCGCGTGCTCGTACACCTCGTCGTGGCTCATCGCCCAGGCGTGATCTTCACCGGGCAGCGCCGCGAAGCTGCAGAACTTGCAGTTGTAGGTGTAGACGCAGACGTTGGTGGGACTGATGTGGCGATTGACGTTGTAGTAGGCGATGTCGCCGTGCAGCCGGCGGCGCACCACGTCGGCGAGACGGCCGAGGTGGAGCACGTGGCGCGTCTCGAAACAGACCAGCGCGTCCTCGGCGTCGAGGCGCTCGCCGTCCCGGACCTTGCCGGCAACCGATCTCAGCTCGAGGGGAAACGAGGACGGCTCGAGGCCCGCTTTCACGGGCGGAGTATATCGAAGGCGGTTGCGGCGAAGAGCCAGATCGCGAGCGCGCCGTTGGCCTGGAAGAACGCCGCGTCGAGCCGCGAGAGATCGCCCGGGCGCACCACCCAGTGCTGATACACCAGGAGAGCGGCACAGCCGGCGACACCGATCGCGAAGCCGGCGCCGAGCCGTCCCGGATAGAGCAGCGGCAGCAGCGCGAGCGCCGCGAGCATCACGGCATGGAGCGCGGCGGAGAGGACGAGCGCGCCGCGGACGCCGAAGCGCACCGGGACCGAGTGGAGCCCCTGCTCGCGATCGAAGCGCTCGTCCTGGAGCGCGTAGAGCACGTCGAAGCCGGCGACCCAGGTGGCGACGGCGAGGGCGAGCGCGAACGCGGCCGGCGCCACATCGCCCCGCACCGCGATCCAGGCGCCGAGCGGCGCGCCCGCGAGGCCGAGGCCGAGCACCAGGTGCGACGCCGCGGTGAACCGCTTGGTGTACGAGTAGAGCAGGATCACCGCGATCGCGGCGGGCGACAGCGCGAGCGCGAGTGGATCGAGCCGCCACGCCGCCACCACCAGGAGGGCGAGGCTGGCGGCGATGAAGGCGCGCACGGCGCCGGGGCCGAGCGCGCCAGCCGGCAGCGCGCGGCTCGCCGTGCGCGGGTTCTGGGCGTCGATCGCGCGGTCGACCAGCCGGTTGAAGCCCATCGCCGCGCTGCGCGCTCCCACCATGGCGGCGACGATCCAGCCCACCACGGGCCACCGCGGCCACCCCTCGGCGGCGAGCACCATTCCCATGAACGCGAACGGCAGCGCGAACACGGTGTGCTCGATCTTGATCATCTCGAGGTAGATGCGCAGCGCGCGCCGCCCGGCGCCGCCGCGGCCCGGCGGGGAACGCTGGGCGCCGGGGGCCGGCTCAGCGCGCACGCCGTGCGCCGTCACGCTTCCCTCCCTCCCAGCGCAGGCCTAGAGCGGCGTCCTCCCCGACCGAGATCCGCGCGGCGTCGAGCACGCGCAGGACGTAGGCGTCGAGGAACCGATCGAGCGAGTAGCCGCCGACGTAGAACGCCGGAATGGGCGGCAGGATGGTCGCTCCGGCATAGGCGAGGCGGCGCAGGTTCTCGAGGTGCACCAGGTGAAGCGGCGTCTCGCGAAAGCCGAGCACGAGCGGCCAACGCTCCTTGAGCGCCACCTGCCCGGCGCGGTGGACCAGCGTCGAGGCGCCGCCGCTCGCGAGCGCCCCCAGCGTGCCGGAGCTGCAGGGCAGGATGACGGTCGCATCCAGCCGGTAGGAGCCGGAGGCGATCTCGGCGTCGAGCTCCCGGTCGGCGTGGAGCCGGACCCGTCCGCCCACCTCGTTCGCCGCTCCCCCTGCCGCCACCAGCGCCGCCGCCCCGTCGCTCTCGCCCGCCTGCCCGAGCTCGTGGAAGAGCACCTGGCGCGCACCGTCCGACACCACGAGGTGGATGCGATCGAGCGCGGGCAGACCCACCATGGCGCGCAATGCGTGGATCGGGAGGAGCATCCCCGAGGCGCCGGTGACGAGGAGAGCGATGCGTGCCACCCGGCGATCCTACAATCGACGTCCGCCGCCACCGCCGTGCCCTCAGTACCCTCGTCTTGGCGGTCGATTACGCCACGGCCGCGCCGGGTGATACACTCCCTAGACGAGGGTGCAGGATTTCCCCCCTCGTAGGTTTCGGCCTGCTCCCCTCGCAAGCCCCTTCGTTCGCACCCTGTTTGCACCCCCGATCGGCAATCGACTCCGTACGCGCGGTCCCCGCGCGTCGCGGTTCATGGAGGTAGATCGTGAGCCCCTGGTGGAAGCGACCCACGGAAGAAGCAATGGAAGAAGAGCCCGCCGCGGCGGCCGAAGCCGCGACGAGCGAGGCCGAGGAACCGCGTGGGCGAGAGAGCCTGCGGCACGACACCACTCCTCGGGAGGAAGAGATCCCGGCCCTGGAGGAGACCGCGCACGACGCTCGCGAAGAGCCGGCAGCCGACGGCGCGCCCGAGCCGGCTCCCCGCGCGAGTGAGCCCTCGATCGTCCGACTCGACGACGAAGTCGGAGGCGCCGCCGAGGATGCCGGCGCGACCGACGAGGCCGAGCTTGCAGCAGGCTCCTCGGAGGCCGCCACGACGAGCGAGGAGACGAGCGAGGAGCCGGCACCGAAGCCGCGCCGCCGCCGCTCGTCGCGGCGTCGCGGCGGCGGAGCGGGCGCGCAGGTGTCCGCCAACGGAGCCGCCGCGGCGACCAACGGCTCGGAGGAAGCCGAGCCCCCACGCCGCCCCAGCGCTGCGCCCGCGGCGGCCCCGCAGCGGCGTGACGCAGGAGGCAGCCGCGAGGGAGCCGAGGCCCGTAGGCCCCATGTATTTCCCGCCGGAGGGGGAACGCGTGGTGGGCGGGGCGAAGGCGCTCCCGACCTCCTGGCGCGAGCCCCCGCGCCGCGTCCGTCGCCGCCCTGGTCCGCGCCCCCGCAGCAGCCGACCGGCGCAGAGAGCGCCGCGCTGGTGACCGCGCGAGAGGTCGCGCACCAGATCGCCGATGCTCTCCGGGAGGCGCTCGCCGCCGCCCCGGACAGCGCCGACGACACCGACACCGAGCGCAAGATCGCGCTGTTCTGCGATCTCGAGAACATCGCCATCGGCGTGCGCGACTCCGAGACCAAGAAGTTCGACATCGACCTCGTGCTCGAGCGCCTGCTCGAGAAGGGCAAGATCATCGTCAAGAAGGCCTACGCCGACTGGCAGCGCTACACCGAGTTCAAGAAGCCGCTCCACACCGCCGGCATCGAGCTCATCGACATCCCGCAGAAGTACTACTCGGGAAAGAACAGCGCCGACATCAAGATGGTGGTCGACGCCATGGACCTCTGCTATTCGAAGGAGCACCTGGACACCTTCGTGCTGCTCTCCGGCGACAGCGACTTCACGCCGCTGGTCTCCAAGCTCAAGGAGAACAACAAGCACGTGATCGGCGTCGGTGTGAAGAGCTCGTCATCCAAGCTCCTGATCGACAACTGTGACGAGTTCCTCTACTACGAGGACATCTGGCGCGACAGCCTGCAGGCCCCCGTGCTCGAGGGCATCGACGAGAAGAAGGCCGAGGCGTTCGCGCTGATGAACGACTCGATCCAGGCCCTGATCCGCGAGAACAAGCCCGTGCTGTGGGGCTCGATGATCAAGCAGACCATGCAGCGCAAGCGTCCCTCCTTCAACGAGGGCTACTACGGCTACGGCTCCTTCTCCGAGCTGCTCGAGGACGCCGAGCGCAAGAAGGTGATCCACCTCAAGAAGGACGCGCGCTCCGGGAGCTGGGTGGTCAGCGGGTTCGCCAAGGCTCGGTAGCGCACTCAGCCGGGCCGTGCCCAGCCGGCGTCGTCGCGACGCAGGCCGGCGCGCTCGAGCCGTTCGCCCACGACCTCGAGCAGCCGGTGCTTGTCCTTGACCACCGCGAGGTTGAGGAAGAGCTCGCGCTCGCGTCCGCTCTGATCGACCACCAGGCGCAGGGACTCGGTGCCCGGCCGGGGGCCGCAGGCGAGCACGCCGTCGAAGCGGACGCGCCGCGGCGAGAAGTACTGGAGCGGGCGGTAGGCGAGCGTCTCGGCGTCGATCTCGATCGCGGGCCGGCCCGCGGTCCACCAGATCTTCCACAGGCTCGCCCAGAACAGGAGCGCGTACCCGAGGAGCACGGTGAACGCCTTACCGAACACGCCCTCGCTCGGATCGCGCAGGAGCCACGCCACGGCGGCGAGCAGCCCCAGCACCCCCATTCCCCACACCATCGCCTTGACGCAGGTCGAGCGCACCCACGGACGGAAGGCGAACACCTCCACCGCGGTGCCGGTGGTCTCCGCCGTCCCGGTGGGCGGCGGGCTCACCCGCGGGAGATCGCGCGTCGTCATCCCACCTCGAGCGCGATCCGGCTCGCGGCGTCCACCCGCGTCGGGTCGTCCGCTTCACCGCGGCGGTGGCGCCGCAGGGCGGCGTGCGCCACCATCGCCGCGTTGTCGCCGCAGTAGGCGAGCGAGACCAGGCGCAGGTCGACCGGCGTGCGCTCGGCCCAGGCGGCGAGCGCGCGGCGCAGCAGCCGGTTCGCCGCCACGCCGCCCGAGACGGCGAGCGTGGCGAACGGGCGCTGGGCATGAAGCCGCGCCACGCGATCGACGAGCTGACCGACCGCCGCGGCGCGGAAGCCGGCTAGGAGGTCGAGCACCGCCGGGTTCTCGGGCTCGAGCGCGATTCCTCCCTGCTCCAGCCGATTCAGGTGGAGGAGCGCGCGACTCTTGAGCCCCGAGAACGAGAAGTCGAGGCTGTCGCCGCAGGAGCCGATCGGCATGGGGTGCGCGCCGGCGTGCCCCTTCTCCGCGAGGGCGTCGATCGCCGGGCCGGCGGGAAAGGCGAGGCCCAGCCGCTTGCCGACCTTGTCGAACACCTCGCCCATGGCGTCGTCCCGGGTCTCGGCCACGGTGTGCAGGCGCCGCCCGCCACTCTCCGCCTCGACCAGGAGCGTGTGCCCGCCCGAGACCACCAGGCCGACGAACCGGTCGGGGGGCTCAGCCGCCGGCTCGCCCCCGCCGCGCAGCCAGGGCGAGTAGAGATGGGCCTCGAGGTGGTGCACGCCGTAGAACGGAAGGCCGCGGCTCCAGGCGATCGCGCGGCCGATCGAGAGCCCAACCAGGAGCGAGCCCACGAGCCCCGGGCCGCGCGTCGCCGCCACCGCCTCGATCGAGTCGAGACCGACGCCGGCGCGCTCGAGCGCCTCGGCCGAGACCGCCGGCCAGTTGCGCAGGTGCTCGCGCGAGGCGATCTCGGGCACGACGCCGCCCCACTCGCGGTGCGCCTCGAGCTGGCTCGACACCACCGAGGAGAGGACGGCCCCCGCTCCATCGACGACCGCGCAGGCGGTGTCGTCGCAGGAGGTCTCGATGCCGAGGACGAGAGGGCTCGAGCGGAGGGTCTCGCGGTCGCCGGTCACGAGAGACAGTCTGCCATAGCGGTCTGTTAGCATTCCGTGCCGCTCTTCTCGTCTCTCTCGCAGTCGCCGCACACCCGCGACCGACCCTGGACCTCATGCCGCGCCTGCGTACGCTCGACGATCTCCTCCGCCATGATCTGCGCGGTCGCCCGGTCTTCGTCCGCACCGACCTGAACGTCCCGCGCGAGGGCGACCGCATCCTCGACGACACGCGCATCCGTGCCTCGGTCCCGACGCTGCGCGAGCTGGCGGGCGCCGGCGCCAGGGTCCTCGCCTTCTCCCACTACGGGCGGCCGAAGGGGACGCGCAAGCCGGACCAGAGCCTGCGCCCGGTGGCGCCGGCGCTCGCCCGAGCCATCGGCGCGCCGGTCGCGTTCGCCGAGGACTGCATCGGCGAGGTCGCGGCGGCGGCGGTGGAGCGCACGCCTGCGGGCGGCTATTGCCTGTTCGAGAACCTGCGTTTCCACGCCGGCGAGGAGGCCAACGATCCGGCCTTCGCCGCGGAGCTCGCGCGCCTGGCCCAGCACTACGTGGACGACGCGTTCGGAGCCGCGCACCGCGCGCACGCCTCGATCGTGGGCATCCCCGAGCGGGCGCGGGTGAGCGCCGCGGGGAGGCTCCTAGCGGCCGAGGTGGCGGGACTGGAGCGGCTCCTCGCCGACCCCGCCAAGCCGTTCGTCGCGATCCTCGGAGGCGCCAAGATCCAGGGCAAGATCGAGACCATCGAGAACCTGCTGCCGCGGATCGACGCGCTCCTCCTCGGCGGCGCGATGGCGAACACGTTCCTGCGGGCGCAGGGGTACTCGCTGGGGGCGTCCCTGGTGGCCGAGGACGAGCTCGAGCTGGCCCGGAGGCTGTTGGCGGACGCGACCGCGCGCGACGTCGAGGTGCTCCTGCCGCGCGATCTGGTGGTCACCGACCGCCTCGACGGGACGGGCGGCGGCGCCGGCCGCCCCCCGGGCTCCGAGGCTGCGCCCGCGGTCGAGGTCTGCCCCGCCGGCGCCGTGCCCGACGGCTTCCGCGCCGTCGACCTGGGGCCCGAGACGCTGGCCGAGCTCGAGGCCACGATCGGCACCGCGCGCACCGCCTTCTGGAACGGTCCGGTGGGACTGTTCGAGAGGCCGCCGTTCGACGCCGGGAGCGTCCGGGTGGCGCGCGCCCTCGCCGCCTGCCCGGGCTACACCGTGATCGGCGGCGGCGAGACGGTCGCGGTCGCCACCCAGGCCGGCGCCGTCGACGCCATCGATCACGTCTCGACCGGGGGCGGCGCGTCGCTCGAGCTGCTCGCGGGAAAGCCGCTGCCCGGAGTCGAGGCGTTGCGCGAGAGGGCCGAGTGAGCGCTCGCCCGCCCACCCGCGACACGGCGAGGATGTCGTCGGCCGGCGCGCCGGCCCAGGGGACGACAGGACTCTGATGCGCCGCCCGATCTTCGCCGCCAACTGGAAGATGAACCTGCGACGCGGTGAGGCCGAGGCCTACGCCGGGCGGCTGCACGAGGCGCTGCCGGCGCTGCCCGCGGCCGAGGTCGTTCTCTTCCCGCCGTTTCCTCTCCTGGCGGTGATGGCCGAGCTGCTCGCCGGCACCCCCTACGCCTGGGGCGGGCAGGACCTCCATCCCGAGGACACCGGCCCTCACACCGGCGACGTCTCCGCGCTCCATCTGCTCGACTGGCAGGCGAGCTGGGTGCTCTGCGGGCACAGCGAGCGCCGGGCCGAGCACGGTGAGACCGACGAGCTGGTGGCGGCCAAGGTCGCACAGGCGCTGCGCCGCGGGCTCCAGCCCCTGCTCTGCGTCGGAGAGACCGAGGCGGAGCGCGAGAGCGGTGCCACCGAGGTCGTCCTGGAGCGGCAGCTCAGCGCCGCCGCCCCCACGGGTGGCGGGGCGTGGACCCTGGCCTACGAGCCGGTTTGGGCGATCGGCACCGGGCGCACCGCGACGCCGGACCTGGCCCAGGAGGCGCACGCGTTCCTGCGCGCGGTGACGGCGAAGCGTCTGGGCCGGGAGCAGGCCGAGGCGCTGCGCGTCCTCTACGGCGGCTCGGTCAAGCCCGAGAACAGCGCCAGCCTCATCGCCCAGCCCGACATCGACGGGTTCCTGATCGGGGGCGCCAGCCTTGATCCTGACTCGTTCCTCGATATCATTCGCCGTTGCGCCTCCGTGCGGCCCTCCCGTACGTGAGCGAGCGCCCGGAGAGAGCTCTCGATAGAACGGGGGATCGTAAGGGCGGCCGGCGCGCCGCGCTCCGCCCAACCCTCGGGAGAAGCCGCAGTGATCTACGCCATCTACGCCATCCACATCATCACCTGCATCTTCCTGATCCTGGTCGTCCTGCTGCAGCAGGGCAAGGGCGCCGACCTCTCGGTGTTCGGCGGCGGCACCACCCAGGCCGCGTTCGGAGCGCGCGGAGCGGCGACGGTCCTCCACAAGCTGACCGTCACCTTCTTCGTCCTGTTCCTGATCACCACGCTGTCGATCGGCATCCTGCAGCGCAACCTCCGCGGGGCCTCGGTGATGCGGGACGTCGAGACCCGGCAGGTGGAGCCGCTGAGGGCTCCCGCTCCGTTGCCGCCGGGCGACGCGACCGAGGAGCCGGGCGCGGACGAGGGGTCGGCCGTCGAGGCGCCTAGGTCGCTCGAGGCGGAGCCCGGTGCCCCTGGAGACCCGGCCGCCCAGCCCGAGGAGGGTGCCGCGCCACCGCCCGGCGACTGACGGTCGCGGCTCGACCACGACGAGACGGTGTCCTGACAACCCCCGCGGCTCTTGGTAGACTCCCCCGCCGGGCCGAAGTGGCGGAATTGGTAGACGCGCACGGTTGAGGGCCGTGTGGGGCGACCCGTGCCGGTTCGAGTCCGGCCTTCGGCACCAACGACGAACGGAATCCCCGATTCTCACGGGGTCCGCGACTTCCAGAGACTCCGACGCGAGAGGTCGGGCGCGCGTCCCGATCCTCCGAGGTCAGCGTGATGGCGGGCGAAACGGAACGCGACCGCGACGAGACCGCGCCGCTCCCGAACGAAGGCGAGACGACGGCAGCCGACAAGCTCTCGCCCGAGGCGAAGGCGGCCGCCGCCGAGAAAGCCAAGGCGGCCGCGGCGGCCAAGGCCAAGGCGGCCGCCGCCGCCAAAGCCAAGGCGGACGAGGGTCCGCCGCGCGCGCTGCCGTCGCCGGAGGACATCGCGGCCTGGGCGCGAGGCGGCGACGCCAACGTCGGCATCCTGTTCGAGGACCTGCCGCTCGCCCGTTTCGACGTCTTCGTCACCAAGATCCGCAACGAGGAGCTGGTCCCGCAGCACTGGCAGGTGATCTCCGCGATCCGTCCGCCGGACGACGCCGAGTTCGAGCGCCTGCCCGAGGTCGGCCGCCTGCGCCAGCACTACCGCGACCATGCCGTGGCGCGGCGCCGCCTCGACGCGCTCAAGACGGCGTGGCGCGAGCTGCGCGGCAAGCGGCCGTCGCTGTGGGCGGTGCCCGATCTGCTCGCGGCGATGCGCCGCATCGTCGCGAAGCAGCGGCCGATCGACTGGAACGACCTGCTCACCGCGACGCGCGATCTCTGGCTCACGAGCCCCATGCCCGCCGGCAAGGAGCAGGCCGAGATCCTGTGGGCATCCCTCGCGCTGGTGCGCGCGGGCACGAAGAAGTAGGGAGCCGGGCTCCTAGTTGCGCTTGACGCTCTGGATCACCAAAGGGTCGACCGGGACGTCGCGGTTCCCCGACTTGGTGGTGGTCTTGACCGCCGAGATGGCGTCGACCACGTCCATGCCCTCGACCACCTTGCCGAAGACGGTGTAGCCCCAGTCGTCACCGCCGGTCTTGCCCGGGTCGAGGCCAGCGCTGTTGTCCACCGAGTTGATGAAGAACTGCGAGGTGGCGCTGTGCGGTTCGGGTAGGCGCGCCATCGCGATCGTGCCGCGCTGGTTCGAAAGGCCGTTCTTCGACTCGTTCTCGACCGGATCGCGCGTCGACTTGCGCGTCATGTCGGCGGTGTGGCCACCGCCCTGGATCATGAAGCCGGGGATGACGCGATGGAAGATGGTGCCGTCGTAGAATCCCGAGTCCACGTACGCGAGGAAGTTCTCCACCGTCTTGGGGGCCTTCCCCGAATCGAGCTCGACGACGATCGATCCCAGATTGGTGGTGATCGTCACCCGCGGGCTCTGCGCCGCGAGCGGCATCGCGAACAGAACGCCGCCGACGATGGCGAGCAGGAGTAGGCGTTC
>DATKDQ010000079.1:0-3833 GCA_035544635.1 Thermoanaerobaculia bacterium
ATCTCGTCATAGTGGCGCAGCACCTCGAGCAGCGCGGCGTCGAAGCGGCCGCTGCGGTAGCACTGGGTCGCCGACAGGAACTCGTACTCGAAGCCGAGCTGATCCAGGAAGGCGCGCAGCCGCGCGTTGTTGTGCTCGCCGAAGCTGGGGTGGGTGCCGAACGGGTCGGGCACCGAGGTGAGCGGCTTGCCGAGGTGCGGCGCGAGCAGCTCCCGGTTCGGCACGTTGTCGGGCACCTTGCGCAGCCCGTCCATGTCGTCGGAGAAGCAGACCAGCTTCGCCGGCACGTCCGACAGCATGCGGAACGCGCGCAGGATCATGGTGGTGCGCACCACCTCGGCGAAGGTGCCGATGTGCGGCAGCCCGGACGGCCCGTAGCCGGTCTCGAGCACGACGTCGCCCTTCGCCGGCGGCAGCCCGCCGTGGCGGTCGAGGATCCGGCGTGCCTCGACGAACGGCCAGGCGTCGGAATTACGGGCGAGGTCTCGAACGTCGTTCATGCGGTGCCGCACCGTGAGGGAGGCGTCGCTTGCTCCTCACGGCGCCGCACGGATGATAGCGCTCATCATCCCAGGAGACGCTGCGAGGCGAGCATCCTGGCGAGCTCCTGCGCCTCGACCAGCGAGCCGAAGCGGCGGCGGCGCACGGCTACGGAGCTGCGAGGGGGCGTCCGCGGAAAGTACCCTCGATCACATAGCCCCGCGCCAGCTCCCGGTAGGCCTGGACCTGCTGGTCGCGCCAGCGCCCGTCGCGACCCAGCTCGGCGGCCAGGAGCTCCGCCACCCGCGGCGCCGCCTCGATCGATGCGCGCGCATCGAGGAGGAGCGCCCGCGTCCGGCGCGCGAGCACGTCCTCCACCGTGCGCGCCATCTCCTCGCGCGCCGCCCAGACCACCTCGGCGCCGACGTACGGCAGCCTGGGCTCGAGCGCTACGGCCAGCCCGGGCTCGGACTGCGCGAGCGCCTCGATCGCTCCGGCGTCAGCTCCATAGGGCGACAGAGGGCCGCGCCGGCCGTCGGCGGCGCCGGAGCCGTGGAGAGGGAGATCCGCGGTGGGGCACGGGCGCTCGGGCAGGCCGGCGAGGACCGCGGCGTGATCCACCGTGTCCTGGGCCATCTTGCGATAGGTCGTCCACTTGCCGCCGGTAATCGTGACCAGGCCCGACTCCGAGATCAGCAGCGTGTGATCGCGCGAGATCGCTGCCGAGCGCTCCTCGGCGGCGTTCCCGACCAGTGGCCGAACGCCGGCGAAGGTCGAGAGCACGTCCTCCGCACGGGGATCCTCGGTGAGATAGCGCGCGGCGTGGGCGAGCAGGAACTCGAGCTCCTCCGCCAGCGGCCGCGGCTCGAGCGGCGCAACCGCGATCGGAGTGTCGGTGGTGCCCACCACGACGCGGTCGTACCAGGGGATGGCGAACAGCACGCGGCCGTCGTCGGTGTGCGGCACCATGATGGCGGCGTCGCCGGGGTGGAAGCGTCGCGGGAGCACGATGTGGACGCCCTGGCTGGGCCTGAGCAGCGGCGCCGCCGCGACGTCGTCGAGCGCGCGCAGCGCGTCGGTCCACGGGCCGGTGGCGTTGACCACCACCCGGGCGCGGACCTCCCACTCGCGGCCGGTCTCGGCGTCGTGCGCCACGACGCCGCCGAGGATGCCGCCGTCCTTCAGCAGCCCGACCACCGGCAGGTAGTTGAGAACGGCGGCGCCGAGGTCGCTCGCGGTCGCCGCCAGACACATCGCTAGGCGCGCGTCGTCGAACTGGCCGTCGTAGTAGAGGACGCCGCCGCGCAGCCCGTCGGTCTCGATCGTGGGCAGATGCTCGAGCGTCTCGGCCCTCGACAGGTGCCGCGACGCGCCGAAGCCCTCCTTGCCGGCGAGCACGTCGTAGAGCCGCAGGCCGATGCCGTAGAACGGCGACTCCCACCAGTCGTAGCTCGGGACCACGAACGGAACGTCGTGCACCAGGTGCGGCGCGTTGCGTCGCAGGATGCCGCGCTCGCGCAGCGCCTCGAGGACGAGCGACACGTTGCCCTGGCGCAGGTAGCGGACGCCGCCGTGGATGAGCTTGGTCGAGCGGCTCGAGGTGCCCTTCGCGAAGTCGCTCTGCTCGAGCAGCACGGTGCGGTACCCGCGCGCCGCGGCGTCGACGGCGACGCCGAGGCCGGTCGCCCCGCCGCCGACGACGACCACGTCCCACGGCTCGCGCTCGGTCTCGAGCCGCTCCAGGGTCGAGGCTCGATTCATCTAGATCGAAGGCGTCGGCCGCGCCGGCCGCGGCGCCAAAGACATGCTAGCGCCGCGCCGCGAGCGCCTGACGCATCTCGTCCATCACCCGCTTGACCGAGCTGTCCTCGCGCACCGCGTTCCACCAGGCCTGGAGCTTGGGCCGGCTCTCGAGCGGGTTCTTGCCGCCGAGCGCCGGGACGACGCGCACCGCGAAGAAGAACGCCGGCGCCATCGAGCAGTCGGCGAGCGTCAGCTCCCCATCGACGGCATAGGGGCCCTTCCCCATGAACGCCTCGATGCGGTCGAGGCCGACCTCGATCTCGGCCATGCAGCGCTCGATGGTCGCGGCGTCCTTCTCGTTCGGCGGGAACTGGCCGAAGAGGGTGACCAGCGGCGGCACGACGTAGCAGTCGCACATCTCGGCGAGTGCCCGCATCCGGGCACGATCGAGCTGGTTCACCGGGCGCAGCGACTTCTCGGAAAAGCAGTCCTCGAGAAACTCGCAGATGACCTCCGACTCCGGGATCACGGAACCATCGACCTCGAGCGCCGGCACCTTGCCGGTGGGATTGATCGCCTTGTAGGCGTCGCTCCCGGTGCCGCCCGGCGGCTCGGCGAGCGCGACGTCGAGGCCCTTGGCGTAGATCTGGATGCGGCACCGGGCGGCGAACGGCGACAGGTTCGCGTTGTAGAGCTTCATGGCGAGGAGCTTCTCACATCCACTTGGTGCTAGCTTGTGACTCCACGAGCCGACTCGCGCGGCGAGGCGCGAGGGCCTGATCTCCGAGGGGCGCGAAGATGGGGGCGGCCGAGCGGCAGCCGCGGAGGGTGGAGGATGCCAGCGCCTGGGTCGGCGCGGACTTCCCGCGGCCGCGTTCGTGGGTGCGCCGGCTCGCGCCGGGGCATCTCGAGGAGATCGACCGGGCGCTCGCTGCTGCCCGCTCCGCTCGAGCGGCTCCCCAGCCCGCCATCCGCGACCTCCTCGGCGCCTGCGCCCGCGACCTCGAGCACGGCCCCGGCTTCGCCGTCCTCGAGGGATTCCCGGTGGAGCGCTACGGCTACGACGACAGCCGCATCGCGTTCTGCTCGCTGCTCGCGGAGCTGGGAACAATCGCGCCCCAGACCCGAGCCGGAGCCACCGTCATCGACGTGGTCGATCTCGGACGACCCTACGACCACACCTCGCGCGGCTACCACAGCAACGCGCTCCTGCCCTTCCACACCGACGGTGCGCACTGCGTCGCGCTGCTGTGCCTCGATCGGGCCCACCGCGGCGGCGAGAGCGTGATCGTGAGCGCGGCCTCCGCGTCGAACGCGGTCGCCGCTGAGCGGCCCGACCTGTGGCAGGTGCTCGCCTCCGGCTTCCACCATCACCGCCGCGGCGAGCAGGGGCCGGGCGAGCCCGCCGTGTCACCGTCCCCGATCCCGGTGTTCGGCTTCCGCCAGGGACGCCTCCACTGCATGTACAACCGCAACCCGATCGAGTGGGCGCAGCGCGAGGGCGTCGCGCTGACCGCGCACCAACGCGAGGCGCTCGACTACCTGGACTCGGTGCTGGCGCGCAAGGAGCTCCAGCTCGCAATGGAGCTCGAGCGGGGCGACGTCCAGAT
>DATKDQ010000080.1:0-2635 GCA_035544635.1 Thermoanaerobaculia bacterium
TCTTCGACGCGACGTCGAGCCCTCAGTTCTTCGACCCCGAGCAGGGCGAGAACGTGTGGGAGTACTTCTTCGAGCCCGTCATGGAGCTGTCCTCGGCGGGCCTGCTCGAGCGCTGCGCCGCGGAGGGGTGGGCGCTGCATCGCTTCTCCTTCAAGGAGATCCTCGCCCACCACCTCCACGACGAGGGGCGCATCGCCACCTTCTGGTCCTACCAGGAGCCGGCGGATCCGGCGGCGTGGATGGCCGAGAAGAGGAAGCTCGGTCGCGAGTACGTGGCGAAGTACGTCCGCGTCAAGCCGGCGCTGGCGGCAAAGGCCGACGCCTTCTTCCAGCGCCACCTCGCGGGCTGCTACGCGATCGGAGCGCACGTCCGTGGCACCGACTTCGCCTACGCCGACCCGGTCGAGCCCGAGCGCTACGCCGAAGCCATCCGGGAGCACGTCGCGCGCGCCGGCGCGGCCTCCTACAAGGTCTTCCTCGCCACCGACCAGGAGCAGTTCGTCGAGCTCTTCGGGCGCGAGCTCGGCGATCTGCTGGTGGTCTCCGACTGCCTGCGGTCCCGCTCGGCGGTGGCGCCGTTCAACCTGACCACGGAGCGTTCTCCGTATCGTCTGGGCGAGGAGGTCCTGCTCGACGTCCTGGCGCTCTCGAAGTGTCGCTACCTGGTCAAGGGATCCTCGGCCGTCGGCGAGTACGCGATGTGGTTCGCGCCGGCGCTCGAGTGCACCGACTTCGCGCTGCGCAGCCGGTTCCGGCCGCGCCAGTTGGATCTGCTCGTTCCCGCCTTCACCCGCCTCAACGTGGACCGTCGGCGGGGGCCCGCGCTGTGGGCGAGTCGCGCCTGGAGCCGACTCGAGTGGCCGCGGCGTCTGGTGCTCGCCGCCAGCCGCCTGAAGAGCTGGACCCTGGCGCGCCTCGGGCGCGCGCGGCGCGGACCCGCCTGAGGCGACTCTCCATGCCCCGGATCTTCGTCATCTGCGAGCGTGACGTCGGCCTGTTCTCGCTGATCGAGCAGGTGGTCGCGAACGTCCCGCGCGCGCTCGCGCTGGGGTATCGACCGGTGGTGTACTTCGGCCGCAACTGCTGCTACTGGGTGCCGGAGGGGTACCGCGGCCGCGACAACGTGTGGGAGTACTACTTCGAGCCGCTGGTGGAGGGCCTGGACGGCTCCTCGCTCCCCGCGCACGCCGTGGAGCGACTGCAGACTCTCCTCTTCCCGCTCGAGGACACCCGGAGCGTGGGCCTCGAGCTCGACTGCGACACCTATCTCTCCAACCACTTCGGAGACGAGCCATCGCTGTGGGGGCTCGCGCTGCGCATTCCCTGCGCTTCGTTCGACCCGGGAAGGCGCGTCCGCGGCAAAGCCGCCCGGATCATCCGGCGGTTCGTGCGCCCGCGCTCCTACCTGATGGAGAACGCGGAGCGCTTCCATCGCGGGGAGCTCGAGGGCGCGCCGGTCATCGGCGTCCACATCCGCGGCACCGACATCGTCGCCCGCTTTCGCGGCGGCGTCGTCGAGCTGCCGCGCTACCGCGCCGCGATCGCGAGCGAGCTGGCCCGCCGTCCCGAAGCACGCATCCTGGTCGCCACCGACGACGAGCGGTCGCTCTCCTTCGTGCGCGACGCGTTCGGCGATCGCGTGGTCTCCTACGCCACCGTCCTGCACCGCAGCGGCGACGCGACCGGAGCCGGCCCGACCGGGGCCCGGCTGCCGCGCTACATCGCCGACGACCCCCGAGCGGCGGCGCTCAACGGAGAGGAGGCCGTCACCGAGTATCTGCTGCTGCGCCGGAGCGACGTACTGGTCCACAACGGAGCCAGCCTGGCGCGCACGGTGCTCTTGGCGGAGCCGGAGATGCCTCACCGCAACGTCCGAGCCCCGAAGGCCAAGAACCTGCTCGACCTGGTGCGCAAGCGGGACCTCCGCGGCAAGTACTACGAGTGGATCGTGCACGGCCCGGTCGATCTCGACCGGCTGGGCATCTGACGGCGCACACCGGGCAGACGGAGCGTGAGCATGGGCGGCGGCGACGGCAAGCTCGACATGGTCGTCAACTTCTTCTGCCGCTCGTCGGCGGACGCGGCCACGCGCGAGCTCCTGGCGGCCGCGACCGAGGTCTCGCTTCGCCTGCTGCGGCGCAACCCGGCCGTGCGCACCACCCTGCTGGTCGACGGCAGCGCGAGCCCGTGTCGCGAGATGGCCGAGCGCTGCCAGGCGCTCGGCGTCGAGCACCTCCATGGCGGCCGCGAGCTCGGCTTCGCCGAGGCCTACAACCTCGGCTGGCGCAGCCTCGACGGTGAGCTCGTCGGTCTGATGGCGAACGACGTCCTGCCGCTGCCGCTGGAGAGCGTCCAGGTGCTGCTCGAATGGGTGCGGCAGCCCGACGTCGGATGCGTGTTCCCCTACTTGATCTCGAACCGGGCCGCCTGGGACGAGACCCAGCGGCCGAGCTTCCTGCACCGCGGCCGCATCTCCTGCGAGCCCGCGTCGATGACGGTGAACCTCAACCTCTTCAAGCGCGAGGTGCTCGAGCGCATCGGCGGGCTCGATCCCAACTACCTGGTCGGCTTCGAGTCGCCGATCCTGCTGATCAAGATCCGGACCCTCGGCTATCGCGCCGTGATGGTGGGGGGA
>DATKDQ010000081.1:0-7863 GCA_035544635.1 Thermoanaerobaculia bacterium
GGCGTTGTTGACCACGATGCCGGCCAGGATGATGAGGCCCATCTCGCTCGAGTTGCCGCGCGGCTGCGACGCCAGCTTCATCACCACGCCGACGCCGATGAAGGCGAACGGCACCGAGAACAGGATGGTCAGCGGCTGCAGGAAGTTCTCGAACAGGGCCGCCATAATCATGTAGATGAGGAGCAGCGCGAACAGCATGGAGAACACCGAGCTCCTCATCTCCTCCTGCGCGCTCCGGAAGCTGCGGCCGAAGTTCCATTCGTAGCCCGGCGGCAAATTGAGCGAGCTCAGCACGCCGCCGAGCGTCCCCATCATCGCGAACGACGGCACGTTGCCGGCGGTCTCGACGCGCAGAGTCAGCTTGGAGCGGCGGTTCTCGCGCTCGATCGTCTGCGGACCGGGCACGGTGTCGAAGCTCGCCAGGCTCGCGATCGGCAGCGACAGGTCCCCGCTCCGCAGATTCAGATTCTTGAGCTGGTCGAGCGTCTCGCGATCCTGCTCGCGGTACTGCACCACCAGGCCGACCTCGCGGTCCTCGGACTTGAAGTAGGTGACCGGCCGGCTCGACAACGCGTTGGAGATGGTGCGGGCGACCACCTGGCTCGAAAGGCCGGCCTGGAGCGCCCGTTCGCGGTTTACCGTGACGTGGATCTCCTGGTCGCCGCTCTCCAGCGAAGAGTCGACGTTCTTGATGAACGTCATGCCGCGAAGCTGCGCCGCCACCTGCTCGCTCAGCACCTCTAGGATCTGCGTGTCCTCGCCCACCAGCTCGATCTGCACGCCCGCGTCCATGCCCGGCGGACCCCGCTGACTGCGGCCGATCTTGATGTCGACGCCGGCCCGCACCGGGATCAGCCGCTCCACCCGGTCGCGGATCTCGAGAGTCGAGACGGTGGCCTGCTCCTCCGGCAGCAGGAAGAGCTCGATGCGGTTGTTGCCGCCGTACTGCGACCGTTCGCGCCCGCTCGAGCGGCGGTAGCGGTAGCTGATGTCCGCGATCTCGAGCTCCTCGCGGTGGGCCGAGAACAGCTGGTGGAGCTCCGCGAACAACGCGTGCTTCTCCTCGATCGAGTAGCTCGTGGGCGTGCGGACCTGGATCGAGATCTGCCGCTCGTACGAGGAGGTCTCGAACGAGCGCTCGATCCCCAGGAACATCCGGACCGAGCCCCACAGCATCGCGATCACCAGCAGGCTGAAGGCGAAGCGGTGGCGCAGCGTGAAGGCGAGCAGCCTGCCGTAGACCTCCACCACCCGGTCGAACACCGGATGCTCCCGCTTCGATTTGTCGCGCAGGAGCAGCGCGGAGGCCATCGGCACCACCGTGAGCGAGACCAGGAGCGACGCCACCATCACGATCACCACGGTGAGGCCCATGCTCTTCATGAAGTTGGCGAAGCGGCCGTCGCCTCCCTGCTGCAGGAAGACCATGGGAACGAAGACGCAGATGGTGGTTAGGGTCGAGCAGATGATGGGCATCGCCACCTCGCTCGCGCCCCGCAGCGCCGCCGTCCGGGCATCCTCGTCGAGCACCTGACGGCGGCGCACCACCGCCTCGCTCACCACGATCGAGTTGTCGACCAGCATGCCGACGGCGAGCATCAGCCCCATCAGGCTCATGATGTTGATCGAGATGTCGCCCAGACCCGCGACCCGGTAGAGGTACATGAAGACGAAGGTGAGAACGAGCGACAGCGGGATCGCCAGCGCCACCAGGAGGGTCATACGCAGGCGCTTGAGGAAGAAGAGCATGAAGACGATGGCGAGCGACCCGCCCAAAAGGCCGGTGTTGCGGAGCTGCGCCAGCCCTTTCTTGACGTCGTTGGAGGCGTCCCAGAAGACCTGGATGCTGAGTCCCTCGGCCTCGGGCAGCTCTCGGATGGCGCCGAGCTCCGCCTTGACGCGGTCCACCACTGCCAGCAGGTTCGCGTTGGAGGCTTTGTTGATCGCCATCCCCGCCGACTGCTCGCCGTTGAGGAAGTTGAAGTCCCTGCGATCCGGCAGGCCGTAGGCGACCTCGGCGACGTCCTGCAGGCGCAGCCCGCGGTCGTTCAAGGGCAGTCGGCGGATCTGCTCCACCGTGTCGAGCTCGCCCATGGCGCGCACCAGGAGCTTGCGGCTCCCTTCGCGGATGTAGCCGCCCGACAGGCTGACGTTCCCGCTCTGGAGCGCCGTCACCACGGTGCGCACGTCCATGCCGTGAGCCGCCATCCGGCTCGGCACCAGCTCGACCGAGAGCTGCGGGGTGAGGAGACCCCAGACGTCGACGTTGGCCACACCCTCGAGCCGCTCCAGACGCCGCCGCATCACGTCTTCGACGAACTCGTAGAGCCGGTGGCTGTCCCATCCCGCCGACAGGTTCATCCGCAGCACCGGGATGTCGGTGCTCTGGAAGCGACGGATCCAGATCCGCTCGAGATCGGCCGGGAGGTCGTTGCGGATCCGGTCGATGCGGTCGCGGACCTCGACGGCGGCGAGGTCCATGTCGGTGCCGGCGGCGAACTGGAGATCGATCGAGGCGTCGCCCGCCGACGCGCGCGCCGTCAGCCGCTCGACCCCGTTGATGGTCGACAGGATGTCCTCGAGCGGGCGCACGATCAGGCGCTCGACCTCCGCCGGCGAGGACGAGCCGTAGGGAGCGCGCACCGAGATGTTCGAGGAGGCGAACGAGGGCATGAACTCGAGCGGGAGCCGGCTGAGCGACAGCCAGCCCAGGACCAGGATCCCGAGCACGATCATCGCCATCGTGACCCGGCGATCCACGGCGAGGCGCACGAGCGGGTTGATCGGGACCGTCGGCCGCGAGGTGGGGTCGCTCATCGACATCTGCTCATGGACGCCCGCTTTGCGCAACGCTCTCGTGGTCCCAAAAAATCCGACGGTCTCCTCTTTTCCTGGGTTCCCGGGCGGCGGCGGTCCGCCGCGCTCCGGATCAGTCGCCCGGTGCGCGCGCCTCGACGGCGCTGCGGGCCCTGAGCTTGCGAACCAGATCGGCCTGGTGGCGGTCGATCTCCGCGTTCAGGGCGTCGAAGCGCAGCTTCTGCTCCTCGTCGAGCAGCGCTCGCAGGTCGTGGCGGAAGCCGTCACGCATGTCGCAGTAGGCATGGCGCGCGTTCTCCCAGAACTCGTGGGCGCCGTGCCGCCGCTCTTCGAGAAACGCCTCGACCTCGGTGTACTGCTCCGCCGACAGGCCGAGGTCCTTGGCGAGCCTCTCGAGCAGCCGCACGCGGAAGCGCTCGCTGTAGAGGTAACCCGGCTCTTCCTCGATGTCGAACGAGCCGCGCCCGTCGCAGATGAACCAGAGCGGCGGCGCCTTGCGCGGCCGCTCGGCGTCCGCGAACACCGGACGTCCATCGAGCAGCACGCGGTCGGCGATCACGCCGAGGCAGACGCCGACCAGGACCGCCAGCGAGAGCGACGACCACATCCAGGTCTTCAGCGACATCGGGTCGCTCCGGGCGTGGTCAGTACCACGCCCTCCGCGCCCATAATTTTGGCGCCGCGGACGGCGCGGGCTCCGGGCGCGGTCAGTACCACGCCCTCCGCCCGCATCACTCTGGCGCCGCGGACGGCGCGTTCCTTCCTCACAGCTCTCCCAAGGCGATGCGCAGCACGGGCTCGTCGATGGTCGAGGCCAGCGTCACGTCGGCGACGCCGGTGCCGAGGTAGCTCATCTCGAGCTCGCCGAGCGCGCTGGTGCGGTCTCCCGACGCCCACACCGCGAGCGCCGCTCCGAGCAGCGCGCTCGCCGCCAGCGGCAGGAGCCGGATGGCCATCCTCCGCCACGGCTGTTCCGACAGCGCCGCCGAGCGCAGCGCGTCGCGGCGCACGCGGAAGCGCGCGAGGAAGAGCGGGTCCGGCCGTGCCACGTCTTCCGGTACCTGCAGCCGCCGCGACAGGCGGCGGATCCCGGCCAGCTCGGCCTGGACCGCGGGCTCGGCGCGACGGAGCTCGAGCCCGGGCGGGGCCTCGCCGTCCGCGAGCAGCGATGCGATGGAGTCTTCACGGAGTCGCTTCATGGCTCGTCCCCTCCCGGTCCGAAGAGCGCGGCCGCCCGCTCGCGCAGGCGCAGGCGGGCGCGGTGGATGCGGATCTGCACCGTTCCCATCGGCCAACCCAGGAGCTCGGCGATCTCGGCGTACGTCATACCCTCGATCTCCTTCAAGAGCAAGGGGCGGCGGTACCGCTCCGGCAGCTCGGCCAGCGCACTCGCCAGGCGCCGGCCGAGATCTCGGTTCACCAGCCGCGCGACCGCGTCCACCGGCTCCTCGAGCTGACGGATCCGCGCCTCGCCCTCCTCGCCCCCGACCTCGCCCTTGCGCGCGCGGCGCCGCAGGTGGTCGTGGGCCCGGTTGATCGCGATGCGGTAGAGCCAGCTCCGGAACGCCTCGACCCGCCCCAGCGAACCGATCCGCTGATAGGCGAGCAGCAGGCTCTCCTGTGCGACGTCTTCCGCCAGCATGCGATCTCGCAGATATCCGAACGCGAGCTTGCGGAGCGGAGCCTCGTAGCGCCTGACCAGGGTCTCGAAAGCGGCTTCCTCTCCGTCACGAAAGCGGGTGACCAAGGCCTCGTCGGAGTCCTCGCCGGCCCACCCGCCTCCGACCGCGCGCTCCACGACTAGGACGACCCGGATCGCGCTTTTATTTCGGCGGGAGCGCCGCACCGGGGCGCCCCCGGCTCCGCGTCCTGCGGCTCTGCGGAGGGTGGCTCGCCGCCGGCGGCCGGCCCTCCACCACCGTCGAGCAACCGGTCGAGGAAGGCGAGGCCCTGCTCCAGGGTGGAGAATTCCCCGTCGAGCTGGGCCTCGAAGCACCGGTCGAGGATCGGCCCGAAGTGGGGACCGGGCGTAAGGCCCCTCGCCAGCAGGTGGCGGCCCAAGACCAGGGGGGTCGGGCGATGGTCCGACAGCGTCAGGGCCTCGGCGCGCGCCAGGAGCCAGCGTCCCGCCGCATCGTCGTCCGCCGGGAGCGGAGGTCGTCCTCCGGCGTCGGCCCGTGCCACGCGCGCCAGCCGGTCGATCCGCCCCACCTTGTTCGCCAGCCGGCGCACCGCGGCATCCGAGGCGTTCGCGTCGTGGAGCTGCCTGGGCTTGAGATGGTGCCTCACCAGCGGCACCACCTCGTCGTGGAGCGCCGTCTGATTGGTGAGACGGGCGAGAAAGGAGCGCGTCGGAGGCTCACCGGCGGCCTCGTGCCCCAGCGACCGGACCCGGCCGCCCTCCACCACCGTCGTGGCTGGCTTGCCGAAGTCGTGGCACAGGCAGGCGAAGCCGACCACCACGTCCTCCCAGTCGTCGCCCAGACGCTCGGCGGCGAAGGCGTCCATGACGTGGAGAGTGTGGGTCCAGACGTCTCCCTCGGGGTGCCACTCGGGGTCCTGCGGACAGCCGATCAACGCCTGGAGCTCGGGGAAACGAGAGATCCACCCGGTGTCGCTGAGGAAGCGCAGCCCGCGCGAGATCTCCCTGCCCTGGAGCACCAGCTTGCGCCATTCCTCGAAGACCCGCTCACGGGCGAGACCCTCGAACGGGACGGCGCTCGAGAGCGCAACCGTGGCGGGGTGCGGGTGGAGGTCGAACCGCGCGGCGAGCTGCATCCCGCGCAGCACTCTCAGTGGGTCCTCCGTGAACCGCTCCGAGGTGTGGCGCAGGACGCGGCGCTCGAGGTCGCGCCGCCCCTCGAAGGGGTCCTCGAGCGTGCGCGTCTCGAGGTCGATCAGCATCGAGTTGATGGTGAAGTCGCGACGGCGCGCCGCCTCCGGGATGGAGAGGTGCGGATCGGCGGCGATCTCGAAGTCGCGATGCCCGGCGCCGGTCTTGCGCTCCCGCCTTGGCAGCGAGATGTCGATGGGATGATGGCGGAGCTTGAGCACCGCGAACGACTCCCCCACCTGGTCGAGGCGCCACTCCTCCTCGAGCAGCGAGCGCAGGCGGGCCGGCTCGAGGCCGAAGACCTCGAGGTCCAGATCCTTCACCGGCCGCCCGAGCAGAGCGTCGCGCACCGACCCGCCTACCAGGTAGACGCGACCGCCGCCGGCACGGATCCGGCGGTCGATCCGCTGCGCCAGCTCCAGGAGCGCCGGATCGATGCTGGACAGATCGACGTTCATCTCATGCTCACGGCGCGGAGCGTCCGCGGGGCGCGACCGCTCCGCGGCCATCACAGCCGCGCCAGCGCGTCGAGAGGCAGCGACTCGAGCAGCCCTTCGAGCCGCTCCGCGCCGCGCAGCCGGTCGTCCCGCGCGAACGCGCGGATCTCGAAGCGCCCCGGCCAGACGAAGAGGTGATCACCGCCGAACCCGCTCGCCGGATGTCCGGCGAGGCGGCGCCGACCCCAGCTCTCCGCCGCCTCGACCGGAAGGCGCGGACGGTGGAAGAGGTGCAGGTCCGCCACCGCCTCCCCCCCGCTCGGGCGCAGCTCACAGCGGAAGTAACCGCCTCCCCCCGCCTGGTCGACGTAGCTGACCACGGCGCGGCAGCCCTCGCACGCGCCGGCGGCGGCGTCCTGGAGCAGCCCCCGCACGGCGTCCTCGAGCGCGCTCCGATCGGTATCGGCGAGAGTGTCCGCGGCGGTGGCCTGCTCGAGCAGCCGCCCGAGCGCTGCGAGATCGGCCGCAAGGGCGGGTCTTGCGGAGTCGGCGCCAGCGGCACCAACGGCCTCACCGCCCTGCCGACTCGCCGCTGCGCCGGCGCGCGGCTCCACGCCGGCCTCGGGCAGGCCTTCGTCCGCGTCGTCACGGCAAGCGGGAGCGACGAGGAGAAGGCCGGCGGCGAGTCCGGCTCGAAGGAATTGCGCTCGGGGGTGAGAGAGCATCGGCGTGACGCGCGAACGGCCTCCCGCGACGTAGGAGAGGCCGTCGATTGGATACTATGCTAGGCGCAGCCGCGCGCTGCCCCGGCGCGCGCACGCTCTCATCCTGGAGGTCGCCATGAGTCAGCCAGCTCGCCGCGCCATCCTTCACGGCCTCGCGTTCCTGCTCGCGGCCGGCGCGGCTCACGCGCAGCTTCCCGGCACCATGTTCGGCCAGGTCTTCGATGACCAGGGACAGCCGATCGCCGGAGTCAAGATCGTCCTCACCAACCCCGAGTCCCCCTCGTTCAGGCAGGAGGAGACCACGGATGACCGTGGTCGCTACACCGTCTTCGTGGCCAGCTCGCTGCCGGCCTACACGCTGCAGATGTCCAAGGAGGGTTTCCAGCCGATCTCTCTCAACGGCGTGAAGATCCCCGCCCGGCAGCGCACCCGGCGCAACTTCGACCTGACTCCGGCCGCGGCGGCCGCGGCGCCGACGCAGCAGCAAGGCGAGGAGGCCGCCACCGGCGGCGGCATCGTGAAGATCTACAACGAGGGCGTGCTGGCGTTGAACGCGAACGATCTCGTCACCGCCAAGGCGAAGTTCGCCGAAGCCATCGAGAAGAACTCCGAGTACGGACAGGCGTATGGCGGTATGGCCCGCGTCCTGTGGAAGGAGGAGGCGTGGCAGGAGGCCCTCGACAACGCCCTCAAGTCGCTCGAGCTCCACCCCGACGACACCGAGATCCACCAGGTGCTCTACGCGGCGTACTCCGGGCTCGGACAGAAGGACAAGGCGGACGAGATCCTGAAGAGGATGCAGGCCGACAACCCCGAGAAGGCGGGGCTCAACCTCTTCAACCAGGGCGCGGACCTCTACAACGCGGGCCAGGTGGCCGAGGCGAAGGCGATCTTCGAGCAGATCCTCCAGACCCAGCCCGATCACGCCAAGACGCACTACATGCTCGGCCTGTGCTACGTCGGCGAGGATGACAAGGCCAAGGCCAAGGAGCACCTCGGCAGGTTCCTCGAGCTCGCGCCCGACGATCCCGACGCGGCGACGGCGCAGGAG
>DATKDQ010000082.1:0-15411 GCA_035544635.1 Thermoanaerobaculia bacterium
CCGACCACTCGGGCGCAGCGCACCTGGGGCCTGTGGCACTTCGCGGCGCTCTGGGTGGGGATGAGCGTGTGCATCCCGACCTACATGCTGGCCGCGAGCATGATCGCGTCCGGCCTCACCTGGTCGCAGAGCCTGGTCATCCTCCTGCTCGGCAACGCCATCGTGCTGGTGCCGATGATCGTGACCGGCCACGCCGGTGGGCCAACCAGCTTTTCGAGGAGCACGGAATGAAGCTCTACGACCTGTCGCAGCCGTTGAATCAGGAAGTTCCGTTCTGGCCCTACTACCCGCCGTTCGAGGTCAAGTACATCAAGCGCAAAGCCGAGCACGGCGTCAACGCGCAGTACATCATGACCTCCAACCACATGGGGACCCACCTCGACGCGCCCCGCCACTTCGTCACCGCGGGCATGACGATCGACGAGATCCCGCTCGAGTGGCTGTACGGCCCGAGCGTGATCGTCGATCTGCGCGATGCGATGGGCGAGCTCGAGCTCTACACGCCGCGGATGATCGAGGAACGGGTCGAGGTGCGCCGTGGGGATCGCCTCCTCCTCCACACCGGGTGGCATCGCCACGCTCAGTTCGGCGCCGAGCCCGACGAGGAAAAGTACATCCACCGCCATCCGGGCGCGCATCCCGATCTCGTCCCCTGGCTGCTCGAGCAGGAGATCCACGTCTGGGGCGTCGACTGCGTCTCGACCGACCACCCGATGAACCTGCCGATCGGACGGTTCCTGGGCAAGGGCGCCCACGGCCACTGCGACCGGGTGCGGGCCGCCTGCGAGGCGAAGTTCGGCGGTGCTGCGGCGGTCGACCAGCTCTTCCCCGATTCGGCCTACCAGCTCACCCACAACGCTCTCTTCCCGCACAACTGCATGCACATCGAGAACCTGGGTGGGCAGATCGACGCGCCCGAGCTGCAGAACCGCCGGCTCGTGGTGGGATGCTTCCCGTGGAAGTTCAAAGGCGGAGAGGCGGCGTTCGCGCGGGTGGTGGCGTTCGTCGAGGAATAGACCCGCGCGCTACAGCAGCGTTCCCGACAGGATGAGCTCCGCGGTCGTGAAGTAGATGACGATCCCCACCACGTCGACCAGGGTGGCGACCAGGGGGGCCGACGCGCTGGCGGGATCGAAGCCGAAGCGGGTGGCGATGAAGGGGAGCATCGAGCCGATGATGGTGCCCCACAGCACCACGCTGATCAGGCTGATTCCGATCGTCAGGGCGAGCGGGGCGTGATGCGGTCCGAACTCCTGGAAGACGGTCGCGCCGAGCTCGATCCGGAGGATGCCCACAGCGGCCAGGATCGCTCCCAGGGTCAGGCCCGACGCCGCTTCGCGCCGCATGATGCGCCACCAGTCGCGCAGGCGCACCTGGCCGAGGGCCATAGCCCGGGTGACGAGCGTCGCGGCCTGTGAGCCGGAGTTTCCGCCGCTGGCGATGATGAGCGGGATGAACACCGTGAGCACGATGGCGCGCGCCAGCGCGTCCTCGTAGAACGCCAGGGCGTTGGTGGTGAACATCCCGCCGACGAAGAGCACCGCGAGCCAGCCGGCGCGCTTCCTGATCAGCGACCAGAACGGGGTCTGCAGATAGGGAACGTCGAGAGCCTCCATGCCGCCCAGCTTCTGGATGTCCTCGGTGGCCTCTTCCAGCACCACGTCGACGATGTCGTCCGCGGTGACGATGCCGCGTATGCGGCCGTCCTGGTCGACCACCGGCACCGCGACCAGATCCTCGTCCGCCAGCACCTTCGCGACCGCCTCCTGATCCATGTCCTCGGGGACGGAGACGACGTCGCGGCGCATGATGTCCGCCACCCTGGTTCCAGGCGGCGCCGTGAACAGCTCTCGGAACGAGACCACCCCGAGCAGCCGCTGGTCCTGATCCAGGACGTAGATGTAGGAGATCGTCTCCAGGTTCTGCCGCGCCTGCCGCCGCAGATAGCCGATCGCCTCGTCGAGGGTCATGTCGGGGCGCACGCGCGCGAAGCGGGGGCTCATGAGACCGCCGGCGTCGTCCTCGGCGTAGGCGAGAAGCGCCGAGACCTCGGCGCGGCTGGTGGGGTCGAGCAGGGCGAGCAGCCGCTGGCGCTCCTCCGGCGGCACCTGCTGCAGCAGGTCGGCGGCGTCGTCCGGCGCGAGCAGGCGCATCCAGAGCCGGCGCTCGGGATCGCTCAGTCGGAGGACGATGTCCGCCTGCGCGCGCGGAGACAGCTCGAGGAAGAACTCCTCCGCCTCCGCGCGCCGGAGCAGGCCGAAACCTTCCGCCCGCTCGTCGGCGTCGAGAACCGGCCACACTTCCCGAAGCGCATCGGGGTCGATCCTGACCTGCGTCGTCTGCGTCATCGCCATTCCTCGGCCACTCACCGTGGCGTTCGCGGGCGGTGACAGGATACGGTTTTTCCGGCGGTGCGGCCTGCCCCGGCGCCGGCCACCGCTCCCAAACGATGGAGGGTCTGAAACGGTTAGGCTCCACCAGCGAACGGTGCTCGGACCGTCTCAGCACCTGCTCGGAATGACGGATCTCCTGCTCCAGAGCGCTTCGGAGCTGCGTCGGCTCGTCGGCCGCGGCGAGCTGTCGGCGGTCGAGCTGATCGAGGCCACGCTCCAGCGCATCGAGGAGAGCAACGGCGAGATCAACGCCGTCGTCACTCTCGAGCCGCGCGCGCGGCAGGAGGCGCGCGCGCTCGACGCGCGGCGGGCGCGCGGCGAGGAGCTCGGGCCGCTCCACGGGCTCCCGGTAGGGATCAAGGACGTGACGCCGGTGGCGGGCCTGCGCACCACCTACGGGTCGCCGCTCTACGCCGACCACGTGCCCGAGGAGGACGCCGAGGTCGTGCGCCGGCTGCGCGCGGCCGGCGCGGTGGTGATCGGAAAGACCAACACCCCCGAATTCGCGACCGGCGCCAACACCTTCAACGAGGTGTTCGGCCGCACCCGCAACCCCTGGAACCTCGAGCGCAGCGCCGGTGGCTCGACCGGGGGCGGCGCCGCGGCGCTCGCCACCGGCATGATCGCCCTCGCCGAGGGTACCGACCTCGGAGGCTCGCTGCGCATCCCGGCGGCGTTCTGCGGCGTGGTCGGGATGCGCCCTTCGCCCGGACTGGTTCCGACCTCTCCCTCCGACTACCTATGGGACACGCTCCAGGTGACCGGGCCGATGGCGCGGCGCGCCGAGGACGTGGCACTCATGCTCCAGGCGGTGGCGGGTCCGAGCGCGCGCGCGCCGCTGGCGCAGCCGATCACGGGCCGCGACTTCGTGGCGGCGGTGGCGCGCGCGGACGCTCTCGGCGTGCGCCTCGCCTACGCGCCCGACGTGGCGGGGATCGGGGTGGACCCGGCGATCGAAGGGGTCTGCCGTGCCGCAGCGATGGAGCTGCGTCAGGCGGGCGCGCGCGTGGAGGAGACCGACCTCGACCTCGAGTACGGCAAGCGCAGCTTCCTGGCGCTGCGCGGGTACTGGATGGTGGCGCAGCAGCATCCCCGCCTCGAGAGGATCGAGCGCTTCGGCGACAACCTGCGCGGCAACGTCGAGGCCGGCCTGCGCCGCAGCGTGGCCGAGCTGGCCGAGGCGGAGGCGCTGCGCGGCCGGCTGTGGGACGACCTGCGCCGCCTGTTCGAGCGCTGCGATCTGCTGCTCACGCCCTGCGTCGCGGTGCCGCCGTTCCCGGTCGGGCAGAACTATCCCGACGCGATCGCCGGGCGGCCGATGAGGACCTACGTCGACTGGATCGCGCCGACCTTCGTGCTCTCGCTGGCGGGGCTGCCGATCGCGTCGGTGCCGGCGGGCCTCGATCCGGAGGGACTGCCGGTCGGGCTGCAGATCGTGGGCCCGCCGCGGGGCGAGGAGGCGGTGCTGGCGATGGCGAGGATCCTTCAGGAAGCGCGCCCGGTCGGTTTGCCGTCGATGCGGTAGGCGTGGGGCTTCTCACCCGAGCGGATCGATCGGCGTGATCACGCCCAGGGTGTGCTCGATCGCGGCCGCGCCGTCGAGGGCGAGGTCCTCGCGGAAGCGATCGGCGATCACCTGCACGCCCATCGGCAGGCCGTCCGCCACGCCCACCGGCACCGCGACCGCCGGGATGCCGAGCAGGTTCACCGCGACCACCAGGCGGAGCTGGCCCATCACGTCCCACGCCTGATCGACGCCGGCGACGTCGTAGCCGACCTCGAACGGCGGCTGGGTGAACACCGGACCGACGACGAGCGGGTAGCGCGTGAAGAACTCGCTCCACTCGGCGAGCAGAGTGTGGCGCTCGGTCAGGGCCTCCTGGTACCGCTCCAGGCCACCGAACTCCCAGCGGCTCATCACCAGGTCGAGAAAGAGGAACGCCTCCTCCGACATCACGTCGCGGAAGTAGTCGAGCCCCTGGAAGAGCTCGGTGCCGAGGAAGTCCATCCACACGTCGAAGACCGCGGCCAGCCGCGGCGGCTCCACGTCCTCGACGGCATAGCCGGCGGCGGCGAGCGCCCGACCCGCCTTGCGCACGCCCTCCGCCACCGCTGGGTGCGTGGTGCCGCCGCTCGGCTCGGGCACCAGGGCGACGCGCAGCGGCGCCGCCGGGTCGGGCAGGTCGAGCGGCACCGGCATCGACCAGGGGTCGCGTACGTGCACACCGGACAGGATCCGATAGCCGAGACGCACGTCGGCCACACTTCTCGCCATCGGACCGTTGACCGCCATCAACTGCCCGGCGAGGCCGCCCCCGCCTGCGTCCGGGATGCGCCCCAAGGAGGGCTTGAGCGCGGCGATCCCGCAGCAGTTCGCCGGGTTGCGCAGCGAGCCGCCGATGTCGTTGCCGAGGCCGATCGGGCTCATGCCGGTGGCGAGCGCCGCGGCCTCGCCGCCGCTCGATCCGCCGACGTTGCGAGCGCTGTTCCAGGGGTTGAGCGTTCGTCCCCAGATCTCGCTGAAGCTGTGGACCCGCAGACCGAGATCGGGGAGGTTGGTGCGTCCCAGCGGGACGCCGCCGGCGGTCCGCATCCGCTCGACCACCGGGTGATCGAGCTGCGCCACGGCCGCCCGGTTCTCCTCGAGCCCGTGGGTGTTCGGCTTTCCGGCCTGATCCAGGTTGTCCTTGATCGTGAACGGCACGCCGTGGAGCGGCCCGAGCTGCGCCCCGCGTGCGACCGCGGCGTCGGCTTCGCGCGCGGCGGCCCGAGCCTCGTCGGCGAAGACCACCGGCATGGCGTTGATCTTCGCGTTGACGGAGTCGATGCGCGCGAGGTGAGCCTCGACCACGTCCAGCGACGTGACGCGCCGGCCGGCGATCGCCTCCGCGAGCTGACCGGCGCCGGCGCGCCACAGCTCCGTGGGCAGAGCGGCGGAGCCGGCCGCGGCCGCCGGGCCCGCCTGCACGCCATGGAGCGGAGAACGAACGGTGCCGAGTGCCGCGGCGGCGGCGAGCGTCGCCGCGACGCCCTCGAGCACCTCGCGACGGGTCCAGGCCGGCCGCGGTTCGGAGAAGGAACGGGAGGACGGGGGTCGCGACAGGCGGTCGATCATGATCCCTCCAGCGCTCCGCGCCGCGCCGGGCGTGCGGTGGCCGCGTGTTCACGCGCGGAGCGGTGCAAGTCTACGCCGGAACGGAGGCTCGCCCCCGTCGCCGTTTCCGCTGGGGGGCGGAGCTGGTCTCGTGCGCCGCTACAATGACGCGCGTGCGCGTCGCCACCTGGAACGTCAACGGCCTGCGCGCGCGGCTCGGCTTCGTGCTGCACTGGCTGCGCGCCCGCCGTCCCGACCTGGTCGGGATCCAGGAGCTGAAGCTAGAGGACGAGCACTTCCCGAGCGCCGAGCTCGCCGAGCTCGGCTATCGATCGATCGCCCACTGTCAGCGCGGCTGGAACGGCGTCGCCATCCTCGCCCGCCAGCCGATCGAGGTGGTGCAACGGGGTCTCCCCGGGCAGGACGAGATGGGCGCCCGGCTTCTCACCGCGCGCGTCGAAGGCATCGACTTCACCACCCTCTACATCCCGAACGGGAAGTATGTGGGCCACGAGGATTTCCCGCGCAAGCTCGCCTGGCTCGACGCGCTGGCGGAGCACCTCGAGCGCGACTGCGACCCCGGCCGCCCGGCGGTTGTGTGCGGCGACTTCAACCTCTGCCCGCAGCCGATCGACAGTTGGAACGAGGCGCTGCTTCACCGCGGCATCTTCCACACCGACGAGGAGCGCTCCCGGTTCCAGCGCCTCCTCGACTGGGGTCTGGTCGACGTCTATCGCCGGCTGCTGCCCGAGACCCGGGCGTTCACGTGGTGGGACTACCGGGCCGGAGCGTTCCACAAGAACGAGGGGCTGCGCATCGATCTGCTGCTCGGCACCCAACCGCTGGCTACGCGCGCGACGGCGGCCGAGATCGATCGCGAGTACCGCAAGAAGAAGGACGGGCTCATCGCCTCCGACCACGCGCCGGTGATGGTCGAGCTCGAGGCATGACGCGCGAGACCCGTCCGGAGCCGCCGGTCGGTGGCGGTGCGACGTCGGTTCGGGGTCCGGGCCGGGAGGCGCTGCTGGCGGCGGCGCGCCGGCTCGAGCCGCATCACGTCCATCTCTTCTTCAAGCACGGCGCGCACTTCCACAACCCGCTGGTGCCGGCGGAGTGGGAAGCGCTGGCGCAGGAGCCTGCGCTCGACCAGCCCGCGGTCCAGCGCGTGGTGGTCGAGCTCCTGCCGGCGCGCCTGCCCGGCCTCGCTCCGGGCATCTACTCGCCGGTGCCGATCGCGCGCGGGCTCGAGGCCGGGCGCGAGCTCGACGCGCTTCTCGACGAGCTCCGCTACGAGATGATCCGGGTCGACGAGGAGCAGCGTTGGACTTGGATGGGCAGAGCGGTGGCGCCGCGCATCAAGGCGTTCTTCCTCGAGCGCCTGGCGTGGGAGCCGGCGCTCGGGATCTGGTACTTCGAGTACCAGGTCAATCCCGAGTGGTGGGACAAGAGCTACCTCGACGCCGCGATCACGCCCCTGGTCGCGAGCTCCGCGGTGGAGGAGGCCGGCAGCCTGCGCGTGACCCTCAACGCCGGTGGGTCCGACCTGCTCGACCTCGACACCCTCCGCCTCGACCAGCGCGAGCGCCTGTTCTGCGGCACCATGAGCCACGGCGAGGTCCTGTTCGCGGATGCGCTGCGCTTCACGATCCTGCGCCACGCCAACGAGGCCTGTGACGCGGTGAGGATCGCCGGCCGGTGGCGTCCGTTGCGCTACGCCGCCCCGCCCAGATAGAGGCGCTCGACGGCTCTTCCGAGCCAATCCACGCCGCCGCGCCGCTCGACCCGGCGGCGCGCCGCGAAGTACGGGGGCACGTAGCGCAGGCGCCGCGGCAGGCGCGGCAGCCAGGTGCTCAGCCTCGGGACCAACCGCTCGAAGCGGCGCCGCTCGGAGGCGTCGAGGGCGAGACCGAAGCGGTGGGCGACCGGCTCGGGTAGCAGGCCGATGGTGAGCAGGCGCAGGCGAGTGAAGGCCGGCGCGAGGAGCGGATCCGGCGGCTCGAACAGGTAGGACGCGATCTCTCGGCCGGCACTGCCGACCGCGAGCGCGTCCGATTCCCACCTCCGGCGGTTGTAGGAGAGGAACTCGCTCCAGTCGCCGGGCAGCTCGTCCTCCTCGAGGCCGAACAGGGCGGCGAAGCGCTTGGTCTCCTGGTAGTAGCCCTCCTTGGCGTCGAGGGAGAGGGCGCCCACGAAGGTCTCGTGCATCGCGATCGAGGTCTCCCAGAGCGTGGCGTGGACCCAGAGGAGCGCGCTCCGATCGTTCGCGTCGTAGCGGTCTCCGCGGTGGTAGCGGCCGACGTCCTCCTCGAAGCGGCCGTGGATCCCGAGGTGCACGCGGTGGACGGCGCGCGCGGCAGCGAACGCTTGGTCCCGGCTCCCCCAGACCATGGGAAAGACCTGCCGAAAGGTGCGCTGAAAGCGTCCGTAGGGGTCGGTCCTGGTCCGCGAGTGGTGCACGATCGCCTGCGCCACCTGCGGGTGGGCCACCTGGAGCAGGGCGGCGCGGCCGCCTCCCAGGAACGTGCAGGCGTGGCGGCTGATCTCCCACACCGCGGAGCCCGGTCCGTAGAGACCCGAAACCGGCTCGGGCAGGGTCGTCTCCAGCCGCGCGAGGCGGGCCTCGAGCTGCGAGGTCGAGACCGTGCGCCTTCCCGGTTCGGCCATGGCACCAGTGTAGTCGTCTGCCGGCATGCTCCCGACTCGACCCCCTTCGCCTCCCGATCTCGGCTGGCGGGATCGACCCGGCGCTCCACTACGCTGGACCTTCCAGACGGGCTGGTGGAAGAGGCGCAGCGGCTCCTGGGCTTCAAGGCCAAGACCGACACCCCCTCGCGCCGGCGGGCCTGAGATAGCATCGTCGCTCCCGCCAACCACGAGGGACGACACATGCGGTTCAGCTTCTGGCCGTCGCCGACACAGCCCTGGAGCGAGGTGCTCCAGCTCGCGCGCCACGTCGAGAGCAAGGGCTGGCACGGCATCTGGTACGCCGACCACTTCATGCCCAACGAGGGCGACGTGTCGACGCCGTGGAACGAGGCGTGGACGACGATCGCGGCGCTCGCCGCCGCGGTGCCCCGCCTGCGGATCGGACCGCTGGTGACCGGGAACACCTATCGCCATCCCGCCGTGCTGGCGAAGATGGCCTCGACCGTCGATCACGTGAGCGGCGGCCGGCTGGTGCTCGGGCTCGGCGCCGGGTGGCAGGAGAACGAGCACCGCGCCTACGGCATCGAGTTCTCCACCGTGCGCGGGCGGCTGGAGCGGCTCGAGGAGGCCTGCCAGGTGATCAAGGCCTTGTTCAGCGGGTCCCGCGCCAACTTCGAAGGCAAGTACTACCAGCTCACCGACGCGCCGCTCGAGCCCAGGCCGGTGCAGCAGCCGCTGCCGCTCTTGATCGGCGGCGGAGGCGAGAAGGTCACGCTGCGGATCGCGGCCAAGTACGCCGAGGAGTGGAACTACTGGGGCGACCCCGCCACCATCCGCCACAAGATGTCGGTGCTCGACCGCCACTGCGAGGAGCTGCGCCGCGACCCGCGCTCGATCTGGCGCTCGGCGCAGTCGCTCCTCTACCTGAGCGATGATCCGGAGTTTCTGGCCAAGGTGCGCGGCCGGCCCGGGTTCTTCCCGATGATGACCGGCGGCGTCGAGCAGATCCGCGCGGTGGTGAAGGAGTACGCGGACGCCGGGCTCGACGAGCTGATCGTCCCCGACTTCAACCTGGGCCCGCGCCAGCGCAAGATCGAGACTCTGGACCGGTTCATGGAAGAGGTCGCGCCGGTGGCGGCCTGAGGTGCGAATCATGATCGACATCCATCGGGCCAGGGCCGCAGGCCGCATCGCGGTCCTCGTCGTCCTCACCTGCGCCGCTCTGGTCGCGACCGCCGGCGCGACGGGCGCCGCCGACGCACCGACGCACCGCTTCGAGGAGCTCGCGCCGGGCGTCTTCTTCGCCACCGAGGCGGGGCCGTTGTTTCTCCTCTCCAACTCGCTGGTGGTGGTCAACGAGGAGGACGTGCTGGTGGTCGACTCGCACGTGACGCCCGCCGCCGCGCGCGCGCTGATCGCGGCGGTGGCGACGCTCACCCCGAAGCCGATCACGACCCTGGTCAACACCCACTACCACTTCGACCACGCCCACGGGAACCTGGCGTTCCCGCCCGGCGTCGTGATCGTGGGCCACGAGTACACCCGCGAGAAGCTGGCCGGCGACCCCATGCAGGAGAGGACCTACACCTTCTTCTCCAAGCTCCTCGCCGAGAACGCCGAGGCCGTCGCGCGCCAGGCCGCCGCAGCGACCGATCCCGCGACCAAGTCGGGGCTCGAGGCACAGGCGAAGGTGCTCGCCAACCACGTCCGCGACGACCAGGAGACCCGCCCGGTGCCGCCCCAGGTCACCCTCTCCGAGCGCATGACCCTCCACCACGGGGGGCGCGAGATCCAGCTCCACTTCCTGGGGCGCGGCCATACCGCGGGCGACGTGGTCGTCTTCCTGCCCGAGGAGAAGATCGTCTTCACCGGCGATCTCCTGGTGCAGGGTCCGTCCTACATGGGCGACGGCTTCGCCGACGAGTGGATCGCGACCCTCGACCGGCTGAAGGAGCTCGACTTCGAGCTCATCGTGCCCGGCCACGGCGTGCCGTTCCGCGACCGCGCCTTCATCGACTACGCCCAGGCCTACCTCCGGGACGCCTGGAACGCCATCACCGAGCTGCGGGCGAGCGGCATCTCCGCGCTCGAGGCGGCGTTGCGCGTCGACCTGACGGCGCACCAGGGGACCCTCGGCCCGTTCACCTCGCCGCTCTTGCCGTCGGGGATCATAGAGCCCGGGATCGAGCCCAACTCCGTGCTGCGCGTCTACGAGCTGCTCGACGAACGGGAGGGCAAGGCGGGAGCGGGGCGGTGAGATGGCGAGCACACCGACCCACGCGGCCGTAGTCCTCGGCGTCGGCGCCCGTGCCGGGTTGGGAGCCGCCGCCGCTCGCCGGCTCGGCGCGGAGGGGCTTCACGTCTTCGTCTCCGGGCGCACCGCGTCGCGGATCGAGGCGTGCGCCGAGGAGATGCGCCGGGGCGGCGGGCGCGCGACCGCGATCGCGGGCGACGCCACCCTTCCCGGTGACGTCGAGCGGCTGTTCGCCGCCGTCGACGATGCCGGCCTGCCGCTGGAGATCGTGGTCTACAACGCCGGCAACGCCCGGTTCGGCACGCTGCTCGAGATCGACGCTCAGGCTTTCGAAGAGACCTGGCGCATCGGCTGCCTGGGCGGCTTCCTGGCCGGGCAAGAGGCCGCGCGACGGATGATCGCGCAGGGAAGGGGCTCGATCTTCTTCACCGGCGCCACCGCGTCGCTGCGCGCGCGGCCGCCGTTCGTGGCGTTCGCCTCCGCCAAGTTCGGCCTGCGCGCCGTGGCGCAGGCAATGGCCCGCGACCTCGGCCCGCAGGGGATCCACGTCGCGCACTTCATCATCGACGGCGTGATCGACGGCGAGCAGGTCAACCAGCGGATGCCGGACCTGAAGCAGCGCCTCGGCGAGGACGGGATGCTCCTCCCCGACGCGATCGCCGCCGCCTACTGGGACGTGCATCGCCAGCAGCGCAGCGCGTGGAGCCACGAGATCGACCTGCGTCCGTGGAAGGAGGGCTTTTGACCTCGAAAAGGAGAACGGCGATGAAGCTCTACAACTCCCTCGGCCCCAACCCGCGGGTGGTGCGCATGTTCATGAGCGAGAAGGGCATCTCGATTCCCTTCGAGGAGGTCGACATCCGCGGCGCCGCGAACCGCCGTGAGCCGTACCTCCAGAAGAACGCGGCGGGCCAGCTCCCCGCGCTCGAGCTCGACAATGGCCGCTGCATCACCGAGGTGACCGCCATCTGCGAGTACCTCGAGGACATGCAGCCGAAGCCGCCGCTGGTCGGATCGACCCCCGAGGAGAAGGCCGAGACGCGGATGTGGACGCGCCGCATCGACCTCGGCATCTGCGAGCCGATGGCGAACGGTTTTCGCTACGCCGAAGGCCTCGAGATGTTCAAGGACCGCATGCGGGTCCTGCCCGAGGCGGCCGCCGGCCTCAAGGCGTGCGCGCAGGACAAGCTGGCCTGGCTCGATGGACTGATGGACGGCAAGACCTGGATCGCCGGCGACCGCTTCACGCTCGCCGACATCCATCTCTACTGCTTCCTCGACTTCGCGGCGGGCGTGGGACAGCCGCTCGATCCCGAGAACGCGCGGGTCCAGGCGTGGTTCGATCGTGTGGCGGCGCGGCCGAGCGCGGCGGCGAGCCTCCACGCGGCGGCCGCGCAGGTCGGGATGAGGGTGTGACGGCGGCATGGCCGATCGGGTCCAGCTCAACGGCATCGCTCACGTCTACATCACGGTGGCGGACTTCGCAGCCTGCCTGCCGTTCTACGAGAAGCTGCTGCCCGCACTCGACATGCGCTGCCTGGTGCGTACCGACACGCTCTACTACTGCGTCGGCAGCCGCACCGGAATCGGGATCCGCGCCGCCGACCCGGCGCATCGCGCCACGCCGTTCGATCAGGGACGAGCCGGGCTTCATCACCTGTGCCTGCGCGCCCGCTCGCGGGAGGATGTCGATCGCGTCCACGGGCTCGTCGCCGGGCTCGGCGCGCGCGTCGTGCATCCTCCCCAGGAGGACGACTGGGCGCCGGGCTACTACTCGGTCCTGTTCGAGGATCCGGGGGGCACCCGGCTCGAGGTCAACCACGTGCCGGGCAAGGGCTGGCTGGATCCCGAGCGCGGTCTGCCTTTGGCCGGAGGGCTCCAGTCCCGTCTGAGCGAGTCGTAGCCTACTTGAACGTCGAGTACTCGATCTCCTTCGAGGTCAGGAACTCGATCAGCGCGGGGACCCCGCGCTCGGTCTCTGCGATTCCGCGACGGATGGCCGGCGCGATCTGGTCGGGCTCGGTCACGCGCTCGCCGTAGCCGCCGAAGGCCCGGGCCATCGCGGCGTAGTCGCCCGTGATGTTGGTGGCGCCGTACTTCTCGGTCGACACCTTCATGATCGGGAGCTCGATCGCCATCGAGAAGTTGTTGAGCAGGATCGACAGGATCGGGATGCGCTCGCGCACCGCGGTCTCGAAGTCCATGCCGGTGAAGCCGATGGCGGCGTCACCCCAGACGTTGATGCAGAGCTGGTCGGGACGGGCCAGCTTGGCGCCCATGGCGAGGCCGAGCCCGTAGCCGAGCTGCGTGCTCTTGCCCCAACCGATGTAGGACAGCGGGCGCGTCGATTCCCAGAAGGGGGAGAGCTGGTCGCGCGGGCTGCCCGAGTCGTGCGTGATGATGACGCGGTCGGGGTCGACCAGGCGCCGCAGCTCCGCCAGGACGCGATAGGGGTTGAGCGGCACCTGGTCGGACTCGCGCTTCGGGCGCCAGCGCTCGAGCCAGCGCGCCTTGACCTCGGCGATCTCGCGCGCGACGGGCTCGGGGTCGCGCGGCTCTACCGCCCGCCGTGAGAGCTCGCCGAGGAGCGCCTCGAGGGTGAGCTTGGCGTCGCCCAGGAGTGCCAGGCTCGACTCGAGATCCTTGTTGACGTCCGTCGGATCGAGCGTGGCATGGATGTACAGCTTGCCGTTGGGCATCTTCACGCCGAAGTCGGTGGCGCTGAAGCTGCAGCCCACGCCCAGCACCAGGTCGGCGTGCGCCAGGAAGTGATGGACCGGCTCGGGGAGCGTGCGCCCGCCCGCGCCCAGCGCCAGGCGATGGCCCTCGGGAAACGCGCTCTTGCCCTGAAGGCTGGTCGAGACCGGCAGCGCCAGGAGCTCGGCGAAACGCCGCAGCTCCTCCCAGGCCTCGGCGTAGTGGATCCCTTGGCCGGCGTAGACGACCGGGCGCTTTGCCTCGAGCAGCGCGTCGGCCGCCGCCGCGACCGCCGCGGGGTCGGGAGCGCTGCGATGACGCGGCGCCGGGCGGTAGTCGATCTCCGGGCTGTCCTCCCCGAAGACGTCCATCGGCACCTCGACCAGCACCGGGCCGGGCCGGCCGTTGCGCACCTGGGTGAAGGCGCGCCGCATCACGTGCTGCACCTCGGCGCCGCTCGGAACCTGCTCCGCCCACTTGGTGATGTGGCGGAAGTTGAGCGTCGAGTTGAAGTTGGGCGGGATGTTGGTGGTCCGGCGCGGGTAGCCCATCGGCAGCACGACGATCGGCACCGAGTCGGCCCACGCCTGCGCCACGCCGCCGAACGCGTTCTCGGAGCCGGGCCCGTGCTGCATCGCGAAGACGCCGATGCGGCGGCCGCTCGTCACCCGTGAGACCGCGTCGGCCATGTGCAGGCCGGTGCGCTCCTGGCGCACGATGATCGGGCGCACGTCGGCGCGCGCCGCGAACTCGAGGATCGGGTTGACCGGATACCCGATCACGAACTCGACGCCCTCCCGCTTCAGGATCTCGACGATGGCTTGCGCGGTCTTCATGGCGCGGCATTATAGGAGGCGGCCCGCGGCGGCGCCGAAACAGCGACGGCCTCCCGGCCGTCAGAGCACGTAACCCCCGGGTGCGCGCGGCCCGACCCGTTGTTTGATACGTTCCGAGCGGACGATCCGAATCATCGCGGTGGCTCGTGATGAAGGGTGCGCACCAGGTTCGGCGCGGAGAGCTGCCGAGACCCGGCGCCCAGCTTCGCAGCGAGCTTGAGCCACCGAGAAGGGAGCGCTAGTCATGCGGTACGGCTCCTCCATCCCACTCTTCGCCGCGCTGTCGGGGCTGCTCCTGGCGGCGCCCGTCACCACCCAGGAGTCTCGGGCGCCCGGCCTGTCGGAGACGATCGAGGTCGACCTGGTCAACGTCGACGTCTACGCCACCGACAAGAAGGGCAATCCGGTCACCGACCTCGGGGAAGGCGACTTCCAGGTGCTCGAGGACAACAAGAAGGTCAAGGTCACCCACTTCGCGAGCGGCGGCGCCGTGGAGCGGGAGAGCCTGTCCGTCGTGGTCTACGTCGACGGCACTCAGCTCGCCGCCGCCAACCGCGCCTCGGCCCTGGGCGGCGTCGCGAGCGTGCTCGAGAACAGGATGGGGGAGGGGAAGCCGCCGGTGATGGTGGTCTACTTCGACGGCGGCATGCGGGTGGAGCAGGACTTCACGACCGATCGTGCCCTGGTCACCGCCGCGCTGCACCGGATCGAGGACCACAGGCCTCCGCCGTCGGAGAGTCAGACCCTCGAGCGGTCGACGCGCAACACCGTCGACGACACCATGCAGCTCTTCCACGCCGGAGGCGGCTCGGAGATCCTGTCGCGCAACACCATGGACACCCTGTTTCAGAGCATCCGCGGCTACGGCGAGATGGTGCACCGCGAGACCGTGCGCTCGGTGGACGCCCTGACCGCGTTCGCGAGCGCCCTGGGCGCCCGGCCCGGTCGCAAGGCGGTGTTCGTGGTCGCCGACGGCCTGGCGATGCGACCGCTCGAGCAGCTGGTGACCACGCTGATGCGCTCGCTCAGCCGGCGCGGCAGCGGCTCCGAGCGCGCGGGGGAGATGTCCGACGCCTCGTCGATGCAGGTCATCGACGCGCGGCCGACCGGCGGCGACGGCCCCGGGGTCGACGACTTCACCGGCGGCAAGAGCGCCGAGTTCTCGGTCGGCCGCCTGCAGGAGAACATCCAACCGTTCGTGAGCACGGCGCGGTTCGAGCGCCTGGCCGCGATCGCGAACTCGAGCCGGGTCACGCTCTATCCGATCAGGCCTCCGCTGGCCGACGCTTCGACCACCGGCCTGGGCGGCCGTCCCGGAGACGGCGAGGGAGGGCGCTCGCTGTCGGACACCCAGGAAGGACTCCTCATGCTGGCCGGCTCGACCGGCGGCGACGCCCTGCTCACGGGCACGGACGTCGCGGGCTTCGTGGGTCAGTCGCTGAGCGGCTCGGCGGGCTACTACTCGCTCGGCTTCGCGCCGCGCGACCGGAC
>DATKDQ010000083.1:0-3612 GCA_035544635.1 Thermoanaerobaculia bacterium
CTCGACTTCACCAACAAGGTGGGCGAGATCGCCGAGGAGGAGGGCCATCACCCGGCGCTTCTCACCGAGTGGGGCAAGGTGACGGTGGGATGGTGGACCCACAAGATCAAGGGCCTTCACCGCAACGACTTCATCATGGCGGCGAAGACCGACGAGGCGTACTCGCGGCGACCCGGAGCAGGGAAGTAGAGGGCAGCGGAGTCCGCGAGGAGAGCGCGTCCGATATCGCTCGATGCGGGCGGCGAGTGCAGATCGGCATCGCCTCCGAGGCTACAGCGGTCGGAGCAGCTCGCGCGGCGTGTCTCTGGCGACCGAGAGCTGCCAGGCCGGCGGGCGCTTCTCGAGGAACGACAGGACTCCCTCCTTCGAGTCGGGCTGGTTGCCCGCCCAGGTGAAGAGCTTCCCTTCGCGCTCGCGCATCTCGGGGACGGAGGCGGTGAGCCCCTCCCAGAGCAGGCGCTTCGAGATCGCCACCGAGACCGGCGCCGTGTTCGCAGCGATGTCGCGGGCGCGATCCAGCGCGCGCGGCAGCACCTGCTCGCGCGGCAGCGCCTCGGAGGCGAGCCCCATCGCGACCGCCTCGCTGCCCAGGATCATGCGGCCCGAGAGCAGGAGATCCGCGGCGTTGGAGAGGCCGGCGACCCGCGCGACGATGACGTGCGACGCCAGCTCGGGGATGACGCCGCGGCGCACGAACGCGAACTGGATCTTGGCGTCCTCGGCGACGAAGCGGACGTCGCACATCATGGGGTAGGTGATGCCGACACCGACCGCGGCGCCGTTGATGGCGGCGAGCACCGGCTTGTCGAGCTGCCAGGGATAGATCGGCTCGACCGCCGGCGCCTCCCGACCCTCGCGGCCGGCGAAGGTGCCGCCGCCGCCGCCGAGGTCGGCGCCGGCGCAGAAGGCCCGGCCGGCGCCGGTGATGACGATCGCCCGTACGTCGTCGTCGTCGTTCGCGGCGCGCAGGGCGGAGCTGAGCTCCGAAGCCATCTGCGCGGTCCACGCGTTCATGCGCTCCGGCCGGTTGAGGGTGAGGGTGGCCACGCCCTTCGCGATCGACACCAGGATCGACTCGTAGTGCATAGGGGTTCCTCCTCGACATCCAGGGGATGGGCAGACCATTCTCGTCCGATCGTGGGTCGGCTCCAAGCGGGTGCGCCCGGGAGAAGGCGAGCGCCGCCCCGGAGGGCAGGGCGCCGTTCAGGCCGACCCGGCGCGTCCGGCCGTGGCCGGCTGCTGCGCCACCGGTGTAAGCCCCGGCCGCTCCCCACGCAGGCCCCGCAGCGCGAGGTCGACGCCGCCCAGCCGGCGGCCCTCGGCGCCGACGCGATCGACGCCGCGGGTCTGCATCAGCACCAGGTAGTCGGCGAACGCGCCCTCGACCCCGGCGGCGAGGCCCTGGAGGTCCTGCGCCTTGTTGATCGCGAGCTTCGAGAGGCGCACCGCGGCCGGGCTCGACTCGGCGACGCGTGCGGCATAGGCGAGAGTCTCGCGCTCGAGCTCTTCGGCGGAGTAGACGCGGTTGACCAGACCGAGCGCGTGCGCCTCGGCGGCATCGATGAAGCGGCTCTCGAAGCAGAGCTCTCTCGCCTTGCGCGGCGCGATGTCCCAGGGGATCGAGAAGTACTCGACCAGCCCGGCTAAGAATTTGGCGTCGGGCGCGGCGAAGATGACGTCCATGGCCGCGGCGATCATCCAGCCGCCGTAGATGCACCAGCCGCGCACCATGGCGATGGTCGGCTTCTCGAGGTTGCGCCACTTGACCGTCAGGTCGAGGTTGTAGTGGCGGAAGTTGTCGTAGTACTCGAGGCCCTGGTCGGGCACTCCGCGCGCCTCCTTGTCGGCGCGCTGCTCGGGCGTGCCGAGGTCGTGCCCGGAGGAGAAGTTCTCGCCGGCGCCGCGCACCACGACGACGCGCACGGCGTCGTCCTCCACCGCGCGATCGAGCGCCGCGTCGAGCGCGTCGAGCAGCGCCCAGCTCTGCGCGTTGTGGTAGCGCGGGCGGTTGAGCGTGACCATCGCGGTGGACCCCTGGACCTCGTAGAGAACGTCGGTCGAGTCATGCGTCACGGTTGCGTCCTCCCTGTCGACTGTTCTCTCTGAGCCTGGAGCTCGGGCACTTGCGTTGGCCTCCAGTCTCGTTCGCCATCGGACCTGCGGCGCTCGGGACCTGGCGATCGCGACGTGCCGTCCAACGGCACGGCCAGAGCATCAACCCGCGATGCGCCTCCCCGAGAGGCCGCTGCGCGCGATGCCATGAATGATCGCACATGGAGCCGTCTGCGAGGCGGCTTCACCCAACCACGTCTCCAATCATCTAGACGGGTGTCCTGAAACCGGGCGGGCGGCGCCCGGCCGCCGTCGAGCGCACACGAGCGGCACCAGCCGGGGGGCGGCTTCCGGCCGGCGAGAGGCCCAGGGCGGCGCCATGACGACGGGAGGTGGAGCCCCGAGCTGCGGTCGGGTCGGGCCGTCGACCACGACGGAGGCATGCGGCCGAAGTGCCCACGATCAGCACGTTTCATGGCATCGTCATCCAGATGTTCTTCGAGGACCACCCACCGCCCCACTTTCATGCGATCTACGCCGAGTTCGAGGCGCTGGTCGACATCCGGACCCTCGAAGTCACGCGAGGCTTTCTGCCGCATCGCGGCCTGGCCCTCACGCGGGAGTGGGCGAGGCTCCACCAGGACGAGCTGATGGAGAATTGGAAGCTATGCCGAGACCGAAGGGTGCCCCTGAAGATCGCTCCCCTCGGGTAGCGCCGACCGTGCCCTGGCGGGTGGTGACGGCCCGGGCCCTCCCCGGCTATCGGTTGCTGGTCCGGTTCGTCGACGGCACCGAGGGAGAAGTCCACCTCTCTCGCTTGATATGCGGCGAACGAGCGGGAGTGTTCGCCGCGCTGAGAGAGGAATCCGCCTTCGAACAGGTCGACGTCAGGCTCGGTGCCGTCGTCTGGCCCCGGCTGGGCGTCGATCTGGCGCCCGACGCGATCTACGACGCCATCAAGGTGCGAGGACGCTGCGTGCTCGACTGAGCGTCGCCCGGCGTAGACGCTCGGGTCGCTTGACTCATCTCTAAGGATTCCTGGGGGTCAAGACTTCTAGGGACCCTCCGCGACCGGCAGCTCGAGGTACGAGGCGTGCTCGCCGCCGCGCCAGATCGAGAGCGTGGGCGCATCCCTCCCCCTGGGATCCGGGTGGAGCTCGTAGTTGGCGCGGTCGGCGCCGGCGACGGTGACGCGGATGCGGTGCCCGGCATCGATCACGATGGCGGTGCCCTCGAGATCGAGCACCAGCTCGGTGGGCTCGCCCTGCGGCAGGTCGGCGAGGCTCTCCGACACCGCCGGGCGGAAGGGAAGGCCGAAGTTCTCGAAGGGCGGATCCGCGACCGCGCGATAGGAGGCCCGCAGCGCGCCCTCGGTCACGTAGTGCGCCGCGCCCGCCGCGTCGATCTCCTCGAGGTAGACGAAGACATCGCCGTCCGGATGCGTCGAGGTGACGAAGAGATGCGCGACGGGGTAGCCGACGATGGTGAGACTCTCCGCGAGCGGCGGCGAGGTGTAGGTGAGGGCCTTCACGTCCTCGGAGGTGCGCTCGTCGAAGAAGG
>DATKDQ010000084.1:0-9288 GCA_035544635.1 Thermoanaerobaculia bacterium
ACGGCTTCGGTGTCGATCCCCCGCTTCTCGACCAGGAGGAACGTGTGCTCGCCCTCCCCGCCGGGGGGATAGAGGGGGATCTCCTCCACCTCGAAGTCGTCGAGCTGGCAACGGATTCGCGGCACCTGAGCGGACACCTGAACGGACACGTGAGCGTTGTATACCGGTGGAGCGGGAACCGTCCACCCCGACCTGCGAGGCGGCGGCGCCAGGAGACCCGCCGGGCGCTCGTCCGCTCAGCTTGCCCAGGGCCTCCGTCGTCCAGGCCCCCGGGCTCCCCAGGCGGCCGGGGCAGGGCACGAAACTGAGCCGGTCCCCTTCTGGTGCACGGATTGCTAGGGGCGGCGCGGTCCGATAGGGTGTGGAGCCGCCGGTCCCGAGGCGCGCGCGATCTTTCGACGGTGGGATCGCGGGTCAACGCACACGATCTACACGCAGCGACGGGCGGTCCACGCCAAACTGGCGTCGTACGCGCCGCGCTCGATGCCGACACGACGTGATAGGCGCGTTCCGACATGAGTGACAGAGCCCCGTCCGACGTTCTGGTGCGGGTCGAGGACCTGCGCAAGCATTACGGACCGATCCGCGCCGTGGACGGCATCTCGTTCGAGGTACGCCGCGGCGACGTGCTCGGCTTCCTGGGCCCGAACGGCGCCGGCAAGACCACGGCGATGAAGCTGGTCACCGGCTTCCTCGAGCCGGACACCGGCAGTATCGAGGTGGCAGGCCTCGACGTCGCGCTCCATCCCATCGAGGCCCGTCGCCGCCTCGGCTACCTGCCCGAGAACGCGCCCGCCTACGGCGAGATGACGGTGGACGGCTTTCTGCGCTTCGTCGCCGAGGCGCGCGGAGTGGCCGGCGCGCCGGGGGCGATCGATCGCGTGGTGGACGCCACCGGGCTCCGGCGCGTGCGCCACCAGACGGTCGAGACGTTGTCGAAGGGCTTCAAGCGGCGCGTCGGCCTCGCCCAGGCGATGATCCACGACCCCGAGATCCTGATCCTCGACGAGCCCACCGACGGCCTCGACCCCAACCAGAAGGTCCTGATCCAGGACCTGATCGCCAACCTGTCGCAGGACCGCTGCGTGATCCTCTCGACCCACATCCTCGACGAGGTCGAGAAGGTGTGCAATCGCGCGATCATCCTGTCGCAGGGCCGCATCCTGGTCGATTCGACGCCGGCCGACCTGGTCGCCCAGGCGCCCGGTCACCACGCCGTGCGCGTCATCCTGGTGAACGCGGCCGATGTCGAGCCACTGCGCGAGCGGCTGCTGGCTCAGCCCTGGTGCCGTGACGTCGAGGCGCCGGCGGAGCGCACGCTCGAGATCCACCCGACGGCGGGCGCCAACGCGCTGATCGAGCTGCCGGCGTGCCTGGCCGGCATCGAGGTGGCCGGCCTCCACCAGCGCGAGGGGCGCCTCGACGACGTCTTCCGCGCCGTGACCAAGGGGGTGGCCGCGTGAGCCGCTTCACCGGGCTTTCGGCCGTCTACCGCCGCGAGTTCAAGAGCTACTTCGTGTCGCCGCTGGGCTACGTCTTCGTCGTCATCTTCCTGCTCGCGAGCGGGTTCCTCACCGTATCGCGCGACTTCGGGCGCTTCCTCGAGATCCGTCAGGCGAACCTCGACGCGTTCTTCCTCTACATCCCGTGGATCTTCGTCGTCCTGGTGCCCGCCGTCGCCATGAGGCTGTGGGCCGAGGAGCGCAAGACCGGCACCGTCGAGCTCCTGCTGACCCTGCCGGTGAGCCTCGAGGGAGCCTACGTCGGCAAGTTCCTCGCCGGCTGGGGCTTCCTCGGCTTCTCCCTGCTCATGACCTGGCCGGTGGTGCTCCAGGTGGCGCGCCTGGGCGACCCCGACTGGGGCGTCATCCTCACCGGCTATGCCGGCTGTCTCTTGTGCGCGGGGGCGTTCCTGTCGGTCGGCATGTTGTTCTCGGCACTGAGCAAGAACCAGGTGGTCGCGTTCATCCTGGGAGCCGCGGCGTCGATCGCGTTCCTGCTGCTCGGGCTGCCGCAGACGCTCGACGTCGCCGGCCGCCTCCTCGGCGGATGGGTCGAGCAGGTGCTGCGCAGCCTGAGCCTGGTCGACCACTTCGAGACGCTCACCCGCGGCCTGGTCGAGCTGGGGACGCTGTTCTTCTTCGCCGCGTTCACGGTGGGGTGGCTGGTCTGCGGCATGCTCGCTCTCCAGGAGACCAAGGCGCGGTAGCGAGGGGACGGCGAAGGAAGAATCCCGGTCCCCGCCGGTTCGGGGGCCTTCCGGAGATCGAAGGCAATGGGCAACAGTCGAGCTCTCACCATCCTGCTGGTCGCGATCACGAGCATGCTCTCGATCCACGTCGTGCTCCAGCTCACGCAGGACCTGCGCGCGGACTTCACCGCCGAGGACCTCTACTCGCTCTCGCCCGGCACCGAGCGAATCCTCGAGCGGATGAACGAGGAGGGCACCGAGCCGGTCGAGATCCGGCTCTACTTCTCCGAGACCTCGGGCAAGACCCTGCCGCGATTCATCAAGGACTTCGTCACCTACGAGCGCTACCTCCGCCACCTGCTCCGGGAGTACCAGCGGGCGGGCGAGGGCAAGGTGGAGGTTCGCTTCGTCGATCCGATCACCGACAGCGACGAGGAGCAGGACGCGGTCAAGGACGGCGTCGAAGGCCGGCCGATCAACCAGCACGGCGACAAGTTCTTCTTCGGTCTGGTGGTCGAGACCCGCACCGGATCGAAGGAGGCCATCCCGTTCCTGTGGCCCAACGAGCAGGAGTCGATCGAGTACGAGATCACCAAGCGGATCTCCTCGCTGCTCTGGCCCGCCTCGAAGAGGATCGGCGTGCTGTCGAGCCTCGAGGTCTTCGGCGGCGGAGACGACCCCTACATGGCGCAGATGCTGGCGGCGCAGGGACGCACGCCGGCGCAGAAGTGGATCTCGATCCAGCTCCTCGAGGAGTACTACCGAGTGTCGCGGATCTCTCCCGACACCGATCAGATCTCGCACGACGACTACGATCTGGTCCTCGTCATCCATCCCAAGAACCTCTCGCAGAAGACGCTGTGGGCGCTCGACGAGTGGGCGGTCACCGGCGGCAAGACGATTGTCTTCGTCGACCCCTATTCGATCGCCGATCAGCCGCCGCAGAACCCGCAGCAGCCCTGGATGGCGCTGCAGTACGAGCCGGCCTCGGAGCTCGATCCCCTGCTCGCCGCGTGGGGCCTCGAGATGCCGCCGCAGACGTTCGCGGCCGACCTGGGTCTCGCGGTGAAGCGGCCGACGGTGCGCGGCGGCGCCGCGGAGTCGGTCCTGGTCGATCTGCAGGTGACCGAGACGACGCGCGAGGCGGTGATCGGGGAGCATCCCGCGCTCAAGGGCATCGACAACGTCAGGTTCTTCCTCGCCGGCGTTTTGCGCGAGCGCGAGGGGGGCGCCGCGGCGCCGGAGGAAGGGCGGTCCGGCGGCGCGGATCCGGCCGTCGGCGCGGATCCCGCGGGCACGGAGAGCGACGGCGTGCGACGCCTCCCGCTCATCACCACCACCGCCACCGGCTCGACCATCGAGATCTACCCCGGCTTCGGCGGCGAGGGCTCGGAGCTCTACTACACCGACCTCAACAATGCCGCCAAGATCCGCGACCGCTACCGGCCGGGCGAGGCACCGGTCGTTCTCGCCTGGCAGATCACCGGCCGCCTGCCGTCGGCCTTTCCGCAGGGGATCGAGCTGCCGTCGACCGCTCCGCCGCAGCCCGCCGGACTGCCGCCCGGGATCGAGCTGCCGCCGCCCGAGGGCACCGAGATGGTCCGCAAGGAGCCGGTGCCCGAGGACCGCCGCGCCGAGGGGACGGTGGTCGTCTTCTCCGACGTCGATCTGATCTCGGACCCGCTCGCCTTCCAGCGCAACATCCTCGGCATCGTCACCGCCTCGAACGACAACCACCGGGTGCTGCTCAACTCGGTCGACCATCTGCTCGGAGCGCAGGAGCTGATGCAGGTGCGGACCGCCCGCAAGCTCGATCGCCCGTTCACCCGCTTCGACCAGATCGAGGCCGAGGCCGAGCAGCGGACGCTCGAGCGCGAGCGCGACATCCGCGAGCAGATCGAGGGTTTCCAGCAGGAGCTCCAGGCCAAGCAGCGCGAGATCACCGAGCGCAATGCCGCGCTCTTGCAACGCAGGCTGCAGCAGGACGTCGACAGCCTCAACGAGCGCATCCAGCAGGGCAACGCCGAGCTGCGCGAGATCCGCCTGGAGCGGCGCGCCACCCTCGAGGGCCAGGAACAGGCGGTCCGGCGGTCGGTACTGGGCTGGATGCCGGCACTGGTCCTGGTCCTGGGGCTCGGCGTGTTCGTGCGCCGCAAGCGCATGGAGATCGAGGCCAGGAGGAGCTGAGCGTGAGCACCAACCTCAAGCTGGCGATCGCCGCCGTGCTCCTCCTCGCCGTGTCGGTGTGGGTTTGGGCCGACAGCCTGTCGCGAGGCGACCGCTTCCAGCGCGGCCGCAAGCTCCTCCCCAACCTGGCCCTCGACGAGGTCTCGACCATCGTCATCACCGAGGGCGGCGAGACCACGACGCTCAGGCGCGGCGCGGACGGGTTCACGGTCGCCGAGGTCCACGACTACCCGGCCAAGAACGAGACGGTGAACCGCTTCCTGCGCGATCTGCTCGACGTCGGCCTAGAGAAGGAGGTGGGCACCGGCGCGGACCTCGCGCGCGAGCTCGAGCTCGAGCCGCCCACCGACACCACCATCGACGTCACGCTGCGCAACGCCGCCGGCCAGGACATGGTGCGGCTGCGCCTGGGCAAGACCTTCACCGACGGCGCCGGACGCTACCTCCAACGTCTCGACCGGGAGAACGCGCCGATCTATCTCACCTCGGCGGGCGTCTTCCTCTCGACCACGGCCGACGAGTTCCTCGACAAGGAGATCGTCGACGAGCCGCCGAGCAAGGTGGTCCGCGTCGAGGGAGTGGACTTCGTGCTGGCCGCCGCCGAGGAGGGGGCCACGCCGAGCCTGACCCGCGTCCCCGCGGGCAAGAAGGAGAAGACCAGTGAAACCGCGCGGCTCCGCTCGCTGCTCGACCGGCTCACCTTCGACCGGGTCTACCTGGCCGACGATCCCGAGGTGCGCGACCTCGCCTTCGAGCGCCGGCTCCGCGTGTTCCTCGACGACGAGACCAGCTACACGCTGTCGGCGGCGTCGCGCGACGACCGCAGCTTCCTCGAGATCCGCGGCGACCATGCGATCGGCCAGGTGATGATCACGCTCGAGACGCCCGAGGACGAGCTGCGCGAGAAGGCCGCCCAGCTCACTCGCGCCGAGCAGATCGGCCAGTTCAACGAGTTCCACTCCTCGTGGGTCTACGAGATCCCGCGCGCCACCGCCGACAAGCTCGCGCTCACCGAGCGCGACCTGGTGGAGTGAAGCCGGGCGCGCCGTCGATGTAGCATGTCTCTGTGGCCCGGGGATCGAAGCTCCTAGCCGTACCCGTCCTCTCCGCTCTGCTGGCGGTCCTGTGCGCGGCGCCGGCGGTGGCGCAGTGGAGAGACGGCTGGTACCGGCGGCCGCCGCGCTTCGCGACGCCGCAGGACCTCGAGCGCAGCGCCTTCACGTTCTGCCGCCTCTACTACACCCAGGTGCGGAACGAGCCGCTGGGCCATGGCTGGAACACCGACTACCCGAACTCCGACATCAACTTCATGATCCGGCTGTCGCAGCTCACCCAGGTCCACGTGAACCTGGATCGCAACGGCGAGCCCAACCACGTCGTGGTGCGGGCGACCGACGACGAGCTCTTCTCGTGCCCCTTCCTCTTCATGTCCGACGTCGGTACCGTGGGCTTCGACCAGCGCGAGGTCCGTCGTCTGCGCGACTACCTGCTGGCCGGCGGCTTTCTCTACGTCGACGACTTCTGGGGAGAGGCGGCGTGGGAGCACTGGAGCAGGGAGATCGGAAGGGTACTGCCGCCCGACGAGTACCCGATCATCGACATCCCGCTCGACCACGAGCTGTTCCGCACGCTCTACCAGATCGACGAGGTGCCGCAGATCCCGTCGATCCAGCACTGGTACTGGAGCGGCGGCACCACCTCCGAGCGCGGCTGGGAGTCCGCGGAGCCGCACTGCCGGGGCATCTTCGATCAGCACGGCCGGCTGATGGTGGTGATGACCCACAACACGGACATCGCCGATGGCTGGGAGCGCGAGGGTGAGGACGAGGAGTACTTCAAGCTCTTCTCGCTCACCAAGGCGTACCCGATGGGCATCAATATCGTCCTGTACGCGCTCACGCACTAGCCCGACCGACTGCCAGCGGTTCTCTTCGCTTCCACGTTCGGTTCAGCTCTTGAGTGCGTTCTCGGCTGCGTTCTCAGCTGTGTTCTCGGCTTGTTCCTCTTCCTTCCCTATCGCCTCCCAACATGCGTCGCGCGTAGGTGGCGCCGCGACGGGCTGAGCGACGCGGGGCCGCCCCTGCGAGGCACCGGCGCGCGCGATGTACACAGCGATGGAGGGTGGCGCGCGCCTGCGCTCTCGCTTCGCTCGGACCACTGCCGCTTCACCACCGCTGTACTGGCGCTCGCTCGACAGCTGCCTCTCCGGGGCGGCCCCGCACCGCTCGGACGCCCGCCGCTCGGTGGACTGCGAACCCGCTCGAGGCCGACGGAGATCGACCTCGCTTGCACTCCCTCGCGGTGCCGTAACCCCGCGCCCGCGGTGAGAGCAGGGCCGATAGCTCCCCTAGAGCGGCCGAATGGCGACTTCTCGCCATCGCAGCCTTCGGCGGCCCCTTTCCGCAGGGCTGGGAGCGGCGGGCGTCAGGCGGGGCGGGGGTGCCCCGGAGGGGGAGCTCGTAGGCGAGCGCTGGTACGGCGACCGCAAGAGGCGGTGGTGGCAGCGAGCCGAAGCGCAGGCGCGCGCACGATGTTGAACCCTCTGTACTTTGCGCGCGCCGGTCCCCCGCAGGGGCGCCCCCGCACCGCCCCAGCCCGCCGCGGCGCCACCTACGAAGTGGTCGATCCTGAAGCGTGAGTTGCGTTGGGGCGCCACCTTCAGATGTAGATCCACGAAGGGTCGGTCAAACAACCAGAAGGACCGCAACCGCGCTCGAGCACGCTCCTGTTAGGCTCTCCCCTCTTCGCCCACCGAAGAGTAACGCCGCCGCGTCGAGCGGTCCGAAGGGAGAGGATTCACAATGTCGTACCAAGGTCTCACCGCCGAGCTCGTCGAGGTCCGGGAACGCCTGCGCGCGTTCATCAACGACGTGGTGGTCCCGGCCGAGCGCGATCTCGAGGAGGATCCGCGGGGCGCCCGCATGCAGGAGCTCAAGACCCAGGCCAAGCGCCAGGGGCTGTGGGCGCTGGGGCACCCGGCGGAGATCGGCGGCCAGGGCGTGCCGTTCATGCCGTTCGTCTACATGAACGAGATCATCGGGCGCTCGCAGTACGGGCAGGTGGCGGTGGGCTCGGTGTCGATGCAGGACTCCATCATGCTCGATCTCTACGCCAGCCCCGAGCAGCGCGAACGCTGGCTCAAGCCGCTGGTCGCGGGCGACATCTACCCCTCGGTCGGGCTCACCGAGCCCGAGGTCGCCGGCTCCGACCCCACCCTGATGCAGACCCGCGCCGTCCTCGACGGCGACGAGTGGGTGATCAACGGCCACAAGTGGTTCACCAGCGGCGCCAACCGCGCCGCATTCACCACCGTCTTCTGCAAGACCGACCCCGATCACGAGAGCAAGCACCGCCAGTTCTCGTCGATCATCGTTCCGACCGATACGCCGGGATACGAGGTCGTGCGCGTGGTGCCGACCATGGGCACGACGCGCGGCAGCCACTGCGAGATTCGTCTGAACGACGTGCGGGTGCCGAACACCAACCTGCTGGGACCACGCGGCGAGGGCTTCGTCATCGCGCAGCGCCGCCTCGGACCCGGCCGCATCTTCCACTGCATGCGCTGGCTGGGCCAGGCGCAGCGCGCCTTCGAGCTGATGTGCCACCGCGCCAACACCCGCTTCGCGCACGGCTCGTTGCTCGCCGAGAAGGGCGAGATCCAGCGCTACGTCGCCGAGTCGGCGGCGGAGATCCAGGCGGCGCGGCTGATGACCATCGACGCGGCGCGCGTGATCGACGAGGGCCGCGACGCGCGCGTCCAGATCGCCCTCATCAAGTTCTGGGGCGCGCGCATGCTCCACAACGTGGTCGACCGCGCGATCCAGGTGCACGGGGCGCTCGGCGTCACCGCCGACACCCCGCTCGAGAAGATGTACCGCGAGGCCCGCTACGCGCGCATCTACGACGGGCCGGACGAGGTGCACCGCATGACGGTGGCGCGCCGCCTGCTCAGGGACCCGGTGGGCGGCACGCCCTGGGCCTGAGCACCCCGCCTCACGGCGGCAGCGAGAGCAGCCTCGATCCCGGGCCGCAGAGGAGAACGGCGATCTCGTGCGTCTCGCCCGCTCGCGAGCTCGCCGCGATCCCCAGAGCGCGGGCCGCAGCGAGACGGAGGACGTCGGCCTTACCGAGCGGCGCGCGGACCACTCCCGCCGGGCTCGAACCGTCCGCGGCGTGCCGGGGAGCGGCCGCGAGCTCGCCGCCCACCAGAGCTCGCGGCGCGACGCCGGGAGCGCTCGCGATCCAAACCCGCGGCAGCTCGCCGCCGACCGCGGTGCCGCCGATCGAGCAGGCGAATCGCCGGCGCCGCTCGAGCCGCTCGATCCGGCGACCGTCCGCGAGCAGCCAGGCGCGGGCCCGCGCGACCTCGGACGGCGGCGCTGGCTCAGCGACCGGGTCGCTTCCCTCGTCAGCAGCGGCCGGCCGCGACGCACCGACCGCGCGGTGGGCGGCGTCGCTGCCGGCGGCGAGAATCGCCTCGACCTCTCGCCATCCCGCCTCCGCCCCGCCGCCGCCGTCCGGCGACGCGGGAGCAAGGAGCTCCGCAGCCCGCAGCCCGCCGGCGAGCGCGAGATCCTCGATCGCCACCGCGGGCCGGAGCGCTCGCCCCTCGACGGCTCGCGCCACCGCCGGCCATGGCAGCACTCCCTGCCGTCCGACGCGAGCCTGCGCGCCGGCCGCGGCGATCGAAGCGCCGACCGCCCCGAGATCGCCGGCGCGGTAGAGGACAGACGCGGCTCCGGCGGCTCCCACGTCTCCGCCGGACGCGCCCTCGGTGCCGTCCGCGCTGCCGATCCTCTGCTCGCTCTTCTGCTCGCGCGGATCGTGCGCCGGGCTGGCCGATCCCGTGGCGCCGGCGGCAGGCCGAAACCGCTCCCCGAGCGTGGCGCGGAGGATCGCGGCGAAGCTCA
>DATKDQ010000085.1:0-18784 GCA_035544635.1 Thermoanaerobaculia bacterium
CGCCGTTCCGCCAGGCCGAGTTCGACATTCTCTACGCCGAGGGCATCTCCTTCCGCGGCGAGCTCGTCGACCTCGGCGTGATCCACAAGCTGGTCACCAAGAGCGGCGCCTGGTACGCCTACGGCGAGGTGCGGCTGGGTCCGGGCCGCGAGAACGCGATGGCGTTCCTCAAGGACAATCCGGACCTGCAGCAGGAGCTCGAGGCCCGGCTGCGCGAGGCGATGGGCCTGCGCCCGGTGGCGACGCAGCCGGTGGCCGTGCCGCGGGCCGCGGGTGAGTGACGGGGGTGCGGGTGAGCCGAGACTAGTTATCGCCCAGGGTCACCAGGGTCGCGCCCCAGCCGCCCGCCTCGGGCGGGGCGTCGCGGAACGCGCGGACGCGCGGATCGCGCTCGAGCACCTTGCGCACGATCTCGCGCTGCACGCCGATGCCCCGGCCGTGGACGATCCGCAGCTCGCGCAGACCCTTCTCCCAGGCGGCGTCGAGGTAGTCCCGCACGACGTCCGCGACCTCCTTGGGCAGGAAGGTGTGGAGGTCGAGGGTGTCGGTGATCGGGATCTCGACCACCTCGGGCGGGTCCAAGTCGCGATCCTCGACCTCGCCGGGGCCCTCGCGATCGTCCCTGTCGTCGCCGCAGCTCATCGCGGTGGACCGGGAGCGGGCCTGCCGCGCAGCGCGAGCCTCGCCGCGCCCATGCCGAGCAGGAATCCCAAGAGCGGCGTGAGCGACAGGAGCTCGGCGGCGGTCAGTCGCTCGCCGCGCAGGTGCGATGCCAGCCAGAACCCCAGCGCGAGCGGCGCCATCAGGAAGGCGACGCCCGCCGCCTTCTTCTCCCGCTCGGCCTCGCGGTGGGCGTACTCGCGCTCGCCCTTGGTGATCGTGGAGTCGTCGACGACGCGCCAGCGCTCGGTCTCGATCTCCCGCGCGCGCAGCGAGAAGAGCAGGCCCGAACCGGCGCCGGCGAGAAGGACCAGGGGATGCAGCCACGCCGCCGCGCCCGGGTCCCCAGGCGGCAGCACGCGGCAACCGGTCGCGGTGGTGAAGCCGAGCACGCCGCACACGACCGCCACCACGACGGCGACGTTCTGGGTCCACTTCATGGCTCCTAGGAGGCCGTCCGAGTAATCGGACGGCCGACCTGCGCCGTCCGCGGCGCCAGAGCAAGCGAGCGGAGGGGGTGGTCCACACCACCACCCCCGGAGCGAGCCGGCGCCCGTCCGCGGGCGCTCGGCGGGAGACATGCTAGCGGAGGAAATGCTACTCAGCATTTCCGGAGCTGACCCTGGTCAACGGCCGAGCAGCCGCAGCGGCCCCAAGGTCAGCGCCGGGACGTAGGTGATGAGCAGGACGCCCAGGAGGAGGATGAGGAGCATCGGGGCGGTCGCTCGCGCGATCTCCATGACTGGACGTCCGAACCGGTAGGAGGCGAGGAACAGGTTGAGGCCCACCGGCGGCGTCAGGTAACCCAGCTCGAGGTTCGCGACGAAGATGATCCCGAGATGCACCGGGTCGATGCCGAACGCCTGGCTGATCGGGATGATGAGCGGCACGATCACCACGATCGCAGAGAAGATGTCCATCAGGCAGCCGACCACGAGAAGCAGCAGATTCAACGCCATCAGGAAGGCGAACTTGGAGTGCAGCGTGCCCGCGGCCCACTCCATCGTCCGGGCGGCCACCTGGGCGTCGATCAGATAGCTGGTGAGCCCCATCGCGACGCCGAGGATGACGATCACGCCGCCGATGACCACGCCGCACCGCTGGAAGACGCGGAGCAGGTCACGCCGCAGCGACAGATCGCGGTGCACGAAGCACTGCGAGACGAGCGCGTAGAGCGCCGCCACAGCGGCGGACTCGACGATGGTCGCGAAGCCGCCGAAGATCGCGACCAGGACGATGACGGGAAGCAGCACCTCCCACTTCGCCTGCCACAGCGCCGCCGCGGCTTCACGCGCGTTCCACGCACTGCGCCCGGCGCCCGTGACCATTCCTTCGCGCACGCCCAGCGCTGCGATCAGGCCGAACATCAGAAGGCCGGGCAGCGCTCCGCCGATGAACAGGTTCTCGTAGGGGACGTCGGCGACGACCGCATAGAGAATGATCGGGAGCGCCGGCGGCCACAGCAGACCCAACGATCCCGAGGCGGTCAGGAGACCGAGCGAGAACCGCTCGCGGTAACCGTCGGCGAGCAGCGTCGGCAGCAGCAGCCCGCCCAGGGCGAGGATGGTGACTCCCGATCCGCCGGTGAACACGGTGAAGAAGGCGCACAGCGCCGCGGTGACCACCGCGGTGCCGCCCGGGATCCAACCGAAGAACCCTCGGAAGACGCGCAGCAGCCGCTCGGAGGCCTTGCCCTCGGCCAGGAGAAAACCGGTCAGCGTGAAGAGCGGGATGGCCGCCAGCGTGGGTGACACACCGAGCCGGTAGGTCTCGGCGGGGATGGCGGCCGCGGGAACGCCGTCCGCAAGGAAGAGGAAGAGCGCGGCGCCGCCGAGCGCCGCGAAGATCGGTCCGCCGAGGAGGGTGGCGAGAATCACCAGCCCGACGCCGGGCCAAGCCGACTTGCCGGCGAGGATCGCCTCGTTCCAACCGAGCCAGAGGCCGGCCCCGGCGCCGCCGAAGGCGATCGCTCTTCCCCACCATCGGTCCGACGCGCGCCAGGCGAGGCGCAGAGCGATCAGGGCGAAGGAGACCGGCAGCACGAGCTCGACCACCCACACCGGAATCCCGGCGCCGATCTCCATGCCGCCCTCGCGCTCGATCAGGACCAGCGCGGCGCTGGCGCGCGCCAGCATCGCCGCAACGCCCGCCGCCACCGCCGACGCGAAGATCTTCGCCAGCTCGCGGGGCTTGCCCTTGGGGAGGAGCTCGCCGGTGGCGAGCGAGAGCAGCTCGCCCTGGCGCGCCGCCAGGGCGGCGCCGAGGAAGCCCACCCACAGTGTCAGGTTCTGGACGATCGGGCCGGAGGCCGGGATGCCCTGCCCGAAGAGCTGCCGCGCCGCGATCTCGAGGAGCGGCAGCAGCACCATCGCCAGCAGTGCCAGGCTGACGAGGGCGTCTTCCGTGGAACGGAGAAGTCGCCTCAGGGCACGGTTCCGGTCGCAGCCGGCTGTTGCTGCTGGCTCGACCGCCGCGCGCGGAACTCGTCCCTCTTCTGGAGAGCGCGGTCGAAGATCTCGGTGGGCACCATGTCGCCGCGCATCTCGTCGGCGAACTTGATCGCCTCCGCGAGCCACTCGGCCGAGTGCGGGCTGTCACGGATCTCGAGCACGGTCAGCCCCTGCCCCTTCATCGTCGTGATCGCGAACTGATCCATACCCGGGATGTGGCTCTGGAGCTGTGCTCCGACCGACGCCGCGGCGGCGAGCAGCGGCCCGCGATGCTTCTCGTCGATCCGCTCCCACGTCCGCTTGCTCACGACGATCGCACCGACCATCGGCACCAGGCCGATGTCGATCATGTTGGGCGCCTCCTTGAACCACTGCAGGCTCAGCGCCGCGAGCGGCGGCGAGATCATGGTCTCGATCAAGCCCGTGCGCAGTCCCTGAAGGGCGTCCGGGAGCGCCAACGCCACCGGGTTGAAGCCGTTGCGCTTCCACCACTGCACCATGCGGTCGTTGCCTGCCCAGGTGAAGATCTTGAGCTTGCGCAGGTCGTTGATCCGCGCCACCGGGGACTTGGTGAAGAAGTGCACCCAACCCACGTGCCCCCAGGTCAACCAGACGAAGCCCTTCTGGTCGAGGCGTTGCACCAGCAGCGGGGTCAGGTCCTCGAGCACGTAGTTGAGCTCGTCCCAGGAGTCGAAGAACAGGGGGATCTGGAAGACGCTGAAGTAGTCGTCGAGATCGGTGAGCGCGGAGACGGTGAGCGCCCCGGCGTGGAGCTGGCCGATGCGGATCTTGCGGATGATGTCGGACTCGTCGCCCGAGACACCGCCGGGGTAGATCACCAACGAGACGTCGCCGCCGCTCAACGCCTGCCACTCGGTGTTCATGTCCACCAGCAGCTTGTGCCAGGGGGTGTTCTCCGGCGCCTGGGTGGCGAGCTTGATCTCGACCTTCGCGGCGGCGCACGGTGCGGCCGAGGCGAGGATGAAGTTCGCCAGCACGAAGATCGCGGCGAGGACCGCGAACGGCGGGCGGGCGGCCGCGAGCTGGCCCCTGGGGGTGCGGGGCGGCGGGGGCTGGCCCACGGGAGTCCAGGCGGGGAGAGGCGTCATGAGGTGTCTCCGGGTCGATGGCTCGCCGGGGCCCCGGCGGCGGACACTCGAACGGACGCTCCCGGCACTGTAGCGACCCCGCTGGCGGACGGTCAAGCGAAGGTCCTCGAGCGCGCCCTTCCGACCCGGCGCCACGCCCGGGGCGAACGGGCGTCGGGGAGCCCGGGCCGCCGCCACGCCTCGATCCGGATCTCGCTTTCCGATCGAGAGGCGGCCCGGCACGGCCCTTGCGACGGCGACGATCGAGCCGGATAATCCGAGATAGTGTCGGTCGAGAGGGAGCCCACAGTCGTGCGCACGAACCAGTCGACCTCGAGCTCGCCGCGGGCGAGGGGCACGGCGCTCGTCCTCACCGCCGTCCTCGCGTTCACCACCGCGGCTCCCGCGCTGCCCCAGCCCGCGCCCGGGATCGACGACGCCGATCTCTTCGAGAAGAGCGCCCGGGCCGCGGCCGAGGCGCTGGAGGTGTACGGCGCCTGGGACGACCCGGTCGAGACCGAGCGCGTCCAGCGCATCGGCTACGCGATCGCGCGCCACTCGGGCTTCGAGAAGTACCCCTTCTCCTTCTTCATCGTCGACATGGCGATCCCGAACGCGTTCGCGCTGCCGGCCGGGCACATCTTCGTGACCCGGGGCATGCTCGACCTCGGGCTCGACGACGACATGCTGGCCGGCCTTCTGGGCCACGAGGTCGCGCACGTCACCCGCGAGCACTTCCTCAAGATGCGCCGGCGCGCCACGCTGCTCACGGTCCTGAGCCAGGTCCTCACCGTAGGCGTTCTGGTCGGCGCCAGCCAGCGCGACGACGACACCTACGTCGATGGCTGGGGCGTGCGGCGCTCGAGCGGCGCGGGCGCGAGCCTGGTCGAAGGCGCCGCCGCCACCGGCATGCTGGTGACGGAGCTCCTGATGCGCAGCTACAGCCGGGAGAACGAGGACGAGTCCGACGAGGAGGGGCAGCGCTACGCGGCGGCCGCCGGTTTCGACCCCGAGGGCACGCGCCGGCTGATGGCGAGGATGGAGGAGCGCCTGCCCCAGGACCAGAGCTTCGGCTACTGGCAGACCCACCCGTTCTTCGAGGAGCGGGTGCGCGCCGCCAAGGCGCGGCAGACGATCTTCAAGGTTCAGGAGCCGCAGCCGATCGACGAGTACCGGCGCCGCACCCAACAGGCGCTGCTCGGGTTCGCCGACGGCAAGACCAGCCCGGGGGTCCGGTCGCTGATCAAGGACAGCGCGCTGGCGGCATGGCCCTCCGGTCCCGACGCCGAAGGGCTCCGCCTCGAGAAGCTGCGCGCGAGCCGCGAAGCGGAGCTGGCGAGAAGGCCCCTGGCTCGCGACTACGGCGCCCTGCTCGCAAGCTACGCCAAGGCGCGCGCCGTCGTCCGCGAGCTGACCCCGGAGAGCCCGTTCCTCGCGACCCTGGACCAGGAGATGCGCGATCTCGCAGCGCAGCGCGACCGCCTCTACCCCGAGGCGGTCGCCGTGCTCGACGGCACGGTCTACGAGACCCCCTTCCTCGAGATCTTCCTCTCGAACTTTCCCGACTCCGACCGCGCGCCGCAGGTGGCGCTCTCGCTCGGCGAGTCGTACGCGCGGCTCGGGCGCGAGACCGAGGCGGTGGAGAACCTGCTGACCGCATGGCGAGCCGGCAGCGGAGCGGAGAGCTCAGAGCGCGCTCGGCGCGGGCTGACGGTCCTGGCGCCACGCCTCGACCGGCTGGCCGCGCTCAAGACGCTGGCCGATCAGGAAGAGGACGCCGAGCTCCGGGAGATGGCGGCGGCGCGGCTCGCGAAGCAGGTCTCGACGTTCAAGGAGCTCGAGAACGGCGCCGAGTTCCTCGAGCGCTTCCCCGAGAGCGAGCTCTGGAGCGAGGTCCACGACCGGCAGAACGCGCTCGCCGACGAGCTCTACAAGGAGGTCATCCTCTACCAGCGAGTGGGCGACCACGCGAAGGCCGTGCAGGGCATGCACCGCATCCTCACCCTGGCCCCGCTGTCCCCCGCCGCCAAGTCGCTCGGCGAGACCGCCGTCGCCCAGGCCGGATAGAGCGAACGCTGCGAAGCTCTGCCGCCAGCGCCCAGGTGGAGACGGGGCGAGCCCGCGGCGCGACCCGACCATCGACGACTGGCTATGCATCGTGGGCGGCTATTGAGCCGTCGGGCGCACGGCCATATCATGGGGCCGCATGGCGGGTAAGTCCGGAGCCGAACTGCCCCAGAGCTTCGGCCGCTTTCGGGTGCTTCGCCCGCTGGGCCGCGGCGGCATGGGAATGGTGTATCTGGCGGAGGATCCGATCATCGGCCGCCAGGTCGCCATCAAGGTGGTCCGCGCCGAGGCCGGCCTCGACGAGGCCGAGATCCACGAGCTGCAGACACGCTTCGAGCGTGAGTTCCAGTCGGCAGGCACGCTCTCCCATCCCAACATCGTCACCGTCTTCGACGTCGGCAAGGAGGGCGACGCCTCCTTCTTCGCCATGGAGTTCCTGCCGGGCGAGAGCCTCGGCGACGTCCTGCGCTCGGACCGCGTCCTCTCCTTCAAGGAGATCGCCGACTACGCGATGAAGATCTGCAGCGCGCTGGACTACGCCCATGACCACGGCGTCGTCCATCGCGACATCAAGCCGGCAAACATCCTGATCGATCGCAGCGGCGAGCCGAAGATCACCGATTTCGGCGTCGCCAAGCTCACGTCGACCAACCTCACCCGCACCGGCACCGTGGTTGGTACGCCGTCCTACATGTCGCCGGAGCAGGTCACCGGGCAGCCGGTGTCGGGAGCCTCGGACCAGTTCTCGGTGGCGGTGATCCTCTACCAGATGCTCACCGGGGAGCTTCCGTTCACCGGCGAGAACCCGACCACGATTCTCTACAAGATCGTCCACGAGACACCCGTGCGCCCCCACGAGAAGAAGCGCACGCTGCCGCCTCAGATCGACCTGGTGCTGCTGCGCGCGCTCGAGAAGAAGGCCGAGAATCGCTATGCCCGCTGCGTCGACCTGGCATCGGCCGTGCGCGAGGCGCTCGGCGTTGCGGCGCAGGAGCTCGACCTGGCGTTCGACCTTCCCGAGTCGACGCTCCAGATGCGCCACCAGCGCGGCCGTCCCCGCAAGACCGAGCGCAAGCTCGGGGCCCTCCTCGCCGGGGGTGCGGCGGCGCTCGCGGCAGTGGGGCTGGCCTTCTTCCTGTTTGCGACCGACGCCGGGAAGCGGGTCCTCGGCGGCGGCGAGCAGGTGCCTCAGTCCTTGGCGCGAGCGGTGTTCGTGCAGGCGGCCAACAGCGGGGCTTCGATCTGGAAGGACGGCACCAACACCGGGCTGGTGGTGCCCGCCGAGGTGACGATCGAGGGCACCGAGGGCGACGCCGTTTTGCTCGAGCTCAGGCGCGACGACCGCGTGGTCGCATCGAAGCGGCTGGTGATCGCACCGGCGATGGCGACCGAGTGGGTCGCGACCGAGGAGGCGATCCCGGCGCAGAGCTACGCCGTCACCACTCGACCCGCCGGCGCCAGAGTCTTCCTCGACGACGAGCTGGTCGCCGAGACCACGCCGGCCGACGTCTCGTTGGTGCCGGGCGAGCGGTACGACCTGCGGGTGGAGCTCGCCGAGCACCATCCCGAGAGCCTGACGTTCGCCTTTCCAGGCGACCTGGACAAGAGCGTCGTCGAGAGCGGTCGCTTCTCGTTCAACCTGCGGCCGGTGATCCCGCCGGGACACCTGGTCATGGCCGCGAGCTATCCGGTTAAGGTGGAGGTGGGCGGCCGCAGCTACGGCCCCTCCGCCAGCCACGACATCTCGCTCAAGCCGGGCACCTACGAAGTCGTGCTCTCGTCCGCCGAGGTGTTCCTGGCCGAGAAGCGGCAGGTCGAAGTGGCGTCCAACGGGCGCGTCGAGCTCCCGGTGCCGGCTGCGGTGAAGGTGCGGGTCTTCGCCCAGCCTGGCAACTGCAAGGTGTCCATCAACGGGCGCGAGATCGACGAGACGCCGTTCGACAAGCAGCTCGTACCCGGTCGCTACGAGTTCCGCTTCCAGTGGCCCGCCTTGCAGCAGACCAGGACTCTCACCGAGGACGTGACCGCTTCGACCTCCGAGGTCTTCGGCACCCCGGAGACGCGATGATCCGGCGCGCTCTGAGCGCTGCCCTCCTCGCGGGGGGCGCACTCCTGCTCGGCCCGATCGTGGCGCAGCAGGAGAGTGCGGCCCGCCGCCTCCTGCTCGAGGCGCAGCGCCTCGAGCGCGAGGGGAAGGTCGACGAAGCCCGCACCGAGTACGAGCTCCTGATCCAGCGCTTCCCGGACGAGCCCGAGGCGGAGAGGGCACAGCTCGCGCTGGCCGAGGTCTACTGGGAGGCGGGCGAGGCCGACCGCTCGCGGATGCAGCTCGATGCGCTGATCAGCAGCCGGCCCGACTCTCCGGCCGCCGCCGCGGCCTGGGTGCTGCGTGGGAGATTCCTGGTGGAGCAGGCCGCCAACCGCGCGGAGCTGGCGGAGGCGCAGACGCCGTTCCGGCGCGTGCCGGTCCTGTTCGGAGCCGGCGAGTATCCGCAGCTCGGCGTGCGCGCGGAGGCCCGCGTGCGCAGCGGCGAGGTGGGCCTTCTGCTCGGCGAGCCGGAGCTGGCGGCGCTCGACTTCCTGGAGGCGATCGAGGACGAGAACCGCTCGCCCTGGCGGCCGCGCGCGCTCTACGGGTTCGCGCGCAGCCTGCTCGCCCAGGGATACCGGGTGGCGGGTGCGGATACTCTCCAACGCGTCCTGGAGGAGCCCGACGCCGACGAGCCGCTTCGGCGCGATGCCGCGATCGATCTCGCGTTTCTCCATCGCCAATGGATCCGGCCCAGCCTCGGCCAGCCGCGCTGGACCACCGCTCGCGTAGTGGGAGTCGAGCTGCGCAAGCCGCAGAAGATCGCGGTCAGCCGCGACGGGCGGATCCTGGTGTGGGACGATGGACAGAGCCAGGTGCTGCTGCTCTCCGCGGATCACGAGATCGTGTCGCGCTCGCCGCAGACCCAGGTGCGCGACCTGTGGTGGAGCCCCGCCGGAGAGCCGTTCGTCGCCGTGGCCGATGCGGTCGTCGGGCTCGCGAGCGGCACGCGGCAGCAGCTCGCCGTCGCCGGCGCCTCGGTGCGCGACGTCGGCGCCGCAGCGACCGGCGTCCTCGCAGAGACCTTCGTGATCGCCCGCGACCGCAAGGCGCTGATCGTCTTCGACCGCAGGAGCGGCGCGCAGACGCTCTCGGCCACCGCCGGTGACATCGTCGACCTGGCAGTGGGACCGAAGGGAGAGCTCCTCCTGCTCGACCGGCGCAAGAGCGAGGTTTCGATCATCGGGCTCGACGGAGCCTCGGGCGGCGGCTTCACCGGGTCGTGGCGGCGGCCGCAGGCGCTGGCGGTGGACGCCTCCGGCAACGTGCTCGTGCTCGACGGCGGTGAAAACAGAATCGAGATCCGCGACGCTGCGGGCGAGCGCGCCGGCGTGATCGGGCCGGCCCTACCGGGCGGCATCGAGTTGCGCAGCCCCGAGGACATCGCGGTCGACGGCGCCGGGCGCCTCTACGTCGTCGACTCGCGGCTGAGTCAGCTCATCGTCCTGGAGTAGCTGCGGATGCGCCGAGTCGAGACCAGGATCGTCTTTACGTGGCTCGCCGCGGTGGCTCTCTTCACCTTCGCTCCTCTCTTCGCGCAGCAGCGGGTGGAGGAGGAGGATCTCCCCGAGCCCGACCTCTGGGAGGAGGCGATCCCGACCTACGTCGAGGCGGAGAAGGTCTTCAACTCGCGCAGCCAGCCCGACTCGCTCCTGCTCTTCGATGAGTTCCTGCGGCAGGTCCAGGCGAACCGCGCGATCGAAGAGCCGCCCGACGAGATCCACCGCCTGCTCGCGAACAGCCACTTCTACCGCGCGCAGGTGAGCTTCAATCTCGGCAGGACCGACGACGTCGAGGCGGATCTCGCGCAGCTGCTCCAGATCGAGCCGGGCTTCGCCATGGACCGGACGCTGGTCTCGTCGAAGTTCGCGGAGCTCTTCGACCGGATCAAGAAGCAGCGCATCGGCTCGGCCATCTTCGTGGTCGACCCACCCGATGCCGAGATCTCGGTGGGCCGCTGGAAGGCCGGGCCCGACGGCGTCATTCAGCTCCCGATCGGGACCCACGTGGTGACGATCGAACGTCCGGGCTACAGCTCGGCCGAGCAGGAGGTGGCGATCACCGCCACCGACGCGCGGACGTTCGAAGGGAAGCTCGAGCGGCTGGCGGCGGTGCTCACGGTGTACACCGCGCAGGAGGACGCCGAGGTCACCCTGGACGGCAGGCCGAGAGGTGCCACCAGCCCCTATCCGGGCGCCGAGCCCTCGCAGGGGTCGCGCCTGGTGCTCGACGACCTCCAGCCCGGCACCTACGAGCTCGGCGTGCGCAAGGAGGGCTTCCGCGGCTACCTCGCGCGGGCGCAGGTCGCGGACCTGCGCGACTACGTGGTGGGCCCGATCGAGCTCGAGCCGATGTCGGGGGTCGTCGTCCTGCGCGACCTACCCCCGGGGACCGCGGTCCGCGCCAACGGCGAGATCACGACGCCGGAGTTCGCGGCGGGCTCGCCGCCTCGTCTCACGCTTCCGCCCGGCGACTACCGGCTGGCGCTCTCGCATCCCGATCTCGGCCTCTACGAGGCAGACGTAACCGTCACCGACCAGGAGACGGAGACCATCCCGGTGCGGCTGCGCCCGCCGATCGTCCTGCTCGGCGTGCTGGGAGGCGATCAGCAGAGCGCCGAGCGTCTCCAGTCCCTGCTCGAGACCGGCCTCGGGTCGCTCGAGCGCTGGGCGCTGATCGAACGCACCAGCGTCGGCGCCCCGATCCTCGCCGCCGCCGGCGTCGAGGTGCGCGGCCTGCGCGCGTTCGCGCAGGCGGGGAGCCGCCAGGCCATCCCCTGGGACCGCATTCGCTCCGAGGCGGACCAGAGGGCGAAGGGCGCTCTCTACCTGCTCGCCGTGCTCGCGGACGACCTGCTGGCGTCGAGCGCCCACGTCTTCGTGTTCCCGCAGGCGCCGTTGCCGGCGCGGCCCGACCTGATCGACGTCGCCCTGACCGAGCAGGACGTCGCCTGGCTCAAGCTACTGCTCGACGCTTCGGTCATCGTCGAGCGGCCGGCGCTCGGCGCCGTGCTCGTCGATGCTCGCACCGGCAGCGGCCCGCTCGTCGTACACGTGTCGGAGGGCAGCTCGGCGCACAGCTCGGGGCTGCGCCCTGGAGACGAGATCATCGCGGTGGAGGACACCGCGGTGTCGTCCGCCGACCAGGTCTCCGACGCGCTCGCGGCGCGCGTAGAGAGTCATGCGCGCACCGGCCGCATCGTGCCGCTGCGGGTCCGTTCGATCGAAGGCGAGCGCGAGGTCGCGCTCGGCTTCTCCACCAGCCCCGTGATTCTCGGGCTGCGCGACACCGGCGTCCTCTACTCCGCCGCCGCCTACCAGCTTCAGGCCGAGGCGCAGAACACCGCCAGCCTGGTCCCCAAGTGGGTGGTCGGCCTCAATCAGGCGGTGATCCATCTGCGCGGTGGAGACCTGCAGAGCGCGATTCGCGGGCTGCGCGAGGTCAGGGCTCCCGAGGGGGCCCGCCTGGGCCAGGGCATGGCCGACTATCTCCTGGGACTCGCGCTCACCTCCGCCGGCGGAGAGTATGCCGCGACCGCGAAGGAGTTCCTGACCAAGGCGGCGGCCGACTCCGAGGCGCGGCTCCACCATGCCGATGGGCCGTTCGTCGCTCCGCGCGCCAGGGCTCGCCTCCGGGTGTTGAACTGAGCCTCTCGCTCTACGAGCGCGCGTCCCGAGCGATGCCGGGCGGCGTGAGCTCCCCGGTCCGCGCCTTTCGCGGCGTGGGCGGCGATCCGGTCTTCATCCGCAGTGCCAGCGGCGCCTGGCTCGAGTCGGTGGACGGCCGGCGCTACGTCGACTACATCGGCGGCTACGGTCCGATGATCCTCGGCCACTGCCATCCGGCCGTGGTCGCCGCGGTGCGGGAGGCCGCGGGACGCGGACAGAGCTTCGGCGCGCCGACGGTCGAGGAGGTCGAGCTGGCGGAGCGGATCGTCGGCGCGCTGCCCACGGTCGAGATGGTGCGCCTCACCAGCTCCGGCACCGAGGCCACGATGTCGGCGCTGCGCCTGGCGCGCGCGGTCACCGGGCGCGACCGTGTGGTCAAGTTCGAGGGCTGCTACCACGGCGCCGCCGACCCGTTCCTGGTCGCGGCCGGGTCCGGGGCGGCGACGATCAGAGTGCCGTCGTCGCCCGGCGTGCCCACGGCGGTCACCGGTCATACCCTGCTCGCTCCCTACAACGACCTGGCACAGGTCGAGCGGCTGTTCGCCGAGAGCCCGCACTCGATCGCGGCGGTGATGGTCGAGCCCATCGCCGGCAACATGGGGCTGATCCTTCCGGTCGAGGGGTTCCTCGCGGGTCTGCGCACGCTGTGCACGCGGCACGGAGCGCTCCTCGTCTTCGACGAGGTGATGACCGGTTTCCGGGTGGGCTGGCGCGGCGCCCAGGGGCTCCTCGGCATCGAGCCCGACCTCACCTGCCTCGCGAAGGTGATCGGCGGCGGCCTCCCGATCGGTGCCTATGCCGGACCGCGCGACCTGATGCGGCGGGTCGCCCCCGCGGGGGACGTCTACCAGGCCGGAACGCTATCGGGCAACCCGATCGCGGTGGCCGCGGGCGCAGCGACGCTCGACATCCTCGCCGCCCGCGACGGCCGCGCCTACGCCGAGCTCGACGCCGCCGCCGAACGGCTCCAGCGCGGCATCGAGCGCATCGCCGCCGAGCACGCGGTGTCGTGCCGGGTGACGCGCTGCGGCTCGATGCTCTCGTTCTTCCTCACCGATCGACCCGTGCGCTCGCTGCACGACGTCGACGCCTCCGATCGCGCCGCCTGGTCGCAGCTCTTCCACCTGCTCCTCGAACGCGGGGTGCATCTGCCGCCGTCTCCCTACGAGACGCTGTTCGTGTCGACCGCGCACGGAGAGGTCGAGCTGGAGGCCACTCTGGCCGCCTTCGCCGGCAGCCTGGCAGCGCTCGCCGCCGCCGCGGCGCAGTGATTGTCGGTCCTAGCTACACTTCTTGGTCTTCTTGTACGGCCACGACCTTTTCGTATAATCCCCTCGGAAGAGGGAGTCTGTCCGAACCCTATGGAATAAGGAGAGGAGCTCGATGACGCACATCATTACCGAGCCGTGCGTCGGCGTGAAGGACACTGCCTGCGTCGACGTCTGCCCGGTGGACTGCATCTACGGCAAGGACGAGGATTGGGAGATGCTCTATATCCATCCCGAGGAGTGCATCGACTGCGGCCTGTGCATCGATGCATGCCCGGTCCAGGCGATCTTCACGCTCGAGGACGTGCCGGACAAGTGGAAGGAATACATCGCCAAGAACTACGAGCACTTCGGATTCGACGCTCCCTGAAGAAGAGCTCGGATCCAGGATCCGTTTCGCCGCGGCCGACCCGATCAAGGGTCGGCCGTTTCGCTGTGTGCGCGCAGCGCCTGACCCGCCGCCCCCCGACCCTCCCCGTCTCCCCCCGCTGACCGACCGGCGACGCGGGTCCGATGCTGGTTCGGCTCCCTCGGAGGGAGGCGATCGTCCCTCCGCGATAAATCTGACAGAAATAGACTGAGATATCTCCCTGGTTTAGTTTGTGGAGCGCAGATTTGCGCGTATGATTGCCGAGGGGACCCTGCATTGGTCAGCTACCAGGACTATTACGGCACGCTCGGCGTCGACAAGAACGCCGGCCAGCCCGACATCCAGCGTGCCTATCGCAAGCTGGCGCGCAAGTACCATCCCGACATCAACAAGGATCCCGCGGCGGAGACCAAGTTCAAGCAGATCGGCGAGGCCTACGAGGTCCTCAAGGATCCCGAGAAGCGCGCCAGGTACGACCAGTTCGGCTCGGCCTGGAAGAACGCCGAGAGAACGGGCGCACCACCTCCCGGTTGGGAGGGCGTCCAGTTCGACTTCGGGGGACCCGGCGCCGGAGGCTTCGACTTCGGCGGCGGCCCGTCCGGCTTCAGCTCGTTCTTCGAGATGCTGTTCGGCGGCGGCGGCCCGTTCGGAGGCGGCGGCGGGAATTTCGCGGGGGGCGGCGCGTCGGGCCGGGTACAGCCGGCGGCGCGCCGCGGGAGCGACCAGGAGAGCCGCATCACGATCACGCTCGAGGAGCTGGCGCGGGGCGGCAAGCGCCAGCTCACGCTCTCCGATCCCGCCACCGGGCGTAGCGAGACGATCGAGGTGACGATCCCGAAGGGCCTGCGGCCCGGGCGCAGGATCCGGCTGGCCGGCAAGGGAGCGCGCGGCGCGTTCGGCGGGCCTCCGGGCGACCTGCTGCTCCAGGTCCAGCTCGAGCCCCACCCACACTTCCGGGTCGAAGGTGACGACCTGGTCGGGCCGGTCGAGGTCTCACCGTCGACCGCCGCCCTCGGGGGAGAGGCGCGGGTGCGCACGATCGACGGCAGCGCGACCATCAAGCTGCCGGCGGGTTCCTCCTCGGGACGGCGCATCCGGCTGCGCGGCAAGGGTCTCCCGCGCACCTCCGGCGAGCCCGGAGACCAGTACGCAGAGGTGAAGATCGTGGTGCCCCAGGACCTGAACGACGAGCAGCGGCGCCTGTTCCAGGAGCTGGCGTCGCACGAGTCCCGTTCCTGACTCGGAGAGGATCGAGATATGGACCTGAATCTGCTCACCCAGAAGTCGCAAGAGGCGCTCCAGGAAGCGCAGAGCCTCGCCACCCGCCACGGCCACCAGCAGGTCGACGGCGACCACCTGCTGGCCGCCCTGCTCACCCAGGACGGCGGTCTGGTCCCGCGCCTGCTCGAGCGCCTCGAGCTGCCGATCGAGAACCTTCGCCAGGAGGCGCAGCGGCTGCTCGAGCGCAAGCCCAAGGTCGGCGGCGCCGTCGAGCCCGGAAAGATCTACGTCACGCCGGAGCTGCAGCAGGCGCTCACCCGCGCCGAGGACGAAGCCAAGCGTCTCAAGGACGAGTACGTCTCGGTCGAGCACCTCTTCCTCGCCCTCCTCGAGCTGCCCGCCTCCTCGCCCGCCGGCGGCCTCCTGCGCCGCTTCCAGGTCGATCGCAACCGGTTCCTGCCCGTCCTCCAGGAGGTGCGCGGGAGCCAGCGCGTCACCAGCGCCAACCCGGAGGCGGCGTACGAGGCACTCGAGAAGTACGGCGTCGACCTGGTCGCGCTGGCGCGCCAGGGAAAGCTCGATCCGGTGATCGGCCGCGACGCCGAGATCCGCCGCGTCATCCGCATCCTGTCGCGCAAGACCAAGAACAACCCGGTGCTCATCGGCGAGCCCGGCGTCGGCAAGACGGCGATCGTCGAGGGGCTCGCCCAGCGCATCGTGCGCGGCGACGTCCCGGAGTGGCTGAAGGACCGCACCCTGTTCTCGCTCGACATGGGAGCGCTCATCGCCGGGGCCAAGTACCGCGGCGAGTTCGAGGAGCGACTGAAGGCGGTGCTCGGCGAGATCAAGCAGAGTGAGGGCCGCGTCCTCCTCTTCATCGACGAGGTCCACAACATCGTCGGCGCGGGACGCACCGAAGGCTCGACCGACGCCGGGAACCTGCTCAAGCCGATGCTCGCGCGCGGCGAGCTGCACTGCATCGGCGCCACCACGCTCGACGAGTACCGCAAGCACGTCGAGAAGGACGCCGCGCTCGAGCGCCGGTTCCAGCCGGTGCTGGTCGACGCACCGTCGGTCGAGGACACCGTCTCCATCTTGCGCGGGCTGAAGGAGCGCTTCGAGGTGCACCACGGCGTGGGCATCCAGGACGGCGCGCTGGTGGCCGCGGCGGTGCTCTCGAACCGCTACATCACCGACCGCTTCCTGCCCGACAAGGCGATCGACCTGATCGACGAGGCCTGCGCGATGGTGCGCACCGAGCTCGAGTCGATGCCCGCGGAGCTCGAGGACATCACCCGGCGTGTCATGCAGCTCGAGATCGAGGAGGCAGCGCTCAAGAAGGAGAAGGACAAGGCGTCGAAGGAGCGACTCGCCGCGCTGGGCAAGGAGCTCGCCGACCTCAAAGCCAAGGGCGACGCCCTGCGCGCGCAGTGGGAGAACGAGCGGCAGAAGCTGGAGAGCGTGCGCAAGCTGCGCGAGGAGATCGAGGGCGTGCGCTTCGAGATCGAGCGCGCCGAGCGCGACTACGACCTCAACCGCGCCGCCGAGCTGCGGCACGGGCGGCTGCCGGAGCTCGAGCGTCGCCTGCGCGAGGCGGAGACGCCGGCGGGCGCCGGCGGCGAGTCGCTGCTGCGCGAGGAGGTCACCGAGGACGAGGTGGCCGAGATCGTGTCGCGCTGGACCGGAATCCCGGTCACCCGGCTGGTCGAGAGCGAGCGCCAGAAGCTGTTGAAGCTCGACGAGATCCTCAGCCGCCGCGTAATCGGCCAGAAGGAGGCGATCGAGCTGGTCGCCGATGCCGTCATCCGCGCCCGCTCGGGGATCAAGGACCCGCGGCGCCCGATCGGCTCGTTCCTCTTCCTCGGCCCCACCGGCGTCGGCAAGACCGAGCTGGCGAAGACGCTCGCCGAGGCGCTGTTCGACACCGAGGACAACCTGGTGCGCATCGACATGAGCGAGTACATGGAGCGGCACAACGTGTCGCGGCTCATCGGCGCGCCGCCGGGGTACGTCGGCTACGAGGAGGGCGGCCAGCTCACCGAGGCCATTCGCCGCAAGCCGTACTCGGTCATCCTGTTCGACGAGATCGAGAAGGCCCACGCCGACGTGTTCCACGTGCTGCTCCAGATCCTCGACGACGGCCGGGTGACCGACGCCCAGGGCCACACCGTGGACTTCAAGAACACGGTGATCATCATGACCTCGAACATCGGCTCGCCGATCCTGCTCGAGAGCATGAGCGCGACCGGATCGATCACCGAGGCGGCGCGCGAGCAGGTGATGTCGCAGCTCCGCACCCACTTCCGGCCCGAGTTCCTGAACCGCATCGACGACGTCGTCCTGTTCAGCCCGCTGCGAATCGACGAGATCAAGCAGATCATCGACCTGCTCACCGCCGATCTGGTGAAGCGGCTCCAGGAGCACAAGGTGACGATCGACATCACGGAGGAGGCCAAGGAGCTGATCGCGCGCGAGGGCTTCGACCCGGTCTACGGCGCGCGGCCCCTGAAGCGCTACCTGCAGCGCACGCTGGAGACCAGGATCGGCCGCACCATCATCGGCGGCGAGCTCCTGCCAGGGTCGACGGTCGTGGTGGACGTGGAGGGCGGGGAGATCCGGCTGCGGACGGAGCAGCCGGAGCCGGCCGAGACCGCGGTCTGAGGAACGAGGGAGCGACACGTTGACGTTGGCGTGCCCTCGGTGCTCGTAGGTGGCCCCGCGGCGGGCTGGCGGGGCGTTCGCTGGGCGTGGCTGCGACTTTGACCCGCGTAGGCAGCGCCGCGGCGGGCTGGGCCGGGTCGGGGGCCCCCTGCGGGGGACCGGCGCGCGCAAAGAGGAGGGCGTTGGAGATCGTGCGCGCGCCTGCGCTTCGGCTCGCTACCACCTCTTCCGCTTCACCGTCGCGGTACCAGCGCTCGCCTACGAGCTCCCCCTCCGGGGCGCTCCGGCGAGCGGACGACCCGCTCCCCTTCATCCGATCGACGAGCTAGCATCGCGCGGTGACGGTCGCCATCCTCCCCGCGGCGGGCGAGTCGGCCCGCATGGGCAAGCCGAAGCTCCTGCTGCCCTTCGGCGACACCACGGTCGTCGGCGCGCTGATCGCGAGCCTGCGCCGCGGCGGCGTCGAGCGCATCGTGGTCGTGGTCGCTCCCGGCGACGACGAGCTGCGCTCGTGGGCGGCGCGCGACCGCGACCTCACCGTCACCGAGAACCCCCGCCCCGAGCGCGGCATGCTGTCGAGCATCCTCTGCGGGCTCGAGGCTCTGGGCGGCGCCGAGGCGGTGGCGGAGTCCGGTGAGGTCGTACTGGTCACGCCCGCCGACCTCCCCGCCATCCGGCCCGACACCATCCGGCGTCTGGTCGAGGCGCTGCGAGGAGCGAGCGCGCCGCTCGCCGTCCCGGTGTACAGCGGCAAGCGCGGACATCCGTTGGCGCTGGGGCCGACCGCGCTCCACGAGGCCGCGGCGCTCGATCCCGCGGTCGGCCTGCGCCAGCTCCTCGATCGCCGCGCCGTCCTGGAGCTCGCCGTCGACGACCCCGGAGTGGTCGAGGACGTCGACACGCCGGCGGACTACGAGCGGCTGCGCGCGGCGGCCGAGTCCGGAGGACGCCCCCCCTCCCCTCGCGACGGAGGCGCCTCACGGTGACTGCTCAAGGGCAGGTGGCGAAGGCGCGGGTATCCTGAACCGGCTGGAACGGCTGATCGAGCGGGTTGTCGTAGACCTTCACCATTCCAGTCTCGGTGTCGGTCACGGTGAGCCGCACCTCGACGTTGGTGAGGCCGGCGGCGAACACCCAGAAGCTGTCGAACGCCGAGGCGCAGGCGTCGAGCACCTTGATCAGGATCTCGACGTTCGCGGAGTCGAAGAACCAGAACGCGCCGGTGTCGTCGGTGAGCTCGAT
>DATKDQ010000086.1:0-17011 GCA_035544635.1 Thermoanaerobaculia bacterium
GAGGGCCTTCACCTTGTCGGGGTGCTCGTCCGCCAGGTTCGTCACGTTGATCGGGTCCGCGGCGTGATCGTAGAGCTCGAACTCGAGCACGTCCGGAGGCGGCTCGACGTTGTGGATCAGCTTCCAGCCGCCGGAGATGATCGAGTACGAGGCGTAGCCTCCGGGCTCCCGCGCCGCAACGTACGGCTTCTCGGTGATCGCCGGCTTGCGGCGCCAGCCGTTCGCCGCCGCCACGGACTCCTGGCCGCCGGCGCCGAACCACGGCAGCAGGCTCTGCCCCTGCGCCGCCTCCGGCACCGGAAGCCCGGCCAGCTCGAGCACCGTGGGCATGAAGTCGAGGTTCTGCACCGTCGCCGGGATGCGCACGCCCGCGGGAACGAACGAAGGCCCCCAGAAGAACATCGGCACCCGGTTGAGCTCGCCGTAGACGGAGTGGCCGTGAAAGTGCTGATCGTGATCCAGGAACTCGGTGCCGTGATCGCTGGTGAACGCGAGCACCACGCGGTCGGCGAGCCCGAGCGTCTCGAGCCGCTCGATCACGCGCGCGATCTCGGCGTCGGTCGCCTCGATCAGGGCGTCGTAGGCGTCGTGCTCGTAGCGGACGTACTGCTCGGGATCGACGCCGACCTCCACCAGGTTGTCGCGCGTCGGCATGATGAACTGGCGCATCAGCGGATTGGCGATCACCGGCTGCACCTTCTGCTGCATCTCGCGGTACCGCTCGGGGGCCGCCGCATCGGCCCACCTGCGCGCGAACGGAGGCGGCGCGAAGTACGGGCTGTGCGGATCTTCGACGTGGAGGACCGCGAAGAAGGGCAGGTCGCGATGGCGCTCGAGCCAGGGCAGGAGCCGGTCGACGAAGCCGCGAGCCGCCTTGTCCTCGACGGTGCCTCCCGTCGAGACGTCCAGGCGCGTCTCCTGGAACTGCTCGTAGCCCTGGTGCAGGTTGGTCATCTTGCCGGTGAAGGGGATCGCCGAGAAGCCGAAGGTGGCGTAGCCCGCCTCGCGGAACACCTCGGCCATGGTGATCGCCGAGGCCGGCAGCAGATCCGGTATCTCCTTCACGGTGTGAGAGGTGGGATACAGCGAGGTGAGGATCGACGGCACCGACACCTTGGTCCACGCCGCCTGGGCGATGGCATCCTCGGCGACGACTCCCTCGGACGCGAGACGGGAGAGCAGCGGCGCGGTCTCGCGCTGGTAGCCCCAGGGCGCGAGGTGGTCGCTTCGCAGCGTGTCGATGAGCACCACGATCACTCCCTGTGGCCGGTCGTTCCGGCGGTCCGGCGCGACCCGCGAGCGCACCACCGGCGAGCCCCACAGACCGATCGCTCCCGGCTCGGCGGCGTCGATGCGCAGGGAGATCCTCGCCGGCTTGCCGGCCAGCCCCGCCAGGTCGAGCCGGACGTCGTCCCAGCGATGCGAGGTGGTCACGGTGCGCCGCAGCGAACGAAGATCTCCGGCGCCGGCGCCGCCGCCGGTGGACACCCGCACCTCGAAGGTGACGGCGCCCGGCGCCAGCGTGCCCACCGCGAGATCGAAGACCGGGTCCCGGGGCAGGGTGACGTCGAACCGCAGCTCCTCTGGACTGCGCGCGACCAGGGTCTCCCGGAACAGACCGCCGAGCCCCTGCCACGAGAGTCCGGCTGGAACCGAGGCCAGGTGCTCGCGCTCGAAGACGAGGCGCACCGACTCGATCGCGAACTCCACGCCGGGAGCGTCGACCGGCTTGAGCAGCAGACGCCGCACCGCGGCGGCCCGCATCGGCGTGACCGGCCGCAGCGAGTAGAGCTGCGCGTCGTCGCCCGGGACGATCGGGCTGGTGAGCGGGAAGGCGAACGGGTTGCCGGGAGCCATCAGCGGCGGCAGGAAGATCTGCTCGGCGTTGCTCAAGCCCGCGGCGACGCGGCCGCCGCCGCTCGCCCGCAACCGGACCTCGATCGAATGGATGGAGTCGTCGCGCTGCTCGGGAGCCGGGCTCCACTCCAGACCGAGGATCGGGACCGGCGCCTCGCTGCGGCCGACCAGCGCGCCGCCGGCGACGCGCAGGCCCGCGACGCCGGCGAGCGCCTTCCAGCCGCCGGTGCCGGCAGCAAGCTCGGGCGCGCCGAAGACCCACTCGGTTCGCGGCGGCGAGCCGGCGTCTCCCGCGGTACCCGCGACCGACGCCGGGTCGAAGTGGTCGACCAGGCGCACCGGCTCCCGGCCGCCCGCCTCCGAGCCCGCGCAGGTCCAGAGCAGGCACGCGGCCGCCGCCACCACGACCGCACACCGCGCCGCTGGTCCCCGTGTCCGGTCCTTCGATTGACGCCGCATCATCAGATCGCTCCTTCCTCTCGCCGGTCGGTCGAGGATCCGGCCGACGCCCACCCACGGGTTCCCGGTGCGGCGGGTCTCGATCTGCCGCCGAACGGGACCGCACTATACGGCGCCCCGCGCGCCCGCCAAAGCCCGCGCCATGGCTGCCCCGAACGGAACCGAGCCAGCACCCGAGCGTTCAACCGCCGGCGATCCCCGACGTCCGCGGCAGCACGTCGACCCAGAAGCGCTCGATCGACTCGAGCAGCGCGCGATGGGGCACCAGGCCGTTGTAGATCCAGCAGAAGATCCAGCGCACGGGAAGCCGGGCGCGCAGGGCGTCGAGCTGGCGGCACACGGTGTCGGGGCTTCCCACCAGCGCCAGGCCGTCGCGGAAGAGGTCCGCCTGCTCGCCGGTCTCGGGATCGATCATGCCGCGCGCGAAGCCGAAGGGCTCGAACCAGGCCGCTCCGCAGAACGCCCCGCTCGAGCGCCAGAGCGCGTACGCCTCGTCGTCGGTCGGCGCGATGACCAGGTCGCGCAGCACGCCCACCCCGTCGCCGAGCGGCCGTCCCGACACCTCGGCGTAGACCTCGAACAGCCGCCGCTCGAGCCGCGGATGGAGCGGCGGCAGGATCGCCGTCACTCCCTCCTGTGCGCACCAGCGGATGCTCCGCTCCGACGACGCGAAGGGCTGGAACACCGGCGGATGCGGCTTCTGGACCGGCTTCGGCACCACCGCGACCCGGCGCAGCACCCCGTCCTCGACGCCGCCTCCCCAGCTCCGGGTGGCCTCGAGCTCCCACCGCGTCTCGCCCGGCGGGATCCGCCAGTAGCGGCCCTGGTACTCGAGGAAGTCCTCGGTCCAGGCCCGCTTGACGATCCGGAAACACTCCTCGAACGCCTCGCGATTGGCGGCGTCGATGGCATCGTGCTGGTGCGGCAGCGCGCCGTGGATCCCGTGAGTCTGCTGCGCCATGACGTCGACCCAGCGCCGCTGGTAGCCGCGCGCGAAACCGGCGTTGGCGCGGCCGCCGGTCATGTGGTCGAGCATCGCGATGTCCTCGGCGACGCGGATCGGGTTCGACGCCGGCAGCACGATCCCGAGCTGACCCACCCGGATGCGCCGGGTCTGCATGCCGACGAAGAGATCGAGCAGCACCGGGTTGTTGGAGAGCTCGAAGCCCTCGACGTGGAAGTGGTGCTCGGTGAAGCTGATCGAGTCGTAGCCCAGGTCGTCGGCGAGGCGGGCCTGCTCGCCCACCTCGGCGAGCATCTGCTGGTAGAGATCGGGGCGCAGCCCGGCGCAGCCGCGCTCGATGTCCGGGCGGCTCCCGGCGCTGGGAAGGTAGAACAGCGAGGCGCGCATGGCGGTCATCGCCGCGGATCGAAGAGGCCCATCATCTCGGTGAACGACAGCACGTCACCGAAGCGCCGGTCGAGGGCCGCGGCGCGCGCGCGCAGCTCCGAGACCTCGACGCGTCGCGGGTCGCGGGTGGCGATCGCCACCCAGTTCAGCTCGCCCTTCACCCGGAAGACGAACACCTGCGGGAAGACCTGGCGGAGCCGGTTGACGTCGGCGGCGCGCTCCGGATGCGGCAGCAGGTTGAAGGCGGCCACGCCGCCGGGGGTCAGGCGATCTCGCATCGCGGCGTAGAACGGAGCGGCCTTGATGCGCAGGTGAGCGCCCGCCGCGTCGGTCTCCTCGGAAGGACGCAGGAAGACGTCCATGAAGATCATGTCGTAGAGCCCCGGCGCTTGTCGAACGAAGTCGTAGCCGTCCGCCGCCATCAGGCGCACCGTCTCGCTCGGGCGGGTGCCGAAGTAGCGCTGCGCGACGTCGACGATCACCGGGTCGATGTCGATGGCGTCGACTAGGACCGATGCGTCGCGCTCCTGGAGGAAGCGCACCATGGCGCCGCCGCCCAGACCGACGATGAGCACGCGCTCCGGCTCGGGAACGAACAGGTAGCTGGCGAAAAGCCCGCGGGCGTAGCCGAGCAGCAGCCGTTCGGGTCGCGCGAGATGGACGCGCGTCTGCAGCATGAGGTCGCCGCCCTCGCGCACGAAGTACATGGCGCGCATCGCGCCGGCGTCGCGCAGGACCACCCGGGAGTACTCGGTGGCGAGCTCGACCCCGCCCGGCGGGATGCGCTCGACGCCGTAGCGCTCGGCGGTTTCGGCAGCGCGCGCCTCGTCGCGCTCGCGCGCTGCGAGCCGGGGCTCGGCGGTCGGCGGGAAGTCGCCGCAGGCGAGGAGGAGGCAGAGGGTCAGGGAGAGCGCCGGCCACGCGTGGAGAGCCCGCCGTCCGTCGAGCCAGCCGGCCGGAAATGTGCTCATAACGCGGCGCGCAGACTAGCACGCGCCGGTGCCGGCTTCGCCTGCCTCCACCGGCCGGCGCGCCCTGGTGGCTGCGACCGCCCGCTCCTTAAGACAGCGCTCTCGAAAGCGATCGCGAGGGGTTCAGCTCGAGGGCGTGGAGCCGTCTCCACCCAGGCAGGGGGGTGAGACCTGGACGGCACCGCCGCGGCGTGCCCACTCCTCCGGAGTGAGGGCCTCGAGCGCGAGCGCGTGCACCTGCCCGGCGAGCTCGGCGGCCAAGACGCGGTTCACGACGCGATGTCGCTCGACCAGCCGCTGCCCGGAGAAGGACCGGGCGACCACACGAAGCCGGAAGTGAGACTCCGAGCCCGCCGGCACGGCGTGGCGGTCGCTCTCGTTCAGCACCTCGAGATGCACGGGGTCGAGTGCCTCGCGCAGCTTCGCTTCGATGGCGGCCGCGATGCTGCTCACGAGCCCATTGTAGCGACTCTCGCCAACCAGTGCGTCACGACAGCGGGCGTGGCGACGTGGGCGGGAGCGCGCGGCCGCGTCTCCCGAGGTCGGCCTTGCTCAGGACTCTCGGTACGACTTGAGCCGGTTGTAGAGCGTCTTCAGGCTCACGCCGAGCACGTCGGCGGCTCGCTTCTTGTTGCCGCCGACCTCGTCCAGCGTGGCGAGGATGAGGCGCCGCTCTGCCTCTGCGATCGACATGCCGACGTGCAACTCGAGGGCATCCGTCGCGCCGTTCCTGGCGGGCCGGTCGCCGGTGATCTCCGGAGGCAGCGACGCCGGGAGGATGACGCCGTCGGAGAGGATGAAGGCGCGCTGCATCACGTTGCGGAGCTCGCGCACGTTTCCCGGCCACGGGTACAGGCGCAGGACGTCGAGCGCCTTGCGGGAGAGCCGCACCTCCCTCCCCTCCTGCTTCGACAGCTCGTCGAGGAGGTGCGAGGCGAGCAGCTCGAGATCGGCGTCGCGCTCGCGCAGCGGGGGCATCCTGATCGGGAACACGTTGAGCCGATAGAACAGGTCTTCGCGCAGGTCGCCGGCCTCGACCGCCTGCTCGGGCTCCCGGTTCGAGGCCGCTACGATGCGCACGTCGACGCCGATCTGGGCCGACCCGCCCACCCGCTGGAGCGTCCCGGACTCGAGCACGCGGAGCAGCTTGACCTGGAGCTCGGGTGGCATCTCGGCGATCTCGTCGAGCAGCAGCGTGCCGCCGTCGGCCTGCTCGAAGAACCCCTGGTGCCGGCGCGTGGCGCCGGTGAACGCTCCCTTCTCGTGGCCGAACAGCTCGCTCTCGATGAGGCTCGACGCCACCGCGCCGCAGTTCACGGCCACGAAGGGCTTGGCACGCCGGCGGCTCAGTGCATGGATGGTCGCGGCCGCCAGCTCCTTGCCAGTCCCGCTCTCCCCGGTGAGCAGAATCGAGGCGTCGCTGGGCGCCACCTTCTCGATCAGGTCGTAAACGCGCTGCATCGCCGTCGAGGTGCCGACCATCGCCCCGAATCGCCCGAGCTGGCGCAGCTCGTGCCTGAGCGCGAACACCTCCTCGCGCAGAGCGCGCGTGCGACTCAGGTTGGCGAGCAGGGTCTTCAGCCGGCCTTCGTCGACCGGCTTGACCAGGTAGTCGTAGGCCCCCAGGCGCAGGGCCTCGACCGCGGTGTCCACCGAGGCGTTGCCGGTCACCAGGATGACCTCGGTGTCCGGCTCGTCGCGGAGCTGCTCGAGGATCTCCAGACCCTTGCCGTCGGGCAGCACGACGTCGCAGAGCACCACCACCGGTCGGGTGCGCTCGAGCTCGCGGCGCGCCTCGGTCACCGTCGCTGCGCGGCGCACCGCGAAGCCCTCGGTCTCGACCAGCGTGGAGAGGGCACGCAGAGTCAGTGGATCGTCCTCGATGACGAGCGCTTCGGCCCGGCCGCCTCCGTCCTCCTGGTCACGCACGGTCGTCATCCATCTCCTTCCCGCCCGCGGTCGTGCGACACCCCCGTCTCGCTGAGCGGCGCGCGTCTCTCGTCCTGTCAACGATGCGCCAACCCCCGTCCCCTTGACTCATCTGTAAGGACTCCTGGGGGGCAAGACTTCTAGTGTACGGATTACCAAGACTAATACCACCAAGGATTTACAGGCGATAGGGTGACTCCCCTAGGGGTGGAGTCGGGCCGCAGCGCGCGGCGGGGTCAGCCGTTTGGCGCTGCGCCGCGACCCACCCCAGCGCCACCACCCGGCCAGCGCTCCGCCGCCGGACCGTGGAAGGTGAACGAGATCGTCGTCGGTTCGGTCGCCGCGGCGGGCTCGATCCACAGTCGGCCGCCGAGCTGCCGCACCGCCTCGTGAGCCAGCGCCAGGCCGACGGCGCGGTCGCTCGCTTCCGGCGCCGCGGCGCCCTCCACGGACTGCTCCTGACCGTGAGCGAGCTGCCGCTGCGGCATCCCCGTGCCGTTGTCGCGGACGTCCACCCTCCAGGCACCATGAGGGCCGGTCGGCGTGACGCCGATCTCGACCCAGCGATCGTAGCGGCTGCGGTCGCCGCGCTGAATCGCGTTCGAGACCAGGTTGAGCAGCGCGATCTGAAAGCGGATGGCGTCGACCAGGAGCTCCGGCATGGGCTGCGCGATCCGGACCGTCACCCGACGAGAGCGCGCGAGCTCGTCGAAATCCGGCTTGAGCTCGTCGACCAGGTCGGCGATCGGGCGCAGCCTGCTCTCGAGCTCCCGGCTCTGCCCCAACGCGACGGCGAACACGTCGCCCACCGCGTCCTCGAGCTGGTTCAGGCTCGCGTCCAGGTTCTGCAGCAGCTCCGTGTCCGACCCCTGCTGTGACGAGATGTAGGCGCTCAGGCTGAGGCGAGCGGCGTTGACCCGGTTGCGTAGCTCGTGGGTCACCCTCCGCGTGAACGTGCCGAGCAGCGACGCTCTCACCTGACGTCCGGCGAGCGTGTCCTTCTCGAAGAGGCGTAGCGCGGTCTCCGCCATGGTGCGCACCGCGCCCTCGAGCTGCGCCGCGACCTGCAGGGCGGTGGAGGCGGGTACCGGCTCCGCGCGGGCGGACACCGAGTCGAGGACCGCATCCAGCATCAACCTCTGAAGCAGGCCGAGCTCGAGGAGCAGGTCGAGCGGCGGACGCCCCTGGCTACGCTGCAGCCGGGCGAATCGCGTCAGCTCGCGCTCGATCCGCTGTACTGCGTACGGTTCCGGCGGATCGCCGACCGCGGCCGCGATCGCGCGCACCAGCTCGATGCGCCTTCCGGCATTGAGCTCGGGGGCCGCGCTCCTGCCGGGATCGACGGGGCGCGACGAAAGCTCCGCGAGCCACGCCTCGGTCAGCTCGCGCGCGCGGGCCTGGAGCATCTCCGAGACCTCGCGGGCGAACGAGCCCCTCGCCGCGACCGGGTTGCGGGTTTCCTCCGTCATCGGTCAGTAGCGACCCGTCCGACATCGTCCGATTGCCGCTAGAGACAGCCTACCATCCGCCGGCGCATCCTGCGGGAGCTAGTTGGAGTGTGTCCGAGTAACTGTCCCATCTGTGCGGGGCGCGAAGCGCCAGCGCCCTCCTCGGCGCCAACAGCATCTAGCCGGAGGAACGTGCTACAGCAGCACGTTCCGGAGGCTAGCCGCCCGTCTTCGGCCCAGGCCAGCCTGCTTCGGACGGCCAGCCCGCTTCGGACGGCCACCCGGCGATCAGCCGGGACGCCCTGACCGCCATGCGCAGCAGGCCGGGCTCGGCACTGAGCTCGGCGACCTGCGGGGGTCTGACCCAACGCACGTCGTCCGACTCGCAGGTCGGCCGCAGCGGCTCGGCGCGATCGGCGACGAGCAGGAAGCGCACATCGAGATGCAGGTGCGCGGGCTCGCCGCCGAGCGCCGGAATGGTGTGCACGTCGACGTCGAACGGCAGCACGTCGCCACTGGGGTCGCGCGACCAGTCGACGTAGGCCAGGCTCTCGAGCCCCGACTCCTCGGCTGCCTCGCGCAGGGCCACCGCGGCCGCGTCCGAGTCGCCGTCGGCGTGCCCGCCGGGTTGCAGCCAGGCACCCAGCTTGCGGTGCCGCACCAGGAGCACGTGCGATCCATCACGCGACACGATCCAGGCCGAGCCCGTCACGTGCCCTTCGCGGCAGCACCGCTCGAAGCAGTCGGCGTGCGTCTCTACGAACCGGCGGATGATCGCCGCGCGCGCCGCGTCCTCTGGAAAGCGCTCGAGGTAGCGATCGAGCAGCGAGAGCAGCGGCCGGCGGTGCATGCGATCCGCTCAGTAATCGTAGTAGCCGCGATCGTCGGCGGCGTACTCGATCGCAGACGCCGCCACGAACGGCGCGAGCAGGACCGCCACGCCGGCCACCGCCATCGCCACGCCCGCGAGCCGACCGCGCCGCCCGCCGACCGCCAGGCCCGCCGCGGCGGCGAGCGGGCTCGCCGCCAGGGCCGCTGCGGTGGAAACACCGAGCTCAGCGTAGAACGCTCCGTTGGCGACCAGCGCGAACAGCATCGGAGCCAGAAACCAAAGGCCGGCCGCGCTCGGCGGGGACGCCTCGGCTCCACGTCCTCCGAAAGGAGGTGCCTCGCGGCTGCGCCCCACCAACGCGATCGCGAGGAGCGCGACCGCGATCCCGGCGGCGAGCTGAGCCAGGAGCGCGGTGCGCGCGAGGAGCAGCAGCGCGGCCGCCGCGGCGAACACCGTGGTCCATGCCGCCTGCGCCGCCGCGCCCGCAAGCCGCGAGGCGAGCGCGTCGTAGCCGCGCCACAAGAGCCAGGCGATCAGGGCGAGCGCGGTCAGCCGGACCGCGGCCGCGCTCGCCGTCCACTGGTGACGCACCAGCGGATGGAGCGAGAGGCCGAGCGCGAGACCGATGAGGAGGAGCCGGGTGACACGGCTGCCCGGCCCTCGTCTCCCCGCCGCGCGGGAAGCTTCCGCGCGCGCCTCGACCAGCCCCAGTACGGCCGCCGCCAGGGCGAGGTAGAAGAGGCCCTGCGTGGTGTCCACCGGAGGAAGCGCGGGCGGGCCCAGCGCCGCGAGATGCCCCGCGGCATAGCCCGCCCCGAGCGCCGGCGGGGCGGCGGCGCGCCGCAGCCACGGCGCGGCACCGGCCACGAGGCGCACCGCCGCGGCCACCGCGGCCGCGGCGACCGCCGGCGCCAGGAGCGAGACCAGCAGAATGCGGAGCAGCGCGACCTCCAGGAGTGTGTCCGAGTGACTGCGTCCCATCTGTGCTGGGCGCGAAGCGCCAGCGCCGTCCTCGGCGCCAAACAGCCTCTCGCCTACCGGCCGCGTGAGCGGCCGGTGGCGTGATCGCCGTGGATCGGCGCCCAGGGCGCCGCCCCACAAGAACTAGCCGGAGGAACGTGCTATTCAGCACGTTCCGGAGGCTAGCGACCGACCGCGTGGAGCGCGATGTGGACGTCGATCTCGTCGCTCACCGGCCCCGCCATGAAGCTCATGCCGAAGTCGCTCCGCTTCAGCGTGAACCGCCCCTCGAAGCCCAGCAGCGTCTTTCCGCTGCGCGGGTCCTTGCCGGTGCCCACGTGCTCGACCGTGGCGATCACCGGCTTGGTCACGCCGTGCAGCGTCAGGTCGCCGGTCACCTCGTAGCTGCCCTCGTCCGCCGCGCGCACGCCGGTGGTCTCGAACTTCATCACCGGAAGCTGCACCGCGTTCAGGAAGTCGGGGCTGCGCAGGTGATCGTCGCGGCGCTGGTTCCCGGTGTCCACGCTCGCCGTCTTCACCTCGAGCGCGAGCTTGCCCGAGGCGAGGCTCTCGCCGTCGATGTCGAGCGTTCCCGCGAACTCGTTGAAGCGGCCGTAGACGTAGACCACGCCCATCCTCTTGGCGCGGAACATCACCGCGCTGTGCACGGCGTCGACGTCGTAGGTGTCCGCGCTCGCGGGGGCGGCACCCAGAGCGAGTGTCAGCGCCGCGGCGCCGATCCACCGCCGGCCTGGTCCGTTCGATTCTCTCCTCACGATTTCCTCCTGTCCTCGAGCGCTCGAGCGCGATCCCCTCTCGGCTCGTCGGACTGACTCGCGACGGCCGGGACGGGCGTCCAGACGATGCCTACCACAACCGGCGGATTCGACGCGAGACCGAAGCGTTCCCGGACCGGCGTGGGCGCGCGTCGGCCGCCGGAGAACCTGACGATCTCATCCCTCCTCGAGCGGGATCGCGGGCGCCGTCTCCATAGCCTCGAGCGGCCCCAGCCTTCGCCACTGGCCGCTCCAGCCCAGGAGAATGCCGAGCACGAGGAGCGAGGTCAGCGCAACACCGACGCCGAGCGCCGCCATCACCTCGGGCGGCACGCCCTCCATGCGCAGCAGAGCCGGAGTGTCGAGCACGGAACCGGGGAACGAGACCACCAGGGCGCCCCACAGGTTGTTGGCGGTGTGCGCTCCGATCGCCACTTCGAGGCCGTCGTCGAGGAGGGCGGCGAGCCCGAGCGCGAGCCCGATGAAGACGTAGTACAGCAGAAACCCTCGGCCGAAGCGCTGGAGCTCGGGATTCCCGGCGTGGACCAGGCCGAAGGCCGCCGAGCTCACCACCAGCGCCGCCCAGCCGCGTCGCAGCGCGAGCCCGAGACCCTGCATCAGGTAGCCGCGGAAGAGCAGCTCCTCCGCCGCGCTCTGGAGCGGCAGCAGGAGCACCGCCACCACCAGCAGCGGCAGGAAGCGGGCGGGATCGAAGGTCCAGGTGTAGCTGCGTGGATAGAGCAGCCAGGCCACCAGCTCGAAGGCCGCGGCGGCGCCGGTCCACACCGCGGCGCCCAGCAGTGCCCGGCTCCATCGTAGACGCCCGCCGGCGCGCACCAGCGTCGCGGCGGGCCGCCGCAGCAGCAGACGAGTGACGGCGACGACGCCGAGGAGCACCGCGATCGAGGGCAGGAGGAGGAGAGCGATCGTCGCGGCGGGACTGGCGGGGCCGAGCGGCAGCATCGGGACGTTCGCAGGGTCGGCTCCCTCTCCCGCCGCGCCGAACAGGACCACGGCGACGACGATCGAGAGCAGGAGATACAGGAACCCGATCGCGGCCACCCCGGCGGCGTAGCGCACGAAGCCAGGGCGCCCTGCTCGGGCAGCCAGGAGGAAGCTCATCGCGTCGGAGCGGAGAAGATCCGCACCCCGTCGTCGCGCGTCCCCTGCCGCGCGACCAGATCGAGCGGGAGCCCGGGCGGCAGGGTCACCATCCCCAGCACGTCGGGATCCACCACCAACCAGAAGCGACGATCGCTCGCCAGGAAGGAGTGGAGCTCCTCCGCGCTCCAGAGCTCGCGCGCAGAACCGCTCCCGTAGAAGAGTAGCCCGCCCTCCATCTCCTGAAGCGACGCCAGCTCGTAGCTCTCCGGCAGGTCGCGCGCCACTCGCTCGGCCAGCGGGCGCAGCGACAGCTCGGAGTCGAGCCGCGGCAGGATGCCGACGAAGAGCGCGACGTAGGTCACCGCCACGCCGGCCGCGATCGCCGTCACCATCTGCGCCGCTCGCTCTGGCCGCAGCGCCAGCACGAAGGCCGTCGTGGCCGCCGCCGGGGCCGCGAGCGCGATCCCCCACAACAGGACGGCGAGCGCTCCCGCCGGCACGGCGAGCCATGCTCGAGCGCGCCGCCCCGCCCGCGACAGCGCGGCGAGCCCGGCACCGCTGAGCAGTGCGAGCGCCGGATACATGGTCAGGATGTACACCGTGCGCTTCCCCGGAGAGAGGCTGAAGAAGATCAACGTCACCGCCACCCAGCAGAGCAGCATCAGCACCCAGCGCCGCTGGCGCGCGTCGAGCCATCGTGCGCCGGCGAGCGCCGCGGGGAGAAAGAACGACCACGGCAGGAAGTCGATCGGCAGCACCATCCCGAAGTACCAGGACGGCCTGAGGTGCGCGGTCGGGGCGAAGAAGCGGGCGACGTTCTGGCCCACCAGGATCTCGTCGGCGTAGGCGCGCCCCGCCACGGCGATCGCCGGCGCCAGCCAGAGGAGAACGATGACCGCCCACAACAGGAGGCCGCGCACGAGCCTCAGATCGCGGAGAGCTTGCCGGTCGCGCGTCACGGTCATGAACGCGAGCAGCGAGAGGAGCGGCGGCAACAGCCCGACCGGGCCCTTGGCCAGGGTGGCGAGACCCGCGAACGCGAAGAAGAGGTACGAGAGCGCGGGGCGCCGCTCGAGTACGCCCTCGATCCAGCAGAAGACGGCGCACAGGACGAGGAACGTCAGCAGCATGTCGATCTGGCCGACCCGCGCCTGCCACAGGATCTTGGCGCTGGTCAGGAACACCGCGGCCGCGATCCACGCCGCGCGCCGATCGAACAGCCGGCGACCCAGCGCATGGACCAGGAGCACGCTCCCGATCGCCGCCAGCGCCGAGGGCAGTCGGACCGCGACCTCGTCGAGCCTGCCGAGCACCGCGGCGCAGGCGGCGATCGACCAGAACATGAGCGGCGGCTTCTGGGTGTAGAGACGATGGTTGAACTGCGGCACCAGGAACGAGCCGCTCTCGCGCATCTCGCGCGCCACCTCGCCGTAGCGGGGCTCGTCGGGGTTCCACAGGTCGCGCGCGCCGAGCCCCGGGAAGACGACGCAGGCCGCGAGCAGCGCGAGCAGGGCGAGGTCGGTCCGCCGGTGGTCACGCCAGCGCGCCGCCCATCGCCAGCCGCCTTCCCCGCCGCGGGCCGCCGCTGCGCCCCGGGTCACGCCTTCCGTTGGCGCAGGATCAGCCACAGGTTCCGCAGGTAGACCAGGATGCCGGCGGCCTGCCCGGCAATGAACACCGGATCCCGGCGATGGATGGCGTAGGTGAGCAGGATCATCGCCCCGCCCACGCTCAGGAACCAGAACGAGAGCGGGATCACGCTCTGCCGGCGGCGCTCGGAGGCGATCCACTGGACGATGAAACGAGCGGAGAAGACGGCTTGTCCGAGGAAGCCGACTGCCAGCCAGAGCTTGTCGACGGGCATGGAAGCTCCTCTCGTGCGGCGCCGGGATCGATCCAGCGGCGCTGCATCCACCGCACACCCAGGAGATCGACGATGCCTCGCCACAGGCGGTCGTGAACGCCGTACTTACTGGTTCCGTGGATCCGTGGACGGTGGCCGACGTCGACCTCGCGCACGATGCCGCCGGCCATCTGGATCAGAGCGGGCAGGAAGCGGTGAAACCCGTCGAACGCAGGGACCTGGCGCAGGTACTCGGCGCGATAGGCGTTGAGCGAGCAGCCGACGTCGGTCACCCCGTCGTCGAGGACGGCGCGCCGCGCGGCGTTGGCGACGCGTGACGAGACTCGCCGCAGCCAGTCGTCCTGGCGTTGGCGGCGCACTCCCGAGACCACGGCGACGCCTGACCCATCGGAGTAGAGGGCGGTCGGGCCTTCGAGCGCGGCGAACAGGAGCGGCACGTCGGCCGGATCGTTCTGCAGGTCGGCGTCGAGCGTGACCACCACTCCGCCTCGCGCCAGGCGGAAGCCTCCCGCGAGCGCGGCCGACTGCCCGCGGTGCTCGGGCAGCGCGGCCACGCGCAGCCGGCCGTCGCGCGCGGCCAGCTCGTGGAGCACCTCGCGGCTGCGGTCGGTCGAGCCGTCGTCGACGAAGACGACCTCGTAGCTCCAGGGCAGCGGCGCCATGGCCTGGCCGATCTCGCGCACCAGGTCCGGCAGGCTCCGCTCCTCGTTGAACACGGGTACGACGATCGAGACGTGCGGCGCGGTCATGACTGTTCGCGGCGAGCCCGGCGATTGGTGACTGGCGATTATGTCGCAAAGCGCCTGCTCTATGGCCGGCGACGGCGGCAGCGACCATGGCCGATCCTCGCGAAGTCAGAGGCGCTCGCCGGGGAAGTCCTTCGCGGGCGGCACCGGCCCGCCACGCGGCATCGGCCCGGTGTAGCGCGCGCGCGGACGGATGAGCTGCCCGCGCGCGTACTCCTCGATGACGTGGCCGATCCAGCCCGCGGTGCGTCCCAGCGCGAACACGGTGAAGGCGCCGCCGGGGCCGAGCCCGAGCTCGAGCGAGAGCGTCGCGAGCGCGAAGTCGACGGTCGGACGCTGGCCGATGAGGCTCTCGACCTCGGCGGCCACGGCGCGCGCCGCTGCCACCACGGCGGAGCCCGGGAACGTCGCGTCGAGCAGATCGAGCAGGACGAGCCAGCGTGGATCGCCTTCGGGGTAGAGCGGCTGGCCGAACCCGGGGATGCGCTCCCCGCGCTGCAGGCGCTCCTCGACCAGGCGCCGCACCTCGTGCGCCGGCACCGGCCCCTCGATGACCCGGTGCAGGCCGAGCTCGGCCAGCATCTCCTCCACTCGATCCGAATGGCCGCCGTGGCGAAAGCCGCGCAGCGCGCCGAGCGCCGCCGCCAGCGCCTCGTAGGGGTTCGAACCGGCCGACGCGACGCACCGCGCCGTGAACGACGACACGTTGAGCTCGTGGTCGGCGCACAGGATGAGCGCGCCGTGGAGAAGCCGCTCGCCGCCGGCGACGTCCGGCGTCCACGCCTCGCGAAGCGGCCCGAGGAGCGGCTCGCCAGCGCGATGGCGCCGGCCCCCGACCGTCGCGATCAGGAGGGCGAGGAGACGCGCCCCCCACGCCGCCAGGCGCTCGGGGCGAAGATCCATCGCCGCCGGGTCCTCGCTGGCGGCGAAGCGCAGCACCACCTGGAGCCGCTCGCCGGGATGGCGATCGCGCAGCGAGTGGAGCACCCGCCGCCAGGTGGCGGGCAGCTCGACCGGGCGCGCCGGGAAGAGGTCCGCGGCGCGCGAGAGCTCGCCCAGCCAGAGCAGGGCCGCCACCTCCTCGAAGCGGCGCTCGCGCGCCAGCGCGCCGACCTCGAGCCCGCGGTAGTAGAGGGCGCCGTCGCCGATCAGCGTGATCGCCGACTCGAGCACCGGCAAGCCCCACGACAGCGCTTCGCGGGAGACCTCGGTGGGGTCGCGCCGGCCGTCGCGGCGCAGGCGCAGCCGCTCGACCTCGTCGCGCGGATAACGCCGCGAGCGCGCATCTGGGCCCGCCTGCGAGTGGAGCAGCCCGCGGCTCACGTAGGCGTAGAGCGTCGAGGGCTTGATGCCGAGCGCGCGCGCCGCTTCGGCCGCGGTGAGGAGCGTGCCGGACTCCTCGAGACGCTCACTCGTTCGTTGCTCGCTCATGGATGGATCGGGGCCGCGACCAGACCGCCCGCGTGAGAGCGGCGGGCGAGCCTTTATATTGACGCTCCAATCAACGTTGACAATATATCAGAGACGCCCCCACAATGGGCCACGGGACCTGGGAAGGAGGACGTCCATGACCCCCACCGCGACCCCGTTCACCTCCGGGCTCGAGGGCGTCGTCGCCGCCGAGACCCGGCTTTCTCACGTCGACGGCGAGGCCGGGAAGCTCATCCTCGCAGGCCTTCCGGTCGAGGTGCTGGCGCCGACCGCCACCTTCGAGGAGACCGTCCACCTGCTCTGGGAGGGCTCCCTGCCGAGCCGCCGCGACCTCGACCGGCTCCGGCGCGATCTGGCTGACCGCCGCGAGCTGCCCGCGCCGACGTTCGATCTGCTCCGCGCCGCGGCTCGGGCCGGCGCCGACCCGATGGACGCGCTGCGTAGCGCCGCGTCGACGCTCTCGCTCGCTCCGGGCGTGGTGGATACCACGCCCTCCGCTCGCACCATTTCGGCGCCGAGGACGGCGCGCGGCTCGGGCGATCCGAAGGAGGACGCGCTGCGCATGGTCGCGGCCTTCCCCACCCTGGTGGCCGCCTACCGGCGGCTCTCGATCGGCGAGGAGCCGATCGCGCCGGATCCCTCGCTCGGTCACGTCGCGAGCTATCTCTACATGCTCGAAGGCGCGCGCCCCCATCCCCGGCGCGAGCGCGCGCTCACCACCTACCTCAACACGGTGGTCGACCACGGGATGAACGCCTCGACCTTCACCGCCCGCGTCATCATCTCGACGCGGTCCGACGTGGTGTCGGCGGTGGTGGGCGCGGTGGGCGCGCTCAAGGGGCCGCTTCACGGCGGCGCACCCGGGCCGGCGCTCGACTTGGTGTTCGAGATCGGCGAGGCAGAGAGGGCCGAGGCTCACGTGCGCGCCATGCTCGAGCGCGGCGAGCGCTTGATGGGCTTCGGCCACCGCGTCTACAAGGTGCGCGATCCGCGCGCCGACGTGCTGTCGCAGGCGGCGCGCACGCTCGCCGACGAGGGCGAGGCCGCCGAGCTCCACGCGCTCGCCCGCGCCGTCGAGGACACCGTGCTGCGGCTGCTCGAGGAGACCAAGCCGGGCAAGCGACTCAAGACCAACGTCGAGTACTACACCGCGCTCCTGCTCCACGGCCTGGGCCTGCCCAAGGAGGTGTTCACGCCCACCTTCGCGATCGGCCGGGTCGCCGGCTGGACCGCGCACTGCTTCGAGCAGCTCGCGACCGGCCGCCTCATCCGCCCGGCGTCGG
>DATKDQ010000087.1:0-2210 GCA_035544635.1 Thermoanaerobaculia bacterium
CTCGGCGCGCGGTTCTGGCCGCTCGCGCTGGCGCGCGAGCTCGACGACGCCATCCTCCACCTGCGCGTCAACGAGACCCGGCTCGGGCTCCTGGTGCTCGCCAGCGCCGGGGACCTCGAGCGCGTCGCGGCGCACGACGCCTTCCTCGAGCGCAACGCCGGCCACTGGCTGGTGCGCGAGATCCTCGCCTACTGGAAGCGCGTCCTGAAGCGCATCGACCTCACCGCGCGCACGCTGTTCACCCTGATCGAGCCCGGAAGTTGCTTCGCGGGGGTCCTGGCGGAGCTGGTGTTCGCCGCCGATCGCGCCTACATGCTGGAGGGCGAGCTCGAGGGCAACGCGAATCCGCCGGCGAGCCTGCGCCTGTCCGGCCTCAACTTCGGGGCGCTGCCGATGTCGAACGGGCTGTCGCGGCTCGAGACCCGCTTCCTCGGCGAGCCGGAACGCTTCGCCGCGGCGCGGGAGCTCGCCGGCTCCGACCTCCAGGCCGAGGGCGCGTCCGAGGCGGGGCTGGTGACCGCCATCCTGGACGAGATCGACTGGGAGGACGAGATCCGCATCGCGATCGAGGAGCGCACGAGCTTCTCCGCGGACTCTCTGACCGGGCTCGAGGCGAACCTGCGGTTCGCCGGCCCCGAGACCATGGAGACCAAGATCTTCGGCCGGCTCTCGGCGTGGCAGAACTGGATCTTCCAGCGGCCCAACGCGGTCGGCGCCGACGGAGCGCTGAAGCAGTACGGGACCGGCCTGCGCCCGGCGTTCGACCCGGAGCGAGTCTAGAAGCCGGCAACAGGAGAGGACGAAGGACATGGCGGAACAGGTCGATTACAAGGAACGCATCCCCAACAACGTCGACCTCGCGGGCGACGCGCGGGTGAAGAAGGCGCTCGAGAAGTGGCATCCCGGCTACCTCGACTGGTGGATGGACATGGGCCCCGAGGGGTTCCAGACCGCCGACGTCTACCTGCGCACCGCGGTGCGCGTGGAGTCGCAGGGCCCGGAGCACTGGGCGGTGTTCGACTACGTCCAGATGCCGCAGTACCGCTGGGGGATCCTGCTCGCGCCGCAGGTTCCGGGCCGGCAGATCCCGTTCGGCGCGCACCGCGGCGAGCCCGCCTGGCAGGAGGTGCCGGGCGAGTATCGCGCCATGCTGCGGCGCCTCATCGTCATCCAGGGCGACACCGAGCCGGCGTCGGTCGAGCAGCAGCGCTACCTGGGCAAGACCGCGCCCTCGCTCTACGACATGCGCAACCTGTTCCAGGTGAACGTCGAGGAGGGACGGCACCTGTGGGCGATGGTGTACCTGCTGCAGAAGTACTTCGGGCGCGACGGCCGCGAGGAGGCCGAGGAGCTGTTGCGGCGCCGGTCGGGCAGCGACGACTCGCCGCGCATGCTCGGAGCGTTCAACGAGGAGACGCCGGACTGGCTGTCGTTCTACCTGTTCACCTTCTTCACCGACCGCGACGGCAAGATGCAGCTCGAGTCACTGGCGCAGTCCGGCCTCGATCCGCTGTCGCGGACCTGCCGCTTCATGCTCACCGAGGAGGCGTTCCACATGTTCGTCGGCGAGAACGGCGTGTCCCGCATCGTCGAGCGCACCTGCGAGGCGATGCGCGAGGCGGGGATCGAGGACCCCTACGACGTCGATCGCGTGCGCGTGCTGGGGGTCATCGACCTGCCGACGATCCAGAAGAAGATGAACCTGCACTACTCCCTGACGCTCGACCTCTTCGGGTCGGAGCTGTCGACCAACGCGGCGAACTTCTTCAACGCCGGTCTCAAGGGGCGCTTCAAGGAGACCGAGATCGACGACGATCACCAGCTCGCCACCAGCACCTACGAGGTGCTCCAGCCGCGCGACGGGCGGCTGGTGGTGCTCGCCGAGCCGGCGCTCAACGCGCTCAACGCGCGGCTGCGCGACGACTTCACCGACGACTGCAACCTCGGCGTCGGGCGCTGGAACAAGATCATCCAGGCCAGCGGCATCCCCTTCGAGCTGCGCCTACCGAGCGTCGCCTTCCACCGGCAGATGGGCGTCTTCGCCGGCACCCATGCCACCCCCGCCGGCGAGGCGATCGCCGAGGACGAGTGGAAGCGCCGCTCGGGCGAGTGGCTCCCGAGCCCCGACGACAAGGCGTTCATCGAGTCGCTGATGGTGCCGCAGTGGGAGCCCGGCAAGTACGCCGGCTGGATCGCGGCGCCGAAGACGA
>DATKDQ010000088.1:0-7423 GCA_035544635.1 Thermoanaerobaculia bacterium
CATCCAGTGGATGTCGAGCGAGCTCGCCGTCGGGCACCACCGCGTGGGCGGCGGCGCCGAGCGCATCGATCGCGACCCGGTGCCGGGGGGACTGCTCGGCGCCGACTACGAGGTGGCGAACGGTCGCTATCGGTTCGCCAACGTTTTCGGCGGACTCAACTGGAACCCCGATCTGCGCGCACCGCTCACCGCCCCGGGCGTGGACGTGGTGACGGGCGAGTATCTGCTCGCCGTCGACGGACGTGAGCTGGTGCCCCCCGAGAACGTCTACAGCCGGTTCGAGAAGACCGCGGGGCGTAACCTCGAGATCACGGTCGGCCCCGCGCCGGACGGCAGAGGCTCGCGCACGGTGACGGTGGTGCCGGTCGAGAGCGAGGCTGCGCTGCGCAGTCGCGACTGGGTTGAGCGCAACCTGCGCCGTGTCCACGAGGCGACCGACGGGCGAGTGGCGTACGTGTACGTGCCGAATACCACCAACCTCGGCCACACCTACTTCAAGCGCTACTTCTTCCCGCAGGCGGGCAGGGAAGCGATCATCGTCGACGAGCGGCACAACGGCGGTGGGCAGGTGGCCGACTACTACATCGACCACCTGCGCCGGCCGTTCATCTCCTACTGGGCGACGCGCTACGGCGCCGACGTGGAGACGCCGGGGGCCGCGATCCACGGCCCCAAGGTGATGATCATCGACGAGACGGCGGGCTCGGGCGGCGACCTCCTGCCCTGGATGTTCCGCAAGCTCGAGCTGGGAACGCTGGTGGGTCGGCGGACCTGGGGCGGCCTGGTCGGTGTCCTGGGCTTCCCGGTGCTCATGGACGGCGGCTTCGTGACCGCGCCGAACCTGGCGATCTGGACCGAGGACGGCTTCATCGTCGAGAACGAGGGCGTGCCGCCCGACGTGGAGGTCGAGCAGTGGCCCGCGGAGCTCGAGGCCGGCCGCGACCCACAGCTCGAGAAGGCGATCGAGATCGCGCTCGAGGAGCTGGAGAAGAACCCGCGCCGCAGGCCCCAGCGCCCGCCCTTCCCGGTGCGGGCATTGACGGGAAGCGAGTAGCGCGGGGGCCGAGGGCGGGGCGGTGGACGGCGCCGCATCTCGTGCGCGGAGCGGGACGTGCCGGGCAGCGAGCGAAGCGGTCTCGAAGCGCGGGGAGAGCGGCGATCGGAGAGGCGTGAAGAGGTGGCCGAGCTGCTGGTCAACATCGACGTCGCCGACCTCGAGCGGGGAGTCGAGTTCTACGTCCGTGCGTTCGATCTGCGTATCGCGCGACGCTTCGGGTCGGCGGCGGTCGAGCTCCTGGGCGCCACGGCGCCGATCTATCTGCTGGGGAAGGCGCCCGGCAGCACGCCGTTCGCGGGGTCGGGGCAGAACCGCTCCTACCAGCGTCACTGGACCCCCGTGCACCTCGACTTCGTCGTCGAAGACCTCGAACGCGGCATGGAGAAGGCGGAGCGCGCCGGCGCGCGGCGCGAGAGCGAGATCTCCGATCACGCTTGGGGGCGCATGGCGATGATGGCGGATCCCTGGGGTCACGGGTTCTGCCTGCTCCAGTTCACCGGCAGGGGGTACGCGGAGATCGCGGATCCTCCCGAGGAGTAGGACGTGGGGGACGACGAGAATCGAGTCCCGGGGCGACCGGGAGGCCGAGCCCGCGCCGCCACCGGTGACTGCGATGCGGCCCGCGCTCTCCGGCCCGAGACCCTTGCCGCCCAGGCGCTCGGCTGGTGGGAGCCCTCCACCCGGGGTCTGGTACCCGCAATCCACCCATCGACGACCTTCGAGCGCGCCGAGGACGGCTCGTACCCCGGTGGTCGCGGCTACACCCGCGACGAGAACCCCACCTATGAGCAGGCGGAAGCCCTGCTCGCCGCACTCGAAGGTGGGGAGCAGGCGCTTCTCTTCGCGTCCGGGATGGCGGCGGCCGCAGCCGTGCTCGACAGCCTCGATCCCGGCGCGCACGTGGTCGCGGGCTCGCCCATGTACTGGGCGCTCCGGAGCTTCCTCGAGCGTCTGGCGCGGGAAGGAAGGATCCGCCTGGACCTGGTGCCCAGCGGCGATCTCGGAGCGCTGGCGCGAACGATGCGCCGCGGCGAGACCCGCCTGGTCTGGGTCGAGACGCCGGCCAATCCGACCTGCGACGTCACCGACCTGGAGGCGGCGGCGGCGATCGCGCAGAGCATGGGAGCGGTGATCGCCGTCGACTCCACGGTGGCCACCCCGGTTCACACCCGCCCGATCGCACTCGGCTGCGATCTGGTTCTCCACTCCGCGACCAAGCAGCTCAACGGGCACAGCGACGTGCTCGCGGGCGCGCTGGTGTGCGCGCGGCGCGACGAGCTGTGGTCGCGCATTCGTCGCGAGCGAGCATCGCGCGGCGCCGTTCTCGGCCCGTTCGAGAGCTGGCTCCTGCTGCGGGGCATGCGCACCCTCTATCTGCGCGCTCCCGCGGCGAGCCGGGGCGCGCAGCGGGTCGCCGAGGCACTCGCCGCGCATCCGGCGGTGTCGCAGGTCTTCTATCCCGGCCTTCCGGAGCACCCCGGCCACGAGGTAGCCGCCCGCCAGATGCAGGGCGGCTTCGGGTGCCTGCTGTCCTTCCGGGTTCGTGCAGGTGAGGACGCGGCGCGGGCGGTCGCCTCGCGCACGCGGGTGATCAAGCAGGCCACCTCCCTGGGCGGAGTCGAGAGCCTGATCGAGCACCGCGCGTCGATCGAAGGCCCGGACTCGGGGCTTCCGGTCGACCTGCTGCGGGTTTCGATCGGGATCGAGGCCCCGGAGGACCTGGTCGCGGATCTCGAGCAGGCGCTCGCCTCGGGGACTCGCTCCTCTTGACACCCCCCGCGGGCGGCGGTACGGTCAGGACATCAAACCTGGCGTGAGCAAGGTGGCAGGCGATGGGCTCGGACGTCTCGAGATCTGCAGTCCCGCGGCGCGACTCGACAGGGCGATCTGAGTCGTCGCTCCCAACACCACCCCCGCGAGCGCCTTTTCGAGGAGGAGCCATGAACCACCTCAAGCTGAGTGCCCTCATCCCCGGAGCAGCCGTTCTGAGCGTCCTGCTGCTCATGGCGTTGGTCTCTCCCTCGACCGAGGGTCAAGCCGCAGGGCCTGACTGGTCGTTCAACGCGACGGTCATCGAGGCCTGCACCTGCCAGATGTTTTGCCCGTGCTACTTCTCGACCACGCCGTCGCCGGCGCATGCAGAGCATGGCGAGCCCCACTTCTGCAGGTTCAACATGGGATATCGGGTCAACAAGGGCAGCTTCGGGCCGACTCGGCTCGACGGCCTGAAGTTCTGGATCGCGGGCGACCTCGGAGACGACTTCGGCGACGGCAAGACGGAATGGGCGGAGATCACCTTCGAGCCCTCCGTCACCAAGGAGCAGCGCGACGCCATTACCACCATCATCCCCAAGGTGTTCCCGGTCGAGTGGGCTTCCTTCACCATCGGCAAGGACGCTCCGATCGAGTGGAGCGCCAGCGACAGCCGTGCCGTGGCGAAGCTCGACGGCGGCAAGGCGGGCGAAGTCGTGCTGGTGCACAACCCGAGTGCGATGACGGCCGAGCCGACGGTCATCAAGAACCTGCAGTACTTCGCGGCCCCGCGCAACGACGGCTTCGTGCTGATGCCGAACGAGATCCAGGCCTACAGAGTGGGCGCCAAGCCGTTCGAGTCGAAGGGGACCAACGGCTTCATGATCACCTACGACATCACGTCGAAGGACGGTGCGTGACGGCGTAGCGCCCGCAAGCGGGCGCCGGCTAGGGGTTACGACCCGCCGCCGTCCACGTTGATCTTCTGGCCGGTCACGTAGCTGGCGCCATCCGAAACGAGGAATCGGACCACGTTCGCGACGTCCTCCGGCTGGCACACCCGGCCGAACGGCATGGTGGCGTCGAGCTGGCGTAGGTCGGTGACACCGGTGCGGGCTCGCATCAGGCGGCGGCCCATCTCGGTCTCGACTAGCCCGGGCGCGACGACGTTGACGCGGACGCCGTCGTCGCGGACCTCCTTGGCCAGGGTGAAGGCGAGTGCTTCCATGGCGGCCTTGCCCATGTTGTAGGGGGCGCCACGGGCGCCGTAGCCGAGCGTGGCGACGCTCGAGATCATGATCACGTCGCCGCGCTCCTTCTTCTTCATGCCCGGGATCACCAGCTTGCAGAGGTGGTGGGGTCCGAGCGCATGGATGCGGACGACGCGCTCGAGCTCCGCCGGGTCGGTCTCCTCGACGGTCTGTCCGCGGCTCGCGATGCCGGCGTTGTTGACCAGGATGTCCACGTCGCCGAGGTCGCGCGCGACCGCGTCGATCATGTGCTCGTTCGCCTCCAGATCGTCGACCGAGCCGGCGTACGCCCGCGCGCGGCGGCCCATCTTCTCGATCTCGGCGACGGTCTCGAGCGCGGCACCCTGGTCACGGCGATAGTTGACGGCGACGTCGGCACCGTCCTCGGCGAGCGCGAGACTGATGGCACGCCCGATGCCGCGACCTCCTCCCGTGACGAGCGCGATCCTTCCCGCTAGCGACATGGGAGCTCCTCCGTGTGGGAGCCCGTCCATGTAGTGGACGGGCGACATGCACCGTCCTCGGCGCCCAAGTCCTACGAGCGTAGGGCGTGGTAAGCACCACGCCCGAAGCGAGCCGGCGACCGCGGGATGGTATCCGAAGCGGTAGACTTCTGCGCTCGACCCACGGCGGCGAAGCACCAGGCGTTCTCATCTCGAACTGCAGGAGGCTCATCCATGGCCCTCGATCCTCAAGTCCAGGCCCTTCTCGACATGCTGGCGGCCGCCGGCGGTCCGCCGATCGAGGAGATGGAGGTTCCGGCGGTACGGCAGATGTACCTCGACATGCGGCCCCCGACGATCGGCGTGCCGGTGGCGCGCATCGAGGACCGCCGCATCCTGGCCGGTGACGACGTCACCGTCGGTGCGCGGGTGTACACGCCCGAGGGCGGTGACGGCCCGTTTCCCGGAGTCGTCTACTTTCACGGTGGCGGCTGGGTGATCGGCGACCTCGAGACCCATGACCACCTGTGCCGAGCGATGGCGAAGGGCTCGGGCGCCGTGGTCGTCTCGGTCGACTACCGGCTCGCCCCCGAGGTGCGGTTCCCGGCGGCGGCCGAGGACTGCTACGCCGCCACGCGTTGGGTCGCAGCCCACGGCGCGGAGCTGAGGATCGATCCAGCGCGGCTCGCCGTGGCGGGCGACAGTGCGGGGGGCAACCTGGCGGCGGTGGTGGCTCAGATGGCGCGCGACCGCGGCGAGCCGCGGCTCGTCTTTCAGCTCCTGCTCTGTCCGGTCACCGACTACGGCTTCGACACCGCGTCCTATCGCGAGAACGCGGACGGATACCTGCTGACCAAGAACGCGATGGCCTGGTTCTGGCATCACTATCTGGCCGATCCGGCGGTCGAGGGGCGCGATCCGCGCGCGTCGCCGATGCGGGCCGAAAGCCTCGCCGGGCTGCCGCCGGCGCACGTCGTGACCGCGGAGTACGACCCTCTGCGCGACGATGGCGAGGCCTACGCGGCGCGCCTGCGCGAGGCCGGCGTGCCGGTCACGCACCAGCGCTACGATGGCCAGATCCACAACTTCTTCGCGATGGGTCACGTGCTCGAGCGGGGCGCCGCCGCGTGCGATGAGCTGTGCGCGGTGCTGCGGCGGGCGCTCGGAGGTACGAAGTGATCTGTCACCTGGTCCTGATCCGGCTGCGCGCCGATCTGGGCCGCGAGCGGGAAGAGCGATTCCTCGAGCAGGCGAGGCAGACGCTGGGACCGATCCCCGGCGTTCGCAACCTGCGCGTGGGCCGGAGCATCCGGGATGGCGACGCACATCCGTTCTCGCTGGTCATGGATTTCGCCGACGAGGAGGCGCTGCGCGCCTACCAGGTGCATCCCGAGCATCAGCGCTTCCTCACCGACATCATCGGGCTGATCGTCGAGGACAAGCAGGTCCTCGACTACCGAGCTCCATGAGCGTGCCTCGCGTGGTGTCGCGAGGGTCGCCGCGCCGGACCCAGACCGTGATGGCAGCGGCAGGCGGCGCGTGACCCGTTTGGCCGCGATCTACGGCCCGCGGACGCAGAGCCCGCTGGTAGGTGCTCGCGGTGACAGCGCTCGCCAGCTGGCGGCCCGAGCTGAAGAAGAAGGTCCACGCGACGCCGCGGCCTTCGTAGCGCATCGACGAGCTCCACACTCCGGGCGCGGTGAGCTGAAAGGCGGGGTCGATCCGCAGCGGATACGGCTTGCCCCGGTACAGATAGGTCGGCGGTAAGACCACGTCTGCCGTTCGCGGAAAGCGGCTCGGGGCGTGGCAGGAGCCAAGGCATGGCAGCATAGGGCGGTGTACTCGGGTCCGCCGGATCGCGGCTCCGACGATGCTGCGTGCCGCCGCTGCGCGCCCATGGCGAGCGCCGGCCACGCAGCGGGAACGGGCGCACGGGTGCGGCCGCTCGAGACGCACGGGAAGAAGAGGGAAGCACCGTGAGCGAACCGTGGCTCTCCGTGATCATCCCCTGCTACAACGAGGAGCGCGCCATTGCGGCGGAGATCGGCGGCCTGCGCCAGGCGCTCGGCGGCCTCGGCGCGTGCGAGATCATCGTCGTTGACGACGGCTCGACCGACCAGACCGCCGCCCAGCTCGACGAGCTGTCATCCGCGGAGCCCGCTGGGTCGGAAGCCCCCGGCGGCGGGCGCGAGCTGCTGCTGGTCCGGACGCCCGGCGCGCTCCAGGTGGTGCGCCACGCGCGTAACCGCGGGTACGGCGCCGCGATCAAGACCGGCCTGCGCCACGCGCGAGGCGAGTGGGTCCTGATCGTCGATGCCGACGGGACCTACCCGCTCGAGGCGATCCGGGAGATGGTGCGGATGCTCGCGGAAGCCGACATGGTGGTCGGCGCGCGGACCGCGGCCGACGTGATCTATCCGCATTCGCGGCGCATCGCCAAGTGGTTCCTCCGCCTGGCGCTGCGTTGGTTCGTCGGACGCGACGTCGAGGACATGAACTCGGGCATGCGCATCTTCCGCAGGGATCTGGCGCTGCGCTACTGGAAGTTCTTTCCCGATGGCTTCAGCTTCACGACCACTCTGACGTTGATCGCGCTGGTCAACGGGTTCACCGTGCGCTACGTGCCGATCCAGTACCGCGAGAGAGTGGGACGATCGAAGATCCGACCCCTACGCGACACGCTGGGCTTCCTCCAGCTCATTCTCCGGACCGGCTTCTACTTCGAGCCGCTCCGCGTGTTCCTGCCGGTGATCGCCGTGGTGGGCGCGGCGACCGCCGCGGCGATCGCGTGGGACGTGCTGGTCGAGGACAACCTCACCGACAAGACGGTGATCCTCGTCCTGTTTCTGCTCAACATCAGCCTACTAGCGCTGCTCGCCGACATGATCGACAAGCGAAGCGATCGGTAGCCTCCGGAACGT
>DATKDQ010000089.1:0-8467 GCA_035544635.1 Thermoanaerobaculia bacterium
GACATCCTCATTCCCATCCGGCCTATGCTGCGGTACCATACTGCCGAGCCGAGTAGAGATCCGCTTGGTGCCTTTCCTTCGACGGCGGGCGTACGACAGGACGAGGCGGGCGCGTGCGCGCCTGACGCGGAAGCCACGTTCGGCGGGACGCGGACATGAGTTGCCGGGCAGGTGCTCGCTCGTCATCCTCGCCCTGTTCGCGCCGGCCCTACGCGCCGCCGAGGGCGGCGGCGCCTTCTGCGACCGCGTGCGCGCGCAGGTCGGCGGCGCGGCCGTCGCGCTCGCCGACATCCCCGCCGGAAGCATCGTCGGCCGCATCGACCTGCGCATCCTCGACGTCTTCGATACGCCCGCCCACGGCGACAGCCGCCCACCCCGGCTCCCCTACCGTCTCGCCAACCGCATTCACGTCAACACCCGCCCGTCGGTCCTCGAGCGCGAGCTCCTGTTCGGGAGCGGCGATCCCTTCGACCCGCGCACGCTCGAGGAGAGCGAGCGCCGCCTGCGCCAGCACAGCACCGTCTACGACGCCTGCATCGCTCCCGTGCGCGTGCGCGGGCGCGAGGTCGACGTGATGGTCGTCACGCGCGACGTGTGGACGCTCGGCGCGCGCGCCGGCTTCCGCCGCTCGGGCGAGGCGACCACCGTCCAGTTCGGCCTCGAGGACGCGAACTTCCTCGGCAGCGGACGGCTGGTCGATCTCGCCTACGTCGACGACCCCGACCGCACCGAGCGCCGCCTTCGCTACCAGGATCCGGCGCTCTTCGGTACCCGCGCCGAGCTCGCCCTGAAGGTCGCGGAGCGCAGCGACGGCCACCGCTACACGCTCGACGCCGAGCGCCCGTTCTTCTCGTTCGACGCGCGCTGGAGCGCCGGCACGCGTCTGGTCTCCGACCAGGCGCTGATCAAGCTCTACTCGCGCGGCGAGGTGACCGATCGCTTCGTCCAGGAGTCCACGTTCCTCGAAGTGCGCGGCGGGCTGTCGCCTGGCTACACCGGGAGCGGAGCGCACCGCTTCCTCGCCGGCTTCACCTGGGACGAGCGCCGGTTCCACGACGCGCCGGCGGGGCTCGATCCGCTCGCCCCGCCGGGACCGTTCGGGCCGGCGGAGCTCGGGCCCGGCGGGCGCCTGGGACCCGGAGGCGCCGCACCCGGTCCATCCGCCGGCCCGCTCACGCGGCGCAGACTCGACTCGCCGCGCGAGCGCGCGGAGGGGCCTCGATCGAGCACACCGACCCCGGGCTCGCGCACCGTCGCCTACCCCTGGGTGGGCTGGCAGTGGGTCGAGGACGGCTTCGTCGAGCGTCACGACATGGATCGGCTGGCGCGCACCGAGGACTGGAACCTCGGCGCGCAGTGGAGCGCGCGCGCCGGATGGTCGTCGGCAGCGTGGGGCGCCGACTCGGACCAGGCGATCCTCTCGCTCGACTGGAGGCAGGGCGCGGCGACCCGGCGCGGGCGCCACGTCGTCCTCTTCGGCGCCTGGGGAGAGGGGCGCTTCGACACCGACTCGACCGAGAACCTGGTCGCCGGGGCGCGGGTGCGCCACTACTTCTCGAACTTCGGCCGCCACCAGCTCACGACCAGCGTCCAGCTCGACGCCGCGCGCAACCTCGATCCCGAGACACAGCTCCTCCTCGGCGGCGACAACGGCCTGCGCGGCTATCCGATGCGCTTCCGCGACGGCGACCGCCGGCTCCTCGCCTCGGTCGAGCAGCGCTTCTACACCGACCTCGAGGTGCTCGACCTGTTCCACGTCGGCGCCGCCGTGTTCGTCGACGCCGGGCGCGCGTGGTACGCGGGGACCCGCCCGGGCGAGGCCGACGAGACGCTGCGCGACATCGGCGTCGGCCTGCGTCTCGGCTCGAGCCGCTCGTCGCAGGGAACGATGATCCACCTCGACGTCGCGTTCCCGCTCGACGGCCGGAGCGGCGAGCGCCGCGGCGTCCAATGGCTGGTCACGACCAAGGAGTCGTTCTGAAAGTGCTGTGAAAAGGCGGTGACAGGATACTCCTTCGGAAATGAGTTACCTGTCACCGCAGTTGGCGCGGGAGGGGCTCGTACTCGAAGCTCTGCGGCGCCGCCGCCGCGTTCGCGAGCAGCTCCTCCTCGTCGTCCCACTGACGATCGAGCATCACGAGACGCGGATCGATCGGCTCGAACGCTCGCTCCGTCCCGCCGACGGTGCCCCGCCGCCACACCGCGTAATGGAGGTGCGGATGCGCGATCACGCCGCTCTCGCCGATCTCGGCAAGGACCTCGCCGCGCGTCACGCTCTGGCCCCGGCGCACCTTGGTCCGGCCGAGGTGGCCGTAGATCGACAGCAGCTCCTCGCCGTGCCGCAGCGCCACCACGTCGCCGAGCCGCCACCAGGTGGAGTCGCGCGCGACCGGGAACTTACCGACGAACACCACGCGTCCGTCCGCGGGCGCTAACACCGGCGTCCCCACCGCCGCGGCGAGATCGACGCCCGAGTGGTACTCGTCGGCTTTGGTGAAGGCGCTCTTGCGGTACCCAAACGAGGAGGTGACGACGAACTCGCCGTAGAGCGGCGACAGCGCCGGCGTGAACGCGACGCGCTCCGGGGTCGCCGCCTCGAAAGCGCGCAGCCCCGCCACCTTCGCCTCGAGCTCGACGATTGCCAGGCGCATGCGGGTGGCGAGCGTGGCGGTCTCCTCGATCTGCGGCAGGAAGATCGAGGAGGGAAACGAGCTGGGATCGACGCGGCTCACCGGCAGCGGCTCCATCGACGCAGCGAGCCCGTAGGCGATCCGGATCTTCTCCACGCGCCGGCGCTGCTCGTCGACGCCCTCGGCGAGCAGGATAAACTCGTCGCGCAGCGTCGCGAGCCGATGGCCGATGCGATCGCGGGTGAGACGCGCCTGCGGCAGCTCGCCGCGATGAAGGAGATCGCCGACCGCGCGCGGCGTCACCGCCAGACCGAAGACGAGGAACGCGAGATAGGCGACGAGGCCCACTCGCGAGGCCAGGCGCCGCCGCGGCGGCGGCGGCCCCGCCCACGCCTCGCGAGGCGCCGGGGTGGTCAAGGGTGCCGGGCCCCTGCTCCGCACGCGCATCCGCCGGCCCCCTCAGGCCCTCTTCCTGGGCACCAGGCGGTCGAGCTCCGCTTCGCTGGCGTGCCGGCTCGCGATCTCGAGCAGGCGACGGTGCACCCCGGGGGGCCCGGCGAGGATGTTGCCGCCCTCGAGCCAACGATCGCCGCCCTCGAGATCGGAGATCACGCCGCCCGCCTCCTCGACCAGGAGCGCGCCCGCAGCGACGTCCCACGGCGAGAGCCGGAACTCGAAGAAGCCGTCGAAGACGCCGGCGGCGGTGTACGCCAGATCGAGCGCCGCAGCGCCGCAGCGCCGGATCGCGCGCGCCTCGAGAAACAGGTCGCGGAAGAGCGCGAGGTAGGCGTCGATCGCGCCGTGCGCCTTGAACGGGAATCCGGTGGCGAGCACCGCGGTCTCGAATCCGCGATCGCGCAGCCGCATCGCACAGGAACCGCGAGCGGCGCCGCCGCCCCGCGTCGCCGTGAAGAGATCGCCGCGCAGCGGGTCGAGCACCACGGCGGCGATCGGGCGGCCGCCCGACATGCACGCGACCGACACGCAGAAGAACGGAATGCCGCGCAGGAAGTTCGTCGTCCCGTCGAGCGGATCGATGATCCACTCGAGCTCGCCGGCGCGCGAGCCGGCCCGCCTGCCGCCCTCCTCGGCGAGGAACGCGTGGTCGGGGTAGACGCTCCGGATGCGCTCGACGATGGCGTGCTCGCTGTCGCGGTCGGCGCGCGAGACCAGGTCGTTCTTCGCCTTCTCCTCGGTACCGAGATCGGCGCTGCCGTAGAGGCGCAGGAGGACCTCGCCGCCGGCGTACGCGGCGGCGACGGCGACGGAGAGGAGCTCGGCGTGCATTGGGCTGCGCATCTGACGACACGGAGGCGGCGGTCGGTGGCGGTCTGCCCCCTGGCGGCGCGTCAGCGCGACGGGGCCGGCACCTCGACGACCCTGCCGCCGACGATGGTCAGGACCGGGGCGCCCCTGCCCTTCCATCCCGCGAACGGCGTGTTGCGCGACTTGCTCTGGAACTGGAGCGGATCGATCGTCCACTCCTGCTCGAGATCGAGCACAGTGACGTCGGCCGGGCTCCCCGGGACGAGCGTCCCGCCCGGCAGCGCCATCACCCGCGCCGGCCCGCACGAGAGCAGGTCGACCAGGCGCGCGAGGTCGATCGTGCCGGGCCGCACCAGACGGTCGAGGCACAGCCCGACCGCGGTCTCGAGGCCCACGATCCCGAACGGCGCGATCGCGAACGGCACCCGCTTCTCGTCGACGTGGTGCGGCGCGTGATCGGTGGCGATGGCGTCAACCGTGCCGTCGGCGAGGGCCTCGACCAGCGCGTCGCGATCGCGCGCGGAGCGCAGCGGCGGGTTCATCTTGGTGTCGGTCGAGAGCCCGCTGCGCAGCACCTCCTGGTCGGTGAGGAGGAGGTGGTGCGGCGTCACCTCGCAGGTGGCGTCGAGGCCGCGCCGCTTGGCGTCGCGGATGAGCTCGAGGCTGCGCGCGGTGGAGGTGTGCTGGAGGTGATAGCGCCCACCGGTGAGCTCGACCAGCAGGAGATCGCGGGCGACCATCGCGTCTTCGGCGGCCCCGGGGATCGCGGGCATGCCGAGGCGCGCCGAGAACACACCCTCGTGCATGACGCCTTCGCCCGAGAGGTCGAGATCCTGCGCGTGCTGGACCAGCGGGAGCGCGAAGTGCCGCGCGTACGAGAGGGCACGGCGCAGAAGCTCCGAGCTCGCCACCGGCCGTCCGTCGTCCGAGATCGCCACCACGCCCGCCGCGTGGAGCTGGCCGATCTCGGCGAGCTCCTCGCCCTGGAGCCCCTTCGAGACCGCGCCCACCGGGTAGACGCGCGCATATCCGTGGCGCCGCGCCTGCGACAGGATGTGCTCGGTGACCGCTGCCGTATCGTTCACGGGGTGCGTGTTCGCCATGCACGCGACCGCGGTGAAGCCGCCCGCCGCCGCGGCTCGGGTGCCGGTCTCGACCGTCTCCTTGTGCTCGTGGCCGGGCTCACGCAGGTGCACGTGGATGTCGAGAAAGCCGGGCGCCACCACCTTGCCCTCGAGGTCGAGGACGCGCACGCCGGGGTCGCCCGCGCCGACGCCCCGGCCGGCGCCGCCCCTACCACCCCTCCGACCGCCGCGGTCGCCGCCGCCACGCTCGCCGCTGGCGTCGCCCAGGTCGATTCGCTCCGCGATCTCGGCCACGACCCCGTCGCGCAGGAGGATGTCGCGCACGGCGTCGAGGCGCTGGCTCGGGTCGACCACGCGGCCGCCGCGGAGGAGGAGCGTCACGCCGGCCCCTCCGCTCGAACGCTCGCTCAAGCTCCCTCCCCGCGCGCCCCGTCGAGCAGGTAGAGCACCGCCATCCGCACCGCCACGCCGTTCGCCACCTGCCCGAGGATGAGCGAGTACGGACCGTCGGCGACGTCCGACGCGATCTCGACCCCGCGATTCATCGGCCCGGGGTGCAGGATGATCACGTCGTCCTTCGCCGTCTTCATGCGCTCGCGCGTCAACGCGAAGAACTCGAAGTACTCCTTGACCGACGGGAAGATCCTGCGGCTCTGACGCTCGAGCTGGATGCGCAGCATCATGATCACGTCCTTGTCGCGCACCGCCTCCTCCACCGAGTAGGCGACCTCGGCGCCCAGCGCCTCCGCCTCGAGCGGCATCATGCTGCGCGGGCCCGCGAGCGTCACGCGCGCGCCCATCTTGGTGAGGAGCAGGACGTTCGAGCGGGCCACGCGGCTGTGCTCGACGTCTCCGATGATCGCGATCTCGAGACCCTGGAGCCTCCCCTTCTCGCGGCGGATGGTGAACGCGTCGAGCAGCGCCTGCGTCGGGTGCTCGCGCGCGCCGTCGCCGGCGTTGATGACGCCACAGGTCACCTCCCGCGCCAGCATGTCGGGCACGCCCGCGTGCGCGTGGCGGACCACGATCATGTCGGGCGCCATCGCCTCCAGATTCTTCGCGGTGTCGAGGAGCGATTCGCCCTTCTTGAGCGAGGAGGAGCCGGTCGAGAAGTTCACCCAATCGGCCGACATCCGCTTGGCGGCGATTTCGAAGCTCGAGCTGGTTCGGGTCGAGGGCTCGAAGAAGAGGCCGAGGATGGTGCGGCCGCGCAGCGTGGGCACCTTCTTGATCGGACGGCGCGCGACCTCGAGGAACGAGTCGGCGGCGTCGAGAATCATCTCGATCTCGGCGATCTCGAGGTCGGCCACGCCGAGCAGGTGCCTGCGATTCCAGACCGTGCGCTTCAACGCTGCTCCGCCACTGCCTCGACCCGTCTCTCCCGGGCGGGCTGGAGCCCGCGGCCACTCTCCGACCGGAGCATGCAGGCTGCTCCCCCTCGGGGCCGACGGGGTGGGCGGCTCCAACCCGGATGCCGCGACCTACGCACCGCCCTCCACGATTTCCACCTTGTTCTCGCCGTCGAGATCCTCGAAGCTCACCTTGACCAGCTCCCCGGGCTTCGTCGTCACCTTGCGCCCGACCACGTCCGCCTGGATCGGGAGCTCGCGATGCCCGCGATCGATCAGCGTCACGAGCTGGACCGCACGCGGGCGGCCGTAGTCCATCAGCGCGTCGAGCGCGGCGCGGATGGTGCGGCCGGTGAAGAGCACGTCGTCGCACAGCACGACCGTGCGGTCGTCGATCGGCTCCGGGAGCCAGGTCTCCTTGACCACCGGCTGCGGGCTGATGGCCGACAGGTCGTCGCGGTACATCGTGATGTCGAGGTGCCCGATCGGTACCTTGATCCCCTCGAGCCGCTCGATATCGGCCGCGAACAGCTCGGCCATCGGCACGCCGCGAGTGCGGATCCCGACCAGGACCAGCTCGCGCAGGTCGCGGTTCCGCTCGATGATCTCGCCCGCCATGCGACGCAGGACGCGCCGCATCTGTCGGGCGTCGAGAAGTGGCGTGCTCTGGGCCAAGGGAAGGGAAGACCGGCCAGGCTCGCGCGATGGTACGCACCCCCCGGGTGCGATGTCAACGCGGCGGCCACGGCTCGCCCTGCACCGTATCGCAGAAACTGGGCCGTGGCGGCCTTCCCTGTGATCGCGGAGCCTGGCCCCGGACCCGACTGGCCGGTGTTGGGGAACGTGAGCAAACTGCGGCGATCACTGTAGAATCCCCCGGTCATGGCGAAAACGCCCCACTCACCCGCAGATCCGGCGCGCGGCTGGCGCTCCTACCGGCGCGAGATCCAGTTCCTGGTCCTGTTCGTCGTGCTCCTGGGCGGCGGGTTCGCCCTCATCGCCTGGCAGCCGGTCAACGACCACGTGATCGTGCCCTTCACGGCGGGGGTGGCGCGCACCAGCGCCGTGGTCCTCCGGGTCATCGGGCAGCCGATCCGCATCGAAGGCACGCGCGTCTACGGCGAGGAGTTCGCCGTCGACATCGAGAACGGCTGCAACGGCGTCGAGGCGCTGATCATCTTCCTGTCGGCGACCCTGTCTTTCCCGGCGCCCTGGCCCGCCCGCCTGGCCGGGCTCGCGATCGGCATGGTGGGCATCCAGATCGTGAACCTCATCCGCGTGGTCGCGCTCTTTCTCACCGGCGTGCACTTCCCGGTCTTCTTCGACAACTCGCACACCGTGGTCTGGCAGACGATCGTGATCCTGTTCGCCGTCCTGCTGTGGATCTTCTGGGCGCAACGCTTCGCCGTGGCTAGCTCCGGGAATGCTGCTTAGCATTCCCTCCGCTAGCCATGTCTTCGGCGCCGCGGACGGCGCGGAGCCATCTGTTGCACGGGCGGTGTCCTAACGCCTGGGGGCGCGACGGAGGACGATGTCCTACCCTCGCTTCCTACGCGGCGTCGCCCTCTGGCTGGTGCCGTCGGCGCTGGTCTGGATCACCATCACGCCGTTCTACAACCGCTTCCTGCGCGAGAGCGCCGAGAGCGTGGTGCGGCTCACCGAGGTCCCCGACCACACGCGCCTCTACCCCGCGCCGAAGAGCGACACGCGGCCGCGCCAGGAGATCCACTACCTGGTGATCACGCGCGACGATCATCGCGCCGACAAGGGCTTCCTCTACTCGGTGCGCACCACCGATCTGCACTTCCCCTTCGTCTATCTGTGGGCGATGTTCATGGCCGTGCCGGGCGTGCCGTGGCAGACCCGCCTGGCGCGGACCGGCTGGGCGTCGCTGGTCCAGGTCTTCTTTCACGTCGTGCTCCTCGTCTTCTGGGTGAAGTTCGCCTACGCCACCCAGCTCGGTGCCTGGAGCGACGAGAACTACGGTCTCTTGGGGCAGACCTTCTGGGGCCTCGGCAAGCACCTGCTCGACCTGCCCTTCAAGTTCGGCCTGCCGCTGATCCTGTGGGCGGGGTTCTACTACGACTGGCTGGTGGCCGGCGGCCGCGAGTCCGAACCTGCGCCCCAGCGCCGAGCC
>DATKDQ010000090.1:0-5255 GCA_035544635.1 Thermoanaerobaculia bacterium
GCGCTGGCGCTCCTCGCGGCCGCGGTCTGCTCGAGCGCGCAGGAGACCGAGGCCGCACCGATCTACCAGGGTCGCCGCATCGCGAACGTGATGTCCTACCACGGCGCGCCGTGGCTCGAGCGGGACACGCGGGAGCAGGAGGAGACGCCGGCGGCGCTGCTCGCGAAGCTCGCGCTCCGCCCCGGCCAGAAGGTCGCCGACCTCGGCTGCGGCAGCGGCTTCTACAGCCGCCGGATGGCGCGCCTGGTCGCCCCGGAGGGCATGGTCTACGCCGTCGACATCCAGCCCGAGATGCTGCGCATCCTGGAGGCGGGCGCGCACGAGGAGGGCATCACCAACATCGTGCCCATCCTCGGCGAGACCGACGACCCGAAGCTCCCGCCCGGGGCGATCGACTGGATCCTCCTGGTCGACGTCTACCACGAGCTGCAGCAGCCCGAGCCGGTGCTCGCGAAGATGCGCGAGGCGCTCGCGCCCGGCGGCCGGGTGGCGCTGGTCGAGTTCCGCCTCGAGGGCGACACCGCCCGCCAGATCAAGATCGAGCACCGGATGTCGGTCGAGCAGGTGCTCGCCGAGTGGGAGCCCGCCGGCTTCGATCTGGTCGAGCTGTGGGAGGAGCTGCCGATGCAGCACCTCTTCATCTTCAAACGGAAGTAGACCGTCATCTTCTCGCGAGCTCTGGCCCACACCCTCCCGTGTGGCGCGCGCCGCGGGAGCTGCGAACCTCGCGCCTGCACCTATAATCGGCGGTCATGACCGCATCCCCTACCTCCTACGTCGGCAAGTCCCGGCCGCTCCTCGAGGGCCGTGAGAAGGTGGTGGGCGCCACCCGGTTCGGCACCGACCAGTGGGTGCCGCGCACCCTTCACGCGCGCCTGGTCTCGAGCCCGTACCCGCACGCGCGCATCACTCGCCTCGATACTGTCGCAGCAGCCGCCGTGCCCGGCGTGGTGCGGGTGTTCACGGCGAAGGACCTGCCCGACCTGGTGCCGGCGGCGCGGCACCGCATGCTGCTCGCCCGCGATCGCGTGCTGTTCGCGGGCCAACCGGTGGCGCTGGTGGTGGCGGAGACCGAGGCCGCGGCCGAGGACGGCGCCGAGGCCACGGTGGTCGACTACGAGCCGCTCGCGGCGGCGACGACGATCGACGAGGCGATGGCGCCCGGCGCGCCGCTGGTGTGGCCCGAGGGCGTGCCCGGATCCTCCGGCGAGGCGGCGGCGCACGGTGCGACCGTGGGCGCCGACGACAAGCCGAGGAAGGCGCCCTCCAACGTCACCGGCGAGGTCACCTTCGCGCAGGGCGACGTCGAGGCGGAGCTCGCCGCGTCCGCCGCGGTGCTGGAGGCCACCTACGAGACCGCCGGCGTGCACCAGTCCTACCTCGAGCCGCACGCCGTGCTGGTCGCGCCCAATCCCGCGACCGGCGGCGCGACGGTCTACACCTCGACCCAGGCCTCGTTCTACGTGCGCGAGGAGATCGCTTCGGTGCTCGGCATCCCCGAGTCCGACGTCAACGTGGTGCCGACGGCGGTCGGCGGCGGCTTCGGGGGCAAGTTCGTGCTCCACGACCCGCTGGTGGCGCTGGCGGCGCGCGCGGTGGGACACCCGGTGAAGCTGGTGCTGTCGCGCGGCGAGGAGCTCGCCGCCGGGACCCCGGCGCCGGCGTCGCGCATCCGCATGCGGGTCGGCGCGAAGCAGGACGGCACGCTCACCGCGCTCGACGCCGAGTTCCTGATGGACGACGGCTGCTATCCGGCCGGGATGGCCGGGCTCGCGGGGATCCTCCTCGGCAGCCCGTACAGGATCGCGAGCTTCCGCATCAAGGCGAGCGAGGTCCTCACCTTCAAGGCGTCGGTGGGCGCCTACCGCGCGCCCTGCGCGCCGCAGGCGGCGTTCGCGCTCGAGCAGGCGCTCGACGAGCTGGCGCGCAGGCTGGAGATGGACCCGCTCGAGCTGCGCCTTCGCAACGCGGCCAGGCCCGGCGACCCGATGGCGCACCGCGCGCCCTGGCCTTCGATGGGATTGAGCGAGGTGCTGCGTGCGCTCGCCGACCACCCGGCGTGGAAGAACCGCGACGCGGCCCGCAAGGCCGGCCGCGGCGTGGGCGTCGCGGTCGGCGGCTGGCCGGGCGGCACCGAGCCCGCCGCGGCGAGCTGCTCGATCGAGCGCGACGGCACGCTCCACGTCCACGTCGGCTCGGTCGACATCACCGGATCGAACACCTCCATCGCCATCCTCGCCGCCGAGGCCTTCGGCATCGATCCCGCGAAGGTGCGCGTGGTGTCGGGCGACACCGACAACGTGCCCTACGCCGGCGCGTCAGGTGGATCGAAGACGATCTACACGGTGGGTCCCGCCGCGATCGCCGCGGCCAAGGAGGCGCGCCAGCAGACGCTCGAGCTCGCCGGCCAGATGCTCGAGGCCGCGGTCGCCGACCTCGAGATCACCGACGGCAAGGTGCAGGTCAGGGGCGCGCCCGACCAGGCCATCCCGATCGCCAAGATCGCGGCGCGCACCATGCGCTTCGGCGGCCGCCACGCGCCGGTCTTCGGCCACGGTCGCCACCAGAACGCGGTGCAGTCGCCCGCCTTCTGCGCCCAACTCGCCGAGGTCGAGGTCGACCGCGAGACCGGGCACGTGACCCTCCACAAGCTGGTCATCGTCCAGGACGCCGGGCGTGCGATCAACCCGGCGGCGGTCGAGGGACAGATGATGGGCGGGGCGCTTCAGGGCGTGGGCTGGGCGCTGTTCGAGGGCCTCGAGCACGGCGACGGCGGGCAGCTTCTGACCGGGAGCCTGATGGATTACGCGGTGCCCGGCGTCGACCAGTCGCCCCACGCGCTCGAGACCGAGATCGTCGAGGTCCCCGCCGAGCTCGGCCCCATGGGCGCGCGCGGCGTCGGCGAGCCGCCGGTGATCGCGACCGCGGCGGCGATCGCGAACGCGATCACCGACGCCACGTCGGCGCGGTTGACGCGGCTCCCGATGACGCCGCCGCGCGTGCTCGAAGCGATCGCGGCGAGCGCGGGGCGAAGCGACCGATGACCGGTGAGTCTCGTCCCATCGCGCGCACTCTCCTCCTCGTCCTGCCGACCGTGATGTACGGCGGCCCGGCGCGACGCAGCCGAACGGCCTCATCTATCTCACCTATGCGGGCGCGATCGTGCTCGCCGCCGGGGTCTTGATCCTGGGAGTGGGGCTCGTCCGCCGACCGTGACCGACGCGCCGGTGCTGAAGGAATGAACGTTCAGGCGCGCCGGACCGGAATCAGCGCCGGGTGTCGAAAGTCGCCGCGTCCGGCGGCGCGCACTGGGGCCACTGGCGCAGCGCCTTCTGGTAACCGGCGTAGCGCGGGTTGTCGATCGCGACTTTCGCCAGCGTGGAGCGGATCAGGTGGTCGAGGAGGCGGGGATCGTCGATCGGGATCTCGCCGGCGCGGATACGGCGGCAGAGCTCGACGTTGAGCTCGTGCAGGCCGCCCTCGCCGCCGAGGATCGCGCGCAGGCGCTCGAGCTCGGCGGCGTTCCAGGTCTCGAAGCCGTCGAGCTCGCGCTTGACGATCGCGAGCACGTTGGCGGTGACCAGGGTGTGGAACGCGGCGTGGCCTTCGAGCTGCGGGCGCAGGTCGGTGCGCAGGTAGTCCTCGGCGGCGTCGAGCAGCTCGCGCAGGGTCGGGCGGTCCTGCATCAGCGGCCCTCTCCGGAGAGGCCCCGCTCGGTCACTTCACAGCCCCTCCTCCACCAGGATCAGGTTCAAGAGATCCACCTCGGTCTCCGACGAGCGGCGGCCGATCGCCGCCCGCTCGACCGATCGGATGTAGCCCTGGAGATGCGAGAAGCCCTGGCTCTGGCAGATGATCCCCCAACGCAGGCTGCCGAAGATCTCCCACCAGCGCACGTGCGCGGGGTCGACTTCGCCGCCGCCGGCCGCTTCGTACCCGGCGAAGAGGTCCTCGCGCCGTCCGAAGCCGCCGACCGGGGGCTCGGCCCCGAAACGCCACGAGTAGACGCAGATCCAGCCGAGATCCTCCATCGGGTCGCCGAGGTGCGCGCCCTCCCAGTCGAGCACCGCGCGCAGGCCATCGGGGCCGATCATGAGGTTGCCGTGGCGGAAGTCGCCGTGGACGAGGCGCAGATCACCGGCGGGTGGAGCGCGCTCCTCCAGCCACCGGAACGCCCACTCGAAGACCGGGTGCGGATCGCCGTAGGAGTCGGAGAGCTGCCGGTAGTGATCGAGCAGAGTGGCGGGCTCGAGCACGCGCAGCTCGGGCAGTACGCCTCGGTCGATCGAGTGGATGCGCGCCGCCGCCTCGCCGCACTGCCGGGCGAGCACGGTGCGCGCGTGGGCGAGCTCGTCGCCGCGCAGAATCCGGCGTGCGATCGACTCGCCTTCGACGCGCTGCATCACGTAGCCCGCGCCGATGCCGTCGCCCGCCTCGAGCACGTAGACGATCTCCGCCACCGGCACGCCGGCGGCGCGCGCCAGCACCTGGAGCCCGGCCTCGTCTCTCTTGGGGAGCGTGGGGCCCGGCTTCGCACCGGGTGCGCGGCGCAGGATGAGCCCGCGGCGCCTGCCGTCGTCGAGCACGGCGTCGAAGGACCAGCTCTCCTGGGAGGCGCCGCCGGAGAGGAGGCGCAGGCCCTCGATCGCCCGCGCGCCGCGAAGGTGCGGGCGCAGCGCGCACAGGAGGCCGGACTCGAGCTCCTCGCCGACCGGCAGAGGTCCTTCTTCACCTCCACCGGCCGCTGGCTCAGACACCCGAAGCCTCCGGCGACTCCATCGACCTCGCGCCACCCGGGGCCTCGATTTTGAACAGTTGTTCAAACATGGAGGTTTCCCCTCCCGGGCGCGACGAAGGTGTGGAGCGCCATTCCCGCGGCGCGCGCCAGGTCGACGGCGGAGCTCGAGGCGGCGCCCACCGCGACCACCAGCGGGATCGCCGCCCGGATCGCCTTCTGCACGATCTCGAAGCCGGCCCGCCCACTGACGGCGAGGATGCGGTTCTCGAGCGGCAGCTCGCCGCGCAGTAGGCTCCAGCCGATCACCTTGTCGACCGCGTTGTGGCGGCCGATGTCCTCGCGCAGGCACAGCAGACTGCCCGCGGCATCGAACAGGCCGGCGCCGTGGAGGCCGCCGCAGAGCTCGAAGAGCTCCTGCCGCTCGCGCAGCCTCGAGGGCAGCGTCTCGAGCACCGCCTCGTCGACCGCCAGCGGCCGCAGGACCGGGAGCTCGACCTCGAGGTCCTCGAGCCTCTGC
>DATKDQ010000091.1:0-4422 GCA_035544635.1 Thermoanaerobaculia bacterium
AGCAGACCGTCGCTCGACGCGAGCTCCTCGATCAACTGGTTGAGCTCGGCGGTCGAGGCGTCGAGGTGGTCGAGCGTGGAGGCGAAGCGGTCGCGCAGCTCGGTGTCGTTGACCAGGGCGGGCAGGAGCCCGTCCCCCTCGTTCATGGCGCTCGCCAGGCCCTGGAGCTCCGTGATCGTGTCCTCGAGCTCGACCATGAGTCGGTCGTCGTAGATCAGCCGGCCGAGTGAGCCCTCCCCGGTCTTGACGTCGTGCAGCACGTCGCGCAGGTCGGTCACGATCGCCGTGACCGTTTCACTCAGCGGCTGGCCTTCGCCGCTCTCGGCCACCAGCGCGCCGAGCAGCCCCTCGCCGCGCTCCATGCGAGCGAGGATGGTCGAGAGCGAGCTCGCCGCCACCACCAGGTTGTCGACCACGTCGCCGCCGGACGTCAGTAGCTGGTCGATCTCCGTGGCGGGCGCGGCGGCGATCCGGCCGCCCGGCTCGATGACCGGGACATCCGGCGACCCGGAGTTGAGCGCGATGTACTTGTCGCCGAGGAGCCCGAGGGTCTGGATGCGCGCCAGCGAGTCGCGGCGAATGCGCTCCTCGTACCGCCGGTCGATCGTGACCCACACCCGCACGGTCGGGCCGAGGTCGTCGGGCAGGATGACCTCTCTCACCTGGCCGACGTTGACACCGTTGAGCTGAACCGAGTTGCCGACGGTGAGGTTCGAGACGTTCTCGAACTCGACGTAGTAGGAGTTCTTGCGGGCGAACAGGAATTGCCGCTCGCCGACCAGGAAGATGGAGATGGCGAGCACCGTCAGGCCGACCAGCACCAGCGCGCCGACCCTGACCAGAGAGCCCTCAGGCCGCATCGGCGGCCTCGCTCGAACCGGCCAGGAAAGCACAGAAGACCGGATCGTCCGACCGATCGGCCTCGTCCCAGGTGCCGAGGAACCGGAACTCTCCACCTTCGAGGAACGCCACCCGATCGCCGACGCGACGTCCCAGTGGGATGTCGTGGGTCACTACCACCGAGGTCACGCCTTGCGCCTCGCGGGCTCCGAGGATGAGCTCGGCGATGGTCGCGGAGGTGACCGGATCGAGCCCCGACGTGGGCTCGTCGAACAGGACGACCTCGGGATCGAGCGCGAGCGAGCGCGCCAGCGCGACTCGCTTCCGCATGCCGCCCGAGAGATCGGCGGGCATCTTCTGCTCGATGCCGGAGAGCCGCACCAAGGCGAGCTTCTCCGCCACCTTGGCGGCGATCGCCTGGTCACCGAGATCGGTGTGCTCGCGCAACGGGAACGCGATGTTCTCGAGCACGGTCATCGAGTCGAAGAGCGCTCCCGACTGGAACAGCATGGCGACTCGGCGGCGCACCGGGTAGAGCTCCCTCTCGGTCAGCCCGACGATATCGGTGCCGTCGAGCAGGATGCGCCCCGAGTCCGGCGCCTCGAGCCCGTTGAGCAGGCGCAGGGTGACGGACTTACCGCAGCCGGATCGCCCCATGATCACCAGGCACTCCCGCCGTTCGACGCCGAAGCTCAATTGATCGAGGACCTGGAGCTTGCCGTAGCTCTTGCTCAGGCCCTCGACGTGGTACAGCTCGCCCAGGCCGGGGGTGGACGGGAGGGACTCCATCGCGCTGCGGCTTTCGGGTGCTTGCCGCCGTACCAGTCGGGCTCGATGTCAACTCGCCGGAGGACCTGGCACCAAAGAGTGTTCCGGACCCGCGCCGTCCTCGGCACCAATGTTATCCAAGGCGGAGGAACGTGCTGCGCGGCACGTTCCTGCGCCCCTACCCGATGCCAAGGATATAAAACAGCTTGGTCAAAAAGAAATCGGAGATCAGAACCGTGATCGCCGCCAGCACCACGGTGTTGGTGGTGGCGCGGCCGACGCCGTCGGCGCCCCCGCGAGCGGTGAGCCCGTTGTGGCACGCGATCACGGCCACGAAGAACGCGAAGAAGAACGACTTGCCGAGACCGCTCGCGATGTCGCCCAGGGTCAGCGCGCCGAGCGCGTCGTTCCAGTAGTGCCCGACCGAGAGCTGGAGCTGCACTACCGCGATGAAGAGCCCGCCGAGAATACCGAGGACGTTCCCGATCATGGTCAGCAGCGGCAGCATGACCAGCGTGGCCACCAGCTTGGGCGCCACCAGCTTGCGCACCGGGTCGGCGGCCATCGAGCGCAGCGCCTCGATCTGCTCGGTCACCTTCATGGTGCCGATCTCGGCGGTCATGCCGGCTCCGATGCGGCCGCCGACGATGAGCGCGGTCAGCACCGGTCCGAGCTCGCGGGTCAGGGTCTTCGCCACGACGGTGCCGATGTAGTACTTCACGCCGATCTGGGGCAGGCTGTACGCGGTCTGCAGCGCCAGCACCATGCCGGTGAAGATGGTGGTGACCGCCGCGACCGCGAACGAACGCACGCCGATCTGCTCCATCTGCCGCACCCAGGCTCGCAGCTCGAACGGTGGAGTGACCGACGCGATCGAGGCGCGCGCCGCGAGCGTCGCCAGCCCACCGGTGTGGGCGAGGACTGCGACGGTACGCTCCAGCATGGTGGGGATCGGGGTGGCGCCGCGCCTAGTGAGTGCCCGGTGGATCTTACAGGAGCCGCTCGCGGAACTCCGAATCGCGAGGGCGCGCGCCCGCGAGTTGGACGGACCTCGAGCGGCATAGGAGAATGGAGCCCGGATGCATGAGCCCGAGCCCGCAGCGCTCGACGCCGGTCCCCGCTCGCGGCCGCTGCTCGCGAGCTGGCTCGCCACTCTCGGCGCCAATGCCTACCTGGTCGCGGGCGGCGTGGTGTTCGGCGTCGCGGCGATCGTGGCCTCGTGGATACCGCCGCGGCGGCGGTTCGTGTTTCCAGTCGCGCGCGCGTGGGCTCGCGGGCTCCTCCTCGCGAGCGGCGTCGCAGTGCGCGTCGCCCGTACCGCGTCGCTCCCGTCGAGCGTCGTATTCATGGCGAACCACCAGAGCCTGTACGACATCGCGGTGATGCTGGTCAGCGTACCGGTGCCGATCCGGTTCCTCGCGAAGCGGAGCCTCTTTCGTATCCCGGTCTTCGGCTGGGCGCTCGGCGCCGCCGGCTTCGTGCCGATCGACCGTGTCGATCGCAGCCGCGCACGGGAGGCGTTCCAGCTCGCGCTCGATACCCTGGAAGGAGGGGTCGCGATCGTGATCTATCCGGAGGAGACGCGCTCGCTCGACGGCCGGATCAGGCCGTTTCGCCGCGGCGGCTTCCTGATGGCGCTCAAGGCGCACGCGCCGATCGTGCCGGTGGGCATCCGGGGCACGCTCCGCGTGCGCCCGAAGGGGAGGTTCCTGGTCGAGCCCGCCCAGGTCGAGGTGGCGTTCGGCGATCCGATCGACGGGGCGCGCTGGGGCGTGCGCAGGATCGACGGCCTCATCGAGCAGGTCGAGGAGGAGGTGGTGAGGCTGGCGCAGGCGCGGCGGGCGGATGCGGTGGAAACGCTCTCCGAGCCGGTAGAGTAGGAAGGGCAGGCAACGAGCCCCGCGGTTTTCTTCGGGAGAGCGGACGATACCGATGACGAGCGACGTCGAAGCACGGGTCTGGGAGTCCTTGAAGGAAGTCAGCTTCCCCGGCATGAGCCGCGACATCGTGTCGTTCGGGTTCGTCCGGGACGTCAAGGTCGACTCCGGGCGCGCCAGCGTGCGGCTGCGGATCCAGACCCAGAACCAGGCCGCTGCGGAGGAGGTGAGGTCGCGAGTGGAGCGCGCGGTAGCGCGCGTCGACGGGGTCTCCGCGGTCGAGGTGTTGGCCGAGATCACACGCCCGCCGACTGCCGAGGAGACGGCGGCGCGCGCGATCGCACGAGATCCGCGCATCCTTCCCGAGGTGAAGCGAGTGGTTGCGGTCGCCAGCGGCAAGGGCGGGGTGGGAAAGTCCACGGTGGCCGCCAACCTGGCGGTGGCGCTGGGTAAGCTGGGCCACGCCACCGGACTGCTCGATGCTGACATCTACGGCCCCTCGCTGCCGATCATGCTCGGCTACCAGGGAGCGCGGCCACAGCCGACCGCCGGCGGCGACAAGCTCCAGCCGTTCTCCGTCTTCGGCGTCAAGACCATGTCGCTGGGCTCGATCCTCGACGCCGACACCCCGGTGATCTGGCGCGGCCCGATGGTGATGAAGGCGATCGAGCAGCTCCTCACCGACGTCGAGTGGGGAGCGCTCGACTTCCTGGTGATCGACCTGCCGCCGGGCACCGGCGACGCCCAGCTCACGCTGACGCAGAAGGTGCCGCTCTCGGGCGCGGTGATCGTCACCACGCCGCAGGACGTTGCGCTGATCGACGCGCGCAAGGGCCTCGCCATGTTCACCAAGGTGAACGTCCCGGTGCTCGGGATCGTCGAGAACATGTCGAGCTTCGTCTGTCCCAGCTGCGGCACGGAGACGCACATTTTCCGC
>DATKDQ010000092.1:0-9308 GCA_035544635.1 Thermoanaerobaculia bacterium
CCCCCGCCCCGGCGATCGTGGGCCGATCGCGCGCGTTCCGGGTGAAGGCGCGCGATCGAGGATCAGAGCGGCCGTCGCGTGCATCGAGAAGCCCTGGGGAGCGAGAGTCGGCGGCGTCGGTGCGGCCGCCGCGATCTGCCGCGGCGGAGCGCTCCGCTCGAGCTCCACCGTGGGCTCGCGAAAGAGGCTCCATTCGTCCAGCGACACCGGGCGCGACAGCACGGGCTCGAGCGCCGGCAGCAGGTAGTTGAAGACCTGCACCGCCGTCGAGCTGGTGAAGCGGTAGTCGGCGGCGGCCTGGCCCGGCACGTACGCCACCACGGTCCCGTAGAAGCGATCACCCAGCACGAAGACGAACGACGCCGTGCGGTTGAGTACTCCCGCCCGCCCGGCGCTCCCTCCCGAGCGCTTCTGCCGGTTGTCTCCGGTTCCGGTCTTGCCGCCGACCTCGAGCTTGGTGCCGTCGGCGAGGTGGATCGTCTTGCGCGCGCGCGCCGCGGTGCCGGAGCGGACGACGCCGAGAAGCTCCTGGCGCGCGAGCGCGGCGACCTCGGGGTGCAACACGCGCTCGCCCGCGAACGGCTGCCGCTCGAGCACGGTCTCGAACGGCGTCGCGGCACCGAAGTGCAGGCGGGTGAGACGCGCGGTGGGCCGGCGCAGACCGTCGTTGGCGAGGATGCCGAGCAGCTCGGCGAGGGCCGCCGGCCGGTCGGCCGAGCTGCCGATCGCGGTCGCGTACGAGGGCACCAGCGTGTCGAACGGATAGCCGAGCCGGCGCCACGCGCGGTGGATCTCGACGAACGCCTCGACCTCGAGGAGCGTGCGGATGCTGCGGTCCTGCGCCCTCTTGTGGCGGGTGCGGTGCAGCCAGCCGTAGGCCTCCTGGCGAGCGCCGGCGCTCGCCTCGAGCACGTCGGCCAGGCTGGCGTCGGGGTGCCGCGACAGGTACTCGACGAGCCAGAGCTCGAGCGGATGGACGCGCGCGACGTAACCGCGGTCGGCGAGGCTCAGCCGGTCGGGAGCGAGCTCTTCGTAGAGCCTTCGCGCGATGCGCTCCTCGGGCGCGCTGTGCGGGAGGCTCGTGCGCAGGAAGCGATCGAACTCCTCGAACGAGGAGTGGGGTCGGGTCGAGCGGTGAATCGCCGCCAGCCGCTTCGGGATCGGCCGCGTGCCGGCGACCACCGCGGCGAGAGCCGCCTCAGGTCCGGTTCCCTGGTACTCGCGGTAGTAGCGCCGCAGGAACTGGGCGCCCTCGCGATCGGCGAAGCGCTCGAGGTAGGCGGTGCGCAGAGGATGCTCCCGATCCTCGAGGATGCTCGCGGCCGAGCCGGGGACGCCCACGCGGTAGTGCTCGACCAAGTCGCGCATGATGCGGATGAACACCAGGTTCACGGAGCGATGGAACGCCTGGCGTACGGTCGGCACGCGCCCGTTGTCGGCGTCGTCGAAGTTGCGGAAGTGGTGCAGCCCACCGCCGGTGAAGAAGCCCTCCCAGGGGCTGGCCGAGTAGCGGCGCTCCATTGCCGCCTCGAGCACCGCCTCGAGCCGGGTGTCGGACGCGGTGGTCAGGAATGCGAGCACCCAACGGGTGAGGGGGTCGGGGGCCTCGTCGCGCAGTCGCTCGAGCGTGGCTCGCGGCAGCTCGGCGTACCGATCGTGGAGCTCGGCGACCAGCTCGAGGTAGGTGATCAGCGTGCGCAGCTTCGCGGTCGAGCCGAGCTCGAGCTTGGCGCCGTCGTTGAGATCGAGTGGCCGGTCGGCGCTGTCGACCTGGACCCGCACCGCGTTCGCGCCCGCGCTGCGCTCGTAGAGGGTGAAGCTGTAGAGGACGCCCGCGGGGTCGGCGCCGCCGAGGAGCGGCGCGACCCCCGCCTTGCGCGCGCCGTCCGGCTCGGCCAGGCGAAGGAGCGCAGCGGTGACCGCCTGCTGTGCCTCGGCGTCGAGCGTGGTGGTGACCGTGAGATCGACGCGGTCGAGGTCGTAGAGGCGGTTGACGCCGAGCAGCGCCGCCACCTCGGAGCGCACCGCGAGATCGGCCTTGCGCTCGTAGAGCGGCGACCGGTCGCGGGCGGGCGGCGCCGAGCGCAGCGCGAGGGGAGGGCCGGACGTGGCCACCGCTCGGGGCAGCAAACCTCGAGCGTCGAGCATCTCGAGGTAGCTATCGGTCAGGCGCTCGAGCGCGGCCGGGTCCTCGACCAGGTAGTAGGCCGGGCGGCGCTGCGCCAGGAGCAGGCTCAGCACCTGGCGGTAGGCGACGGCCGTCTCGGGATCGGCGAGGCCGCTCTGGTCGCTTGCCGCGAGCAGCCGGTTGACCTGGTCGAAGTCGGCGCCGTACCAGGCCCACAGCCCATCCCCCAGCCCGTGCACCTCGCCGTAGCCCGGCAGAGCGGCGAGCGGCAGCGCGTTCAGGTACTCGACCAGCGTGCGCCTCCGCGCGCTCTCGGTCAACGGGCCATCGCGGTAGGCGCGCAGGCTGGCGGTCGCCATCTGGCGAACCTTCTCGGCGGGTCCCGCGGTCCGGCCCCCCGGCGAGTGGCGCGACTTCTCGAGCTGGGTCGCCAGCGTCGATCCTCCGTGACCCTTCCACGCGGGGTTGAAGAGACGAACGCCCCCGGCGAAGACGGCGGTGGCGAGACGGCCCCACTCCACGGCGGGGTTGCGGAATGGATGGACGGGGTCGAGCAGCTCCCGGTTCTCGATGAAGGTCAGCGTGCGCGCCACCAGGGGCGGCACCGCCTCGAAGCCCGGGTAGATGCGGTCTGGATAGCGGACCTGGTAGAGGCGCTGGCCCCGCGGATCGAGGACTTCGAGGCCGGCCTGGGTCTTCTCGCGGTAGACGGGGGCCATCCCGAGCGTCACCAGCCGCGCGTGCCGCGGCGCGAGGCGCGCCTGCGCGGCGACCTGCCAGCCGTCTGTCCGCAGCCGCTCGACGGCGTCCGGCAGCCGCGAGTAGCCGAGCCGGTCGTCGTAGGGCCCGGGCCGGGGGAGGCGGACCATCGGCGCGGGGCCGGCCCCGACCGACGTACCCAGGCCGCGGGCGAAGGTCGACAGGAGCCAGGCCTGGCCGCGGAACGTCCGGATCTCCCAGACGGCAACCCCGGCGACCAGCAGGAGGAGGGCGGGCAGGAGCAGGAACGCTCCGATCCGCCGGCGGATGCCGCGGTGGCCGACCGGCAGCCGGAGCTCGACGGTGGTCACAGGGTTCCCCTGCTCTCTCCCGGTGGACCGAGGGCGCGCCACTCCGGGGAGCTTCGGCGCGGATCCTTCACGTCAGGTACAACCTTGCGCATAGGGGGAAAAATGCTCTATCCGGAGTGAGCTCGACACACCAATCGGCTGTTGCCCCCCACCCCGCCCTCTCTGGTTTCCCGTGCCGGCCGGAGGTACCAGCAGGGAAAAAAGTCTCTATTCGAGTGATAAGCAAGAAACGTTCCCGCTGGCGAGCACATCAAACTCCTTCGTCGGCGAAGCGGAAGAAAGGCTTCTTGACATCCGTTTTTTTCGGAACTAATAATTCCGATATGCGGTGCCCCCGCCCTCGTTCTGCGCTGGGTCGCCGCCCGCACAGCTCGGAGTACGAGCCCGAGCGTCGAGCCACCTCGTGATTCTCCGCGCCCTCGTCGACATCGAGCCGCCGCCGCTCCAGCGCCGCCTGGAGGCCCTGCTCGAGCAGTGCGGCGTGCTCCTCTCCGCCGGGGCGGGCCGGCACCGCGATCTCTGGCAGCGGCTGTCGAGCGAGGACGTCGACCTCGTGCTGCTCTCGCCCTCCCGGCTGACCGGGCAGCCGGCGCGCCTGGTGGCGTCGGTTCGCCAGCTCCCCGACTCGCCCGAGGTGATCGTCGTCGCGGCGCACGAGGACGCCGAGCAGAGAGCCAAGCTCCTCGCCGCCGGTTGTCTGGCGGTCCTCTACGACGTGGTCTCCGATTCCACCCTGCTCGAGACGCTGCGAGCGCTGGTCGAGCGCCGGCGCCGCGACGCTCTCCACCGGCTCAAGGCCGACCGTCCCGAGGAGCGCTACAGCCTCAGCGACTTCGTGCTGGTGAGCCCGGCGATGCAGCGCTTCGTGACGGTGGCCCGCCGTGTGGTCGGCGCCGACAGCTCGCTTCTCGTCCTCGGCGAGACCGGCGTCGGCAAGGAGCGGTTGGCCCGCGCGATCCACGCCGAGAGCCCGCGCACGCGCGGACCCTTCGTCGCGGTCAATTGCGGCGCGCTCCCGGAAGGTCTGCTCGAGAGCGAGCTCTTCGGTCACGAGCGCGGCGCTTTCACCGGCGCGGTGGCGTCGCGCAAGGGCCATTTCGAGCTGGCCCACGAGGGCACCATCTTTCTCGACGAGATCGGCGAGATGCCGCTGCACCTGCAGGTGAAGCTGCTGCGGGTGCTCGAGGAGCGCCGGCTGCAGCGCGTCGGGGGCCAGCGACCGATCGCCATCGACGTGCGCGTGATGGCGGCGACCAACCGCGATCTCGAGGCGGAGATGGCGGCTGGGAGGTTCCGCACCGACCTCTACTACCGGCTCGCGGTGGTGACGCTCACGCTGCCACCGCTGCGCGAGCATTGGGAGGACATCCCGGATCTCGCCGGCAACTACCTCCGCCACTTCCGGCTGCTTCTCGGCCGGCCGGTGGCCGCCATCCGTCCCGAGGCCATGGCCGCGCTCGTCGCCTACCCCTGGCCCGGCAACGTGCGCGAGCTGATCAACGTGATGGAGCAGACCGTGCTGCTGTGCCCGGGGACGGAGATCGCGGTCGCCGATCTTCCCCGTCGCATCACGGGCGCCGCTCGGCTCGAGGATCGCCGCTCCCTGGCGGCGGTGACCGGCTCGAGCGGCGAGCTCGATCCTCACTGGCTCGACAAGTCCCTGCCCGAGGCGAAGCGCGAGGTGGCCGAGGCCTTCGAGCGCACGTATCTGATCCTGCTGCTGCGCGCGACCAAGGGCCGCGTGGGCGAGGCGGCACGGCGCGCCGGCATCACCCCGCGATTCCTCTTCGATCGGATGCGCCGGCATGGGCTGCGGAAGGAGTCGTACCGTGCGGCCTCCTAGCCATGCCTCCCGCCGAGCGCCTTCGGCGCCGGCTCAGTCGCCCGTCCCCGGACGGGCGACGCGCGCCGTCCGCGGCGCCAAACAGCATCTAGCCGAAGGAGCGTGCTACCCGGCACGCTCCGGAGGCGGCTGGAGAATCTGTGGTGCACAATGTGGCACCCGATTTGCTCTGTTCGAATCCGCCGAGCGGCAGAGACGCCTCTGCTCCGACGCGCCGCCGCACCCGGGGGCGGCGCCTAGGCTCGACGTCCGATACCGGGGATGTCAGGCATGGGCTCGCGCCGAGCCCAGGTAGAAGGAGGGTTGAATGACCAAGTTTCGTGGAGCACTGATCGCGATCGCCATGACGGCGATCGCGCTCGGTTGCGCGGAGCCTCCCGCCACCGAGATCGATGCGGCCCAGAGCGCGCTCGAGGCGGCGCGAAGCGCCGAGGCGGACGCCTATGCACCCGAGGCGCTCTCGGCGGCGGAGGACGCCATGTCGCAGCTCGAGGCCGAGCTCGCGGCGCAGGAAGAGAAATTCGCGCTGGCGCGGCGCTACGAGACCTCGAAGCAGCTCGCGGCCTCGGCCGCGGACGCGGCGAGCGCCGCCGCCGAGGAGGCCGCGGCCGAGAAGCAGCGGGTGCAGACCGCGGCGTCCGACCTGATCGCGTCGACGCGGACCCAGATCGAGGAGACCAGGGCGCTGCTCGGGCAGGCACCCACGGGTAAGGGAACGCAGGCGGACATCGCCGCGCTCGAGGCGGACCTGGCGGCGGCCGAGAGCTCCCTCGGCGATGCCGAAGCTTCGTTTGCGAGCGGCAGCTATCGGGACGCGACGACGCAGGCCGAGAGCGTGCGGCAGAGTGTCGAGGGTGTGAAGATGGCGATCGAGGAGGCGATTGCCGCCCGCGGCGGCCGGCGGGGGACCTAGGATCAGCTAACTTAGCGGGTCCGTGGTAGTGACCACGGACCCGCTAGTAGGTCTCTCTGACTCGAGGGCTCGAGGCGGGTGCGCTCTGCGGCGCCCGCACTCGTTTTTTTCTGCGGTCGGGGAGCGGATCAGGGCGCTGGGAGGTCTGGTGCGACGCGTACTGTTCTGGTCATCGATCGTTGGAGGGGTCGCGCTGATCTCCGCGTGCGCGACCCCCGTTCTCCTGGGCTGGACCGCCCCGCCCGCGCAGGCACGGCAGGCGGCGGAGAGCGCGCTGGGCAAGGCGCGCGACGCCGGCGCCCGCGACTGGGCTCCGGAGCTCCTTCGCCGCGCCGAGACCACGATGCGTCTCAACCTCGCCGAGGAGCGTCGCCAGAGCCAGCGCCCGCTGCCGCTGCGCGACTTCAGCGTGGCGCGCGCCGGGTTCGGCCGCGTCGAGCGAGAGGCGGCGACGGCGAAGAGCGAAGCCGCCCGGCGCGCGTCGCGGGCCGAGGTCCATGCCGCCGACCAGCTCGCGTCGACCGCGGCGGCGCTCGACGAGGCCGCGGAGGTGCTCGCCGCCGTCGGACTTCAGGTCGATCTGCGCGGCCGGCTGGCGCGAGCGCGGATCCTGTTCGAGGAGGCCCGCCTCCGGTTCGCCGCCGGCGAGTACCCGCTCGCGCGCGACCGCGCCGCTCTCGCCGAGGCCCAGGCCCGCGGCGTCGTCGGCCGAGCGACGGCGATGATGGAACGCTACGTCGACGCCGGCGAGGTCGCTCGCTGGCAGCGCTGGATCGACGAGGCGATCCGCTGGTCGAAGCGCACCGGCGAGCCGGCGATCGTCGTCAGCAAGGACGACCACCGGCTCACGCTCTACGTCGAAGGCCGCGCGGTGCACACCTATCCGGCCGACATCGGCCTCAACAACCTGACCGGAAAGGTGCGATCGGGAGATCATGCCACCCCCGAGGGCCGCTACAAGGTGACGTCGAAGCGCGGCATCGGTCAGACCGCCTTCTACAAGGCGCTGATGCTCGACTACCCGAACCGGGACGACCGCAAGCGGTTCGAGGAGCTGCGCCGCAGGGGCCAGGTGCCGCGCGGCGCCGGTCCAGGCAGCCTGATCGAGATCCACGGCGACGGTGGGCGCGACCAGGACTGGACCCGCGGCTGCGTGGCGGTCTCGAACTCTCACATGGACGAACTCTTCGCCAAGGTGCGCGTGGGCACTCCGGTGACGATCGTCGGTGGCCGCGGCGAGGGCGGTGTGTTCTCGACCCTGGTGCGCAACTATGCGGCGGTGAGCGATGGAAGTGACGACGCGACCGTCGATTGACCCGCTGGCACGGGCGGCGTTCGCGACCGCTCCCGCTCGACGTCCACGCTTCGACCGACTGCCGGCCGTGGTGGCCGCCGCGGCCAGCCTGATCGCCGCGGCGGTGGGAGGCGGCGTGCTGATGGCGCTCGTCGGCGCCTGGGCGGGAGGCTACCGCTACCAGCCGCTGGCCCAGGCGCTCGCTGCTCGAGCGCCTGCCGCGACCGCGACCGAGGCGGCGGCGCCCGCCGACCCGGCCGCGCTGCGGAAGCTCGAGGGCGAGCACCGGAGGTTGGTGGCGGCGCTCGAACGCAGGACGCCTCGAGGCAGCTACATCGTCGTCGATCGCACCAACAACCTGCTCTACCTCCGCAACTCGGACCAGGTGCTGCTCGACACCATCTGCTCGGCTGGGTCGGGAAGCATCCTCAAGGACCCCGCCGGCAACCGCACCTGGGTGTTCGACACGCCGCGAGGCGTTCACCGCGTGATCACGATCCTGAAGAATCCGGTCTGGCGCAAGCCCGACTGGGCATTCATCGAGGAGGGGAGGCCCATCCCCAAGGATCCCCGAGAGCGCTTCGAAGCCGGCACCCTGGGTGAATACGGTCTCTACTTTGGAGACGGCTTCCTCATCCACGGCACGCTGTACGAGCGGCTGCTGGGGCGCAACGTGACCCACGGCTGCATCCGCCTCGGCAAGAAGGACCTGCGCCAGGTGGTCGAGGCCTCGAGGATCGGCTCGCAGATCTACATCTTCTGAGCCACGCCACGAACGCCGCGCACACATCGCCCGTCCTCCGCCGACCCGGACGGGGTCGGACCGGGCTTCCGGCGCTGGCCGTCGCCCTGCTCGCGATCTGGTCACCCCCGCCGGCACGGGCCGCGGGCGAGACCACGGCCGACGAGCTCGCCGCGCGCAACGACTCGCTGCGCCGCGAGCTCGAGCTGGCGCAGGGCGACGCGTTCTATCTGCGGCTCGACCCCGGCGCGTCCGTCCTGACGCTCCTGTACCGGGGCGCGCCACTGCGCGAAACGCCGATCGTGAGCGCCGAGATCGGCGATCCACGCGCTCGGGTCGGCGGCGGGAAGCGCGAGCCGATCGACCTCCACGCGATCTGGTCCGGCGGTACGCTCGCGCCGCCCCGCGGCGACGTTCGCGAGGAGGTGGTGCCCCCGCCGGTCGCAGGCGATGTGGACGACGGCGACCGCGATGGCTCGTCGGGCGCCGCGCAGGGCGAGTTCCTCGAGGGAGACGAGTCGGTCGAGGGCGGGGAGGAGCCGGAGGTGGAGGAGGTCGAGATCCCCAAGACCCCGGAGGAGCTCTACCTGGTCCCGCCGTCCTACGAGATCCGCTTCCAGGAGGGCCTCACGATCGAGATCGTGCGCGCCGAGGGCGCCGAGGCGCCGGCGGCCGCGCCGTCGCACCAGCCCGGCTTCTTCGAACGGCTGGCGCGCTGGGCGCGGCGCCTGAGCCTCTCGCGTCCCGAGGGCGAGCGCGCGCGCCTGCGGCTGGTTCTCGCCTCGGACGATGCCGATCGCCTGTTCCGGTCGCTGCCGCCGGACGTGAAGCTCCTGATCCGGCGTTCGGCGACAGATTGAAGGCGCGAAGCTTCGCGCGGGTGGCACCGGGGCGTGCCGGTGCCTCGAGACGGATCCGATCACCGTAACTCGATGCGGCGCAGGAACGAGGTCATCGCGTCGAGGACCGCGGCCGGGTGCGCGGCGTGCGGCGCGTGGCCGCAGGGAGCGGGGAGGATCGAGGTCTCGACCGGGGCGCCGGCGCCGGCGCGGATGGCGTCGACCTGGCTCATCGTGCCATAGGGGTCGTCCTCGCCCTGGACGACGAGCAGCGGGACCCGGATGCGCTCGAGCAATGCTTCGATGTTCCAGCTCGCGAAGCCGGGGTCGAGCCAGACATCGTGAAAGCCCCAGAACGCGACGTCGACGTTGGCGCCGTGATGGCGCTCGAGCCGGCGGCGGAGGTCGCCCGCGCGAAACGCGTCGCCGGCGCGGCGGATGCTCGCGAGCGTCACCTCCTCGACCAGCACGTGCGGCGC
>DATKDQ010000093.1:0-20294 GCA_035544635.1 Thermoanaerobaculia bacterium
GCGCACGCCCCGGCGTGGCTGGTGCACGCCGCGATGCGGGCGGGAGCGGCGGTGGGCTTCCGGTTCGAGGTCGGGGATCATCGCCTGCCGCTCGCCGCGCAGATCCTGACCCGCACCGCACGCGTGCCGTGGAGCTCCGACGCCGCGGCCGTTCACGCCGCCGGCATCCCCTCGCTCCTCCTCACCGATTTCGCCGTGCTCCATCCGTACGGCGCGATGCACACTCCCGGCGATCGGATCGAGCGGCTGGACGCCGACCGGCTAGCTCGCTGGGCGACTGCGACGCAGGCCGTCGTCCGGCGCCTCGACGCGCTCGAGGGACGCCCGCGCGCCGAGGACGAGTTCCTCGCCTTGTGGGCACGGGTCTGGATCCGGCGCGACTTACTCTGGATCGGCTTCGGACTCTGGATCGTCATGGTGCTCGACGGCCGGCCGGGGCGCTGGGCCGGCGCCCGCCCCGAGGAGCGCCGCGCACGGGGGCGGTCGTATCTGCCGGGTTATCTCTTTCGTCTGGCGTTTCTGGGGGCGGCGATCTGGATCCCCGCCGTGGCGGCGCCGCTGCTCTACCCGCTGGCGCCGCTCTCGCTGCTCAAGCCGCGCACCACCGTCGCCCGCGCCGCCCTGGCGGCGGCTGCCGCACTGCCCATCCTGCTCTGGCTCGGACTGCTCTCGGCGGCGGCCCGGCTCGGCTTCACCAGCGGCTACGCCTTCCCGCCGGGGAAGACGGTCCTGCTGCTCGCCACGGTGGCGATCTTCGGCTGGCAGCTCTGGTCGAGCCCGGGGCCCGAGCGCTGACACCTGGCGATCCCCCCGAGCTGAAGCTTCCGCGGCGGCCCGAAAGAAATTACAATGTCTCGATATCCCCGGGGTCGCCGACCCGCCTTCTCCGCTCTACCCGCCGCCGCCAATGCTCACCGGGCACAACACCGAGATCGTCCACGACGAGGTCGCGTTCCACATCCAGACCGAGGACAAGGGCCGCGCGAACCCCCTCATCGTGAGCCTGATCTACGTCGGAGGTCGCGTGCTCGCCGCGAAGCGGACGAGCTACGCCGATCTCCTGGCCAAGGGCCTGGGCGAGCACGATGTCGCCGAGCTGATGGACCGGCAGCACCGCACGATGATCGCGGCGATTCGCCGCGGCCGGTTCGACCAGCACGCGCGCACGCTGCTTCAGCCGCGAGCCATCGGCGCCTCGGTCGGGCCCGAGTCGACCGACGGCGACAGCGCCCTCGAGGACCTCGGCCAGTCGCTCGACGAGATGGTGTCCGAGTTCCTCGGTGCAGAGGTGCCGGAGAGCCTCACGTTGGTGCTCCATCCCGGCGCGCCGCCGCCGCGGGCGGGCGCGGAGTCGGAGATCGTGGTGCAGGCCCTGGCCATGCCCGGCGCCCGCGCGATCGGCGGTGCGGAGGTCCGGGTCGAGATGATCTCGCCGTTCGAGCCGCCGCGGCTCCTCGCCTCCGGGCAGACGGATGGCAGCGGGCGATGGCGGCAGCGGCTCCTGGTTCCGGACTCGGCCGGCGGACTGGCGGCGCTCATCGTCGGTGTGCGCTCTCCTCTCGGCAACGCCGAGGAAAAGATCCTGCTGTGAGACCCGGCGACCCACACTGGCCGGCGAAGGACCCCGGCCCGCCCGCGGTGCGTTCGGGAGGCGACGAGCACCGGGCGAGAGCGATGCGCTCATGATCGAGATCGCCGTGAACGGCGAGCCGCGCGAGGTGGCCGAGGGATCGACGGTGGCGACGCTGCTCGAGGAGCTGGGCCTCCATCCGCGCGGCGTCGCGGTCGAGTACAACGGAGAGATTCTGAAGCGCACCGAGTACTCCGCTACCCTGCTCGTCCGCACTGACCGTCTGGAGATCGTCCGATTCGTGCAGGGCGGTCGTGCGGCTGGCTTGAGTTTCGGAGTGCCCGCCGCTATAGTGCCGGATGGTCAAGGGCCGCTAGCTCAATTGGTAGAGCAGCAGACTCTTAATCTGCGGGTTCGGGGTTCGATTCCCTGGCGGCTCACCAGCGACTCATCGGTCAGGCCCGAGTCTTTCCAGTCACCCCTTCGGAGCATTGCCTCATCGGAGCAGGGAGCGCGTCCGGAGGACGCGCAAGCGCCGTCCTCGGCGCCAAGGGCATCGAGGCGGAGGAACGTGCGAACCAGCACGTTCCGTAGCCGTGCGAAAGTGGCGGAACTGGTATACGCGCTAGACTTAGGATCTAGTCCCGTTCACGGGTTGGGGGTTCGAGTCCCCCCTTTCGCACCACCCGAAAACCACGAGGCGCATTCGCCGTGAGTGTCGTGAGCTCCATCGAGAGCGTGGGCCCGTGTCGCAAGCGCCTGCACATCGAGGTGCCCGCCCCAGCGGTCGACGCCGAGACCATGCGGGTGATCCGTGAGTACGGGCGCAAGGTGCGGCTGCCCGGCTTTCGCGCCGGGAAGGTGCCGCCGGCGGTGGTCCAGCAGAGGTTCAGGGCCGAGATCGAGCGCGAGGTGCTCGATCGCCTGGTGCCGCGTTACTGGAAGCAGGCGCAGGCGGAGATCTCGCTCGAGCCGCTCCTGCCGCCGAGCGTGGAGGATGTCGAGCTCAAGACCGGTGAGCCGCTGGTGTTCGTTGCGACCGTCGAGGTACGGCCCCCGATCGAGCTGGGCGACGTCGAGAATTTCGACCTGCCGGAGGTCGAGACCGAGCCGACGTCGAGCGAGATCGACGAGGCGCTCGCGAGCCTCCAGGCGCGGGTCGCCGAGTGGGTCGACGTCTCGCGCCCGGTGGCGCGCGGGGATCGGGTTTCCGTGGAGACGGTCGAGCTGGATGGCGAGGGCGCGCCGCTCGGAGCGGCGGGTACGGTCGAGGTCGAGGTGGGGAGCCCGCAGGTGTGGGAAGAGCTGAGCCTGGCCCTGACCGGGCTCGAGGGCGGGCAGGAGACCGAGTTCCGGCGCCAGGAGGAGATCGACGGGGAAGCGCGCGTGCGCCGTTTCCGGGTCAAGGTCCTAGGGGTGAAGGAGCGCGACCTCCCCCCGCTGGACGACGCGCTGGCGAAGAAGGTGGGCGACTTCTCCGATCTCGCGGCGCTGCGGTCGCACGTCGCGCACCGCCTGCTGCACGAGAAGGAGCGCCAGCGCCGCCTGCGCCAGGAGCAGGCGGTCCTCGAGCAGCTCCGCGCGCGCCATCCCCTCGAGCTCCCGGAGGGTGTAGTGGAGGAGGAAACCCGAGGGCTGCTCCAGGAGTACGCGGAGAGTCTCGGCCGGCAGGGCGTCGACATCGAGCGCGTGTCGATCGACTGGGACGCCCTGGCACGCGAGGTCCGCCCGCAGGCCGAGCGGCGGGTCCACGTACGGCTCCTGCTCGACGCGGTGGCGGACGCGAACGAGGTCGAAGTGGCTCCCCAGGAGCTCGAGGAGCGCTTGGCGCTCCTGGCCCGCGCCCAGGGCCGCACCACGGCGTCGGTGCGTCATGCGCTCTCCTCGGGGGGCCAGCTCGAGGCCCTGCGCCGGCAGATGCGCCGGGAGAAGACCATCGAGAGCCTGCTGCCGGTGGAGGAGCACGATCACGGCGCCGGCCACGACGACAGCCCCGGCCGCAGCGAGCCGATACCATGAGACCGGGAGGAATTTGAATGCTGGTGCCGATGGTCGTGGAGCAGACGAACCGGGGCGAGCGGGCATACGACATCTATTCCCGTCTGCTCAAGGACAACATCATCTTCGTCGGCCGTCCGATCGACGACGACATCGCGAACCTGGTGATCGCGCAGATGCTCTTCCTCGAGGTCGAGAACCCGGAGAAGGACATCCAGCTCTATATCAATTCGCCTGGGGGCTCGATCACGGCGGGTTTCGCGATCTACGACACCATGCAGTACGTCAAGCCCGATGTCGCGACCCTCTGCGTCGGGCAGGCGGGGTCGTTCGCCGCGGTGCTCCTGGCGGGAGGCGCCAAGGGCAAGCGCGCCGTGCTGCCGAACAGCCGGGTGCTCATCCACCAGCCCTGGGTCTCCGGCCTCGGCGGGCAGCAGTCGGACGTCGCCATTCACGCGCTCGACCTGTTCCGGATGCGGACGCGCCTCGACGAGATCCTCGCGCACCACACCGGGAGGTCTCAGGAGGAGGTGCACGCGGACAGCGAGCGCGACCGCATCTTCACCGCCGAGGAGGCGGTCGCCTACGGTCTGGTGGATCAGGTGATGAAGGGCCGAAAATGAAGGCCTGGAATAGGTTGGAAGAGGGGAGTTGTTGTAGCTCGTAGAGTTGACAGTAGTAGGCGATGCGCCTACCATGCGAACGATCCCCCGGCTGGAGAGGAGATGGCCAAGAAGGAAACAGGCGATGAGGCGCTTCGCTGCTCTTTCTGCAACAAGAGTCAGCGCGAAGTAAAAAAGCTCATCGCCGGCCCCACGGTCTTCATCTGCGATGAGTGTGTCGACATCTGCCTCGACATCATCGCCGAAGACCGGATGCTGGATCAGCAGCACGACGCGTCGCTGCCGAAACCGCAAGAGACCAAGGCGCTCCTCGACGACTACGTCATCGGGCAGGAAATCGCGAAGAAGAAGCTCGCGGTCGCGGTTTACAATCATTACAAGCGGATCGACTTCGCGGAGAAGGCTCGCACCGACGTCGAGCTGCAGAAGTCGAACATCCTGCTGATCGGCCCGACCGGTACGGGCAAGACGCTCCTGGCGCAGACTCTGGCACGGCTGCTCTCGGTCCCGTTCACGATCGCCGACGCGACTACCCTCACCGAGGCGGGATACGTCGGCGAGGACGTCGAGAACATCATCCTCAAGCTCTACCAGGCGTCGGGTAACGACAAGGACAAGACGCAGCGCGGGATCGTCTACATCGACGAGGTCGACAAGATCTGCCGCAAGGGAGACAACCCGTCGATTACCCGCGACGTCTCCGGGGAGGGCGTGCAGCAGGCGCTGCTCAAGATCCTCGAGGGCACTCAGTGCAACGTGCCGCCGCAGGGTGGACGCAAGCATCCGCACCAGGAGTTTCTGCAGATCGACACCACCAACATCCTGTTCATCTGCGGGGGAGCCTTCGTCGGCCTGGAGGAGCAGGTCGAGCGCCGGATCAACGAAAAGTCGATGGGCTTCGGCGCCTCGATCCGCACCCGCGCCGACCGCCTGAACGGCGGGCTGCTCGAGCACGTGCTACCGGAGGACCTGATCAAGTACGGCCTCATCCCCGAGTTCGTCGGCCGCCTGCCGGTGGTCGCGACCCTGGAGCAGCTCGACGAGGAGGCGCTGGTGCGTATCCTCAAGGAGCCCAAGAACAGCCTGGTGCGCCAGTACGTGACGATGTTCGAGATGGAGGACGTGAAGCTGCGGTTCACCGACGGCGCGCTGGTCGCGATCGCCAAGGAGGCGCTCACCCGCAAGGTCGGCGCCCGGGGGCTGCGCATCATTCTCGAGGAGTTGATGCTCGACCTCATGTACCGCATCCCGTCGCAGGCCGACATCCAGGAGTGCGTGATCACCGAGGAAGCCGTGGTGAGCCGCGCCCAGCCCATCACCTTGTTCAAGAAGGCCGGCTGATCCAGGCTCGCCTCGTTACAATCTAGATCGACTCCCCGAGCCGCAACGATGTCGTCGTTTACCAGGACCTCCCGCGACACCTTCCCGGTGGTTCCCCTACGGGACATGGTGGTGTTCCCGCACATGATGGCCCCGTTCATCATCGGCCGGGAGGGCTCGGTGCGCGCGCTCGAGCGTACGCTCGGGCGCGGCGACCGCCAGATCTTCCTGGTCACCCAGCGCGATCCCAAGATCGACGACCCCGAGGGCTCCGACCTGTTCGAGATCGGCTCGGTGGCGCGCGTGGTCCAGAACCTCAAGCTGCCGAACGGCAACGTCAAGGTGATGGTCGAGGGGCTCAGGCGCGGGAAGCTGGTCGAGCTGCGCGCGGTGGACGGCTCGTTCGAAGCCGAGGTCGAGACCTACGAGATCGACTACCCGGTCGGCGAGAAGGTCCAGATGTACATGAATCGCGTGCTGGCCTCGTTCGAGCAGTACGCGAAGATGTCCCACCACATCGGTTACGAGAACCTGGTCTCGAGCCTCAAGCTCGAGGATGCCGACCACTTCTGCGACGTGCTGGCGGCGCACGTGATGGTGCCGACCGCCGAGAAGCAGGGTCTTCTGGAGCAGCTCAATCCTTACGAGCGCCTGCAGCGCCTGCAGGATCTGATCGACATGGAGGTCGAGAAGATCAACATCGACAAGCGCATCAACGTGCAGGTCAAGAAGCAGATGGAGCGGGCCCAGAAGGAGTACTACCTCAACGAGAAGGTCAAGGCGATCCACGAGGAGCTCGGCCGCAAGGACGAGCGCGGCGACGAGATCCAGCAGCTCAAGGAGAAGATCGAGAAGCTCGGGCTGCCGAAGGAGGTCCGGGAGAAGGCGGATCAGGAGCTGAAGCGCCTGGAGGCGATGCCGCCGGTCTCGGCCGAGGCCACCGTCTCGCGCAACTACATCGACTGGCTGGTGTCGGTGCCCTGGAGGAAGGCGAGCCGGGAGCTGCGCGACCTCGGACGCGCCGAGAAGATCCTCAACGAGGACCACCACGGCCTCGAGAAGATCAAGGAGCGCATTCTCGAGTTCCTTGCGGTCCGTCAGCTCACCAGGAAGACCCAGAGCTCGATCATCTGCTTCGTCGGCCCGCCCGGCGTCGGCAAGTCGTCGCTCGCCAAGTCGATCGCGCGCGCGACCGGGCGCAAGTTCGTGCGCCTGTCGCTGGGCGGCGTGCGCGACGAGGCCGAGATCCGCGGCCATCGCCGCACCTACATCGGCGCATTTCCCGGCCAGATCATCCAGATGATGAAGAAGGCCGGTACGGTGAACCCCGTCTTCCTGCTCGACGAGGTCGAGAAGATGTCGATGGACTTCCGGGGCGATCCCTCGGCGGCGCTGCTCGAGGTGCTCGATCCGGCGCAGAACAACACCTTCCACGACCACTATCTGGACGTCGACTACGACCTCTCGAAGGTGATGTTCATCGCCACCGCGAACGTGGTGCATACCATTCCGCCGGCGCTGCGGGACCGCATGGAGATCATCCAGCTCTCGGGCTACACCATGAGCGAGAAGCTGGCGATCGCGCGTGGGTTTCTGGTGCCGCGGCAGCTGGAGTCCCACGGCCTCGAGCCCGAGCGCATCAAGTTCGACGACGAGGGAATCAAGGCCATCATCGAGAGCTACACCCGCGAGGCGGGCGTGCGCAGCCTGGAGCGTGAGATCGGCGCCATCTGTCGCAAGCTGGCCCGGCGAGTCGTGCAGGAGCGCGCCACGGGCGACGTCGAGGTCGACCCTGAGCTGGTGGGGTCGCTGCTCGGCCGTCCGAGGTATCGCGCGCGTCGCAAGCTCGAGGAGTCGGAGATCGGGGTGGCGACCGGACTGGCGTGGACCGAAGTCGGAGGTGAGCTCCTCGAGAGCGAAGTCGGCCTCATGAAGGGGAAGGGAAAGCTGATCCTCACCGGCAAGCTCGGCGAGGTGATGCAGGAGTCCGCTCAGGCGGCGGTGAGCTACGCTCGCAGCCGCGCCGCGGTGCTGGGTATCGAGCCCGACTTCAACGAACGGCAGGACATCCACATCCACGTGCCCGAGGGAGCCATTCCCAAGGACGGACCTTCCGCCGGCATCACGATGGCGACCGCCCTGGTGTCGGCGTTGCTCGAGAAGCCCGTGCGCAAGGACATCGCCATGACCGGCGAGATCACCTTGCGGGGCAAGGTCCTGCCTGTCGGCGGGATCAAGGACAAGGCCCTGGCGGCCTACCGCGCTGGAATTACCGAGATGATCCTGCCGCAGGAGAACGAGAAGGATCTCGACGACATCCCGGAGGAAATCCGTGGTGTAATGGAGATTCGTCTCGTCGACTCGATGGACGAGGTCCTGCGGCTCGCGATCGAACACGAATTCGCGCCTCTGGTTAAGCCCCGCGAGGGGCTCGAGAAGGCTCCTTCGGAGCCGCCGGTAGGTCCTGGTTCCCTGAACTAGGAGGCCGCGCCCCCGAGCATCGGGCGGCCGACGAGCCCGTGCCCGTCTGCGGGCGCTGGGCGGGAGGGGCGCTAGCGTAGGGAGAATGGTACTGACCATTCCCGGAGCTAGCCGACGCTTCCGGATCGCAGCCGCTCTGCGGTCCGTTCCTGATGCATGCGTCTGCGGCGAGGGCCGCGCGGGTGGAGGAGACCTGAGAACGGTGACCATGTTCGAACGCTGTGAGAGATGCCCACCACGGAATTCATCCGATCGGCCCATCGATCGGAGGACTTCGTCCGTGACGGACGGCCGGAGATCGCCTTCGTGGGGCGCTCGAACGTCGGCAAGTCGAGCCTGCTCAACGCTCTCGCCGGCAGCCGCAAGCTGGCACGCACCGGCTCGACGCCGGGGCGCACGCGTTCGGTCAACTACTTCCTGGTCGACGGCAAGTACTACCTGGTCGACCTGCCGGGGTACGGGTACGCGCGGGTCGGCCGGGACGAGCGGCAGCGGCTGGGCCGAGTGGCCGAGCGCTACCTCGAAGGCGGCTCGGGCCGCCGCGTCGTGCTGCTCGTCGACGCCAAGGTGGGGGCGACCGCGCTGGACGTCGCCGCCTTCACCTTTCTCAGCGAGGTCGGCGCCGCGGTCGTGGTCGCTGCCACCAAGGCCGACCGCGTCAAACGGGGGGAGCGCGAACGGCAGCGCAGATCGATCCGAGAGAGTCTCGAGCTGCCCGAGGGGACGCCGTTGATCTTCGTTTCGGCACGGACAGGAGAGGGATTGAACGCGCTCTGGCGCGAGATCTGGCCAACGAGTGGATAGGGGTCGGGGCGCGGTGATTCGAAGAAGGAGCCTCAACTGGGGGAATGATGACGACCAAGACTCAGACCGAAACACAGACCAAGCCGCCGCAGGCGAAGGAGAGTCCGGCCAAGCGGGATCGCAAGGCCCTCGACATCCGCGCGCTCAAGGACATGTCGATCGCCGACCTCACTTCGATCGCCAAGGATCTCGAGGTCGAGGGCGCGGCCGGCATGCGCAAGCAGGAGCTGATCTTCAAGATCCTGCAGGCGCAGACCGAGAAGAGCGGCTTGATCTTCGCGGAGGGTGTTCTCGAGTGCCTCCCGGACGGCTTCGGCTTCCTGCGGGCGCCCGAGTACAACTACCTGCCCGGGCCTGACGACATCTACGTCAGCCCGAGCCAGATCCGACGCTTCGACCTGCGCACCGGGGACACCGTCTCCGGACAGGTGCGCCAGCCCAAGGACGGCGAGCGCTACTTCGCGCTGATCAAGGTCGAAGCGGTCAACTTCGAGCATCCGGACGTCGCCCGGAACAAGATCTTCTTTGACAACCTGACGCCGCTCTATCCCGAGGAGCGGTTGAAGCTCGAAGTGCCGGACGACATGTCGTCGCGCGTGATGGACCTCGTCACGCCGATGGGCAAGGGGCAGCGGGCCTTGATCGTCGCCGCTCCGCGCACGGGCAAGACCATGCTGCTGCAGTCGATCGCGCATTCGATCGCCGCTAACCACCCCGAGGTGGTGCTCATCGTGCTGCTCATCGACGAGCGGCCCGAAGAGGTCACCGACATGGAGCGCTCGGTGCAGGGCGAGGTGGTGTCGTCGACCTTCGACGAGCCGGCCACCCGCCACGTGCAGGTCGCCGAGATGGTGATCGAGAAGGCGAAGCGGCTGGTCGAGCACAAGCGTGACGTGGTGATCCTGCTCGACTCGATCACCCGGCTCGCGCGCGCCTACAACACCGTCCAGCCGCCGTCGGGCAAGGTGCTCTCCGGCGGTATCGACTCCAACGCGCTGCATCGCCCGAAGCGGTTCTTCGGCGCGGCGCGCAACATCGAGGACGGCGGATCGCTGACCATCATCGCCTCGGCGCTGGTCGACACCGGCAGCCGCATGGACGACGTCATCTTCGAGGAGTTCAAGGGCACCGGCAACTGCGAGATCCACCTCGATCGCAAGCTGGTCGACAAGCGGGTCTTCCCAGCGCTGGACATCAACAAGTCGGGAACGCGCAAGGAAGAGCTCCTGATGCCGCAGGACGAGCTGCGCCGGGTGTGGGTGCTGCGCAAGGTGCTCAATCCGCTGTCGACAGTCGAGAGCATGGAGCTGCTGCAGGACAAGCTCTCGAAGACGAAGACCAACCAGGACTTCCTCAACGCGATGTCGAAGTAGCGGTCGGGGTAGCTCCGCGAATGCTGTTTACCATTCGCTCCGCTACCCATGACTCTGGCGCCACGGACGGCGCGCGTCGCGCCTACGGACGCGCTCCCGGCTCCGATCAGCGAATACTCGGACACGCTCCTAGCTCCGGAAATGCCGTGTAGCACATGCCCGGCCAGCTCAGAGTCGGCATCGTCGAGTACCTGAACTCGCGGCCGCTGGCGCACGGCTTTCGCACCGGCGTCATGCCGCCCTTCTTCGAGGCGGTGTACGCGCCGCCGTCCCGGGTCGCTGATCTCCTGGCCGCGGGCGAGCTCGACGTCGGCCTGGTGCCGTCGGTCGAGTTGCTCCGGATCCCCGGACTTCACGTTCTGCCCGGCCCCTGCGTCGCCGCGACGGGCGAGGTGAGGAGCGTCGTCGTGGTGTCGCGCGGGCCGCTCGCCCAGGCGCGGCGCATCGCGCTCGACCGCAACAGCCGGACCTCGCAGGCTCTGCTGCGCATCCTGCTGGCGGAGGAGCTCGGCGACGGTGAGCGCGCGATCGAGCTCGACTCCGTGGCGCCGGACCTGTCCGGCATCCCGCCCGGGTTCGACGCCGCGCTGGTGATCGGCGATCCAGCGCTCTCGGTCGACCGCGAGCGGCTCGAGGTGGTCGACCTCGCCGCCTGGTGGCGGCGTGTGGCTGGCCTGCCGTTCGTCTTCGCGGTGTGGGCGGTGCGCGCGGAGATGCACACGCCGGACCTCCATCTCTACTTCGAGCGCAGCCTCGAGGCCGGGCTTGGAGCACTCGACGAGATCGCGCTCGAGGCGGCGCGCGAGCGCGGCCTGTCCATCGTGGAGGCGACCACCTACTTCACCGAGAACCTGAGGTTCTGGCTGGGCGAGGAGGAGATAGCGGGCCTGCGCGAGTTCTACCGGCGCGCCAGGAGCGCGGGGCTGGGATCGCTGCCCGAGCCGGGTGCGGAGGCTTGGCGCGTGCTCCATGCCGGCGCCGCGCGCGGGCCGGCGCACCCGCTGCGGCGTGATGCTTGGAGCGCTGCCACCTGATGCGCCCGTGGCCGCACTCGGAGGGAGCGGCGGGTCGGGGCTGGGGAAGCGGAGCGGCGCGACCATTCCGGGACGCCGTCCCTTGCCTGGCGGCAACCACTTCCGTAGCATCTCGGTGAGATGAGCCAGTACGAGCCTTCCCGCCGACCGGTGTGCTCGATCCTCGAGGACGCGCTCGAGGGACGGCGGATCTCCGCCGGCGAGGCTCGCACCCTCCTGCTCGACGGTGACCTGATCGAGCTGGGGATGGCGGCCGACGTGGTGCGAGATCGCCACAATGATTCCGGTATCGCCTCGTACAACATCGACCGCAACATCAACTACACCAACGTCTGCGTCTACAAGTGCCGGTTCTGCGCGTTCTACCGCGAGCCGGGGGATGCGGAGGGTTACCTGCTGCCGCTCGAGGAGATCGGAGGCAAGGTGGAGGAGACGCTGGCGCTCAACGGCACCGGGATACTGATGCAGGGCGGCGTCCACCCCGACCTGCCACTCTCGTACTACGAGGATCTGCTCCGTTACCTCCGTGAACGCTACCCGGAGTGTCACCTGCACGCCTTCTCGCCCCCCGAGGTCCAGTTCCTCGCGAGAAAGGAGCGTATGAGCGTCTTCGACGTGATCGCGCGCCTCAAGGCCGCCGGGTTGATGTCGATCCCAGGGGGGGGCGCCGAGGTCCTGTCGGATGCGATTCGCCGGGACGTGCTCGCCCATCCGAAGTGCTCGGCCGAGGAGTGGATCGACGTCATGCGCCAGGCGCACCGGAACGGTCTGCGAACGTCAGCCACCATGATGTACGGCATGGGGGAGGATCTGGCGGCCCGCGTCGAGCACTTCCAGCGGGTCCGAGACCTGCAGGACGAGACCGGAGGTTTCACCGCGTTCATCTCCTGGACGTTCCAGCAGAGACATACGGACCTCGAGCAGGAAGCCATCCCGATCGTCCATGCCGAGGAGTACCTGCGCACGCTCGCCGTGTCGCGGCTCTTCATCGACAACATCGCGCACTTCCAGACCAGCTGGGTGACGCAGGGCAAGAAGATCGGGCAGGCCGGCCTGCGCTTCGGTGCCGACGACATGGGCTCGATCATGATCGAAGAGAACGTCGTGGCCGCGGCCGGAACCTCCTATCGCATGAGCCAGGAGGAGATGGAGCACCTGATCGCAGCAGCCGGCTACGAGCCGCGCCAGCGCAACAACCTCTACGAGCGATGGGTGACGCCCGAGGACACCGCGGCCGCGGCGCTCCGGTACCGGTCGTCCCTGACTCCGGTCAACCTCGAGCTCGCCACGCGGCTGCCGGTGGTGGCCTAGGAGCTCTTCCACCGTGCCGCAATCCACCGTCGCCGTCCTGCGCACCTCGCCGCGTACCGTCCTCGCGGACTATCACGAGCTGTTGAACCTGGCGCGCTATCAGGAGGTCCTCGACAAGCGCGCCGACACCGCCCTCAAGATCAACATCTCGTGGCACTTCTTCTATCCTGGCAGCTCGACCACACCGTGGCAGCTGGAGGGCGTCATCGCCGCCATGAAGCGCGACGGCTTCGACCCCGCACTCCTCCACGGCTGCCACAACCGCACCGTGGTGATCGACGCGCACCTCGGGGAGCAGGAAAACAAGCAACTCCCGGTGGTCGAGAAGCACGGCCTCCGCAACATCCACCTCTACGAGGGCGAGGAATGGATCCACATCCGCGAGGCGGTGGGCGATCTCGCCGATCGCTTCCTCGTCCTGAACCAGGTCTACCCCAAGGGCTTCCACATCCCGCGCCGATTCGTCGGTGAGAACATCGTCCACCTGCCGACGGTGAAGACCCACGTCTTCACCACCACCACCGGCGCGATGAAGAACGCCTTCGGCGGCCTGCTCAACGAGCACCGCCACTGGACGCATCCGGTCATCCACCGGACGCTGGTCGATCTGCTCATGATCCAGCAGCGGATTCACCGCGGCGTGTTCGCGGTGATGGATGGCACGTTCGCTGGCGACGGCCCCGGGCCGCGCTGCATGATCCCCTATACCAAGGACGTGATCCTCGCCTCGGCCGATCAGGTCGCGATCGACGCCGTGGCGGCGAAGCTCATGGGCTTCGATCCAATGACCATCGAGTACATCCGTGTAGCGCACGACCTCGGCCTGGGATGCGGCGATCCGCGCGAGATCGAGATCGTGGGCGATCCCGAGACGGCGCGCACCTCGTGGAACTTCGTGGGCCCGTTCAAGAACATGACCTTCGCGTCCCGCATGCAGCACAAGATCTACTGGGGTCCGCTCAAGCGACCGATCGAATGGTCGCTCAAGACCTTCCTCGCGCCGTGGGCCTACCTGGCAAGCGTGCTGTACCACGACACGTTTTGGTATCCGTTGATGGCGAAGCGCCACATGGCGCAGGTGCTCGAGAGTCCGTGGGGACGTCTCTTCAGGCAATGGGAGACCCTCCAGCCCGACGAGCAGGGCTTCCCCGAGCTCGGAGCCGCCGGCGCCGAGATCCGCCGTACCGGCTGGCGGGCGTTCTTGACGTCGCTGCGGATCCTGTGGACGTGCTTCGTCGAGGCGCCCGAGATGTTTCGGAGTCGCAGGCGGCGCGTGGTGACGACTGCCTCGCAGTAGCGCCTAGAAGCCTTGACCCGCAGAAATCGTTACAGACGAGTCAAGTTTGCCCCCGGGTCAAGGCTTCCGAGCCGCGCGGCGCAGCCGCGCTTGGCGGGAATCATCGGCTAGCGGGGCCGTGGTATGACCGCGCCTCGTCCGCGCGGCTCGCTGGGGAGTGGTGAAACCACGGCCCCGCTAGAGGTCGAAGCGCATACCCTGTGCCAAGGGCAGATCGCTGCCCCAGTTGATCGTGCAGGTCTGCCGGCGCATGTAGATCTTCCACGCGTCGGAGCCGGCCTCGCGCCCGCCGCCCGTGTCCTTCTCCCCGCCGAACGCGCCGCCGATCTCCGCGCCCGAGGTGCCGATGTTCACGTTGGCGATGCCGCAGTCGCTCCCGACCACGGAGAGGAAGCGCTCGGCGGCGCGCAGATCCGAGGTGAAGATGGCAGACGAGAGGCCCTGCGGTACGTCGTTGTGTAGCCGGATGGCGCGATCGAGGTCGTCGACCTCGACCATGTAGAGGATCGGCGCGAAGGTCTCCTCTCGCAGCAGCGGGAGATCCGGCGGCGCGGCGACTATGGTCGGAGCGAAGAAGAAACCCGGCCCGTCGAGACGCTTGCCGCCGCACAGGACCGCGCCTCCCTGGCGCCGGATCTCCTCGATCGCGCGCTCCGCCGTCGCCACTGCCGCCTCGTCGATGAGCGGCCCCATCAGCGTGTCCTCGTCGCACGGGTCGCCCACGCGGATCGAGGAGTACGCCTCGAGCAGGCGGGCCCGGAAGCGGCTCGCGATCCCGCGCTCCAGGTACAGGCGCCGGCACGTCGTGCAGCGCTGGCCAGCGGTGCCCGCCGCCGCGAACACGACCGCCCGCAGCGCGAGGTCGAGATCGGCATCGTCGAGCACGACGATGCCGTTGTTGCCGCCGAGCTCGAGCAGCGTGCGTCCCATGCGCCGGGCGACGGCCGGCCCCACCTGGCGGCCCATGCGTACCGATCCGGTGGCGGAGACCAGCGGCACCCGTCGGTCCGCGACCAGCGCCGCTCCAACCTCGTCGTCGGCGCCGATCGCCAGGTTCCAGATCGCTGGCGCGCCGTTCTCGCGGAGCACGTCGGCGGCGATCTTCGTCACCGCGAGCGCCGTGAGCGGCGCCTTGAGCGACGGCTTCCAGATCACCGAGTCGCCACAGACGGCGGCGACCATCGCGTTCCAGGCCCACACCGCGACCGGGAAGTTAAACGCGGTGATCACCCCCACCGGCCCGAGCGGATGCCACTGTTCGTACATCCGGTGCGCCGGACGCTCGGAGTGCATGGTCTTGCCGTAGAGCTGGCGCGACATGCCGACCGCGAGGTCGGCCATGTCGATCATCTCCTGCACCTCGCCGCGGCCCTCGGAGGCGATCTTTCCGACCTCGAGCGTCACCAGGCGGCCCAGCGCCTCCTGATGCCGGCGCAGCCGGGCACCGAGCTGGCGCACCACCTCGCCGCGGCGCGGCACCGGCCACTCACGCCAGGCGAGGAACGACTCGTGCGCCGCGCGAGAGACCTGGTCGTAGTCGTCAACGGTGGCAAGGCGGACGCGCGCGATCGGCTCGCCGGTGGTCGGGTTGGTCGACTCCAGCTCGACCCCCGAGGTCGCCATTGGGGCGGCGGCGAAGACGCCCGCGTTGGTCCCTTCGATGCCGAGCTCGCGCAGGACGCCCGCGGCGTCGCGCGACGGCGTCCGCTTGCGACGGTGGGGGCGTTGCGTTGTGACCATGTCCACGAACCTCCGAATCGCCCCTCGCGAGCGCGGCTGCGATCAGGATATCGAAGGCGATCACCCCAGCCGAGCGTGGCGAGCGAGAGTAGGCGAGTGGGCGGCCGGCGTCGCCTGGCGCGAACCTGGTGCGAGGCGGCCGGGCGGCGATGATACGGTGCCCTGCGGCCGAGCGTCGCTCCTTCCGTCTCCGTCGCCCGCGCTTCGCGACGCACGCCCCGTCCGCGCCATGACCGCTCTCCTGCCGGCCCTCCTCGCCGTGCTCTTTCTGTTCTGGAGTGGGACGTTCCACGGCGGCGCGACGAGCCTGGGCGCCGGGACCGGCAACCTCGCGCTGTGCGCCTTCGCGCTCATCGCGACGGTGCGCCTGCGCGATCCGCTGCGCCTCGGCCGCGGCGCCGAGGTCCTGGTCTGGGCGTTCGTCGCTGCCATCGCCGCCAGCGCGCTCGCCTCGCCGGTGCCTCGCGCAGCGCTCGAGCCGGTGGCGCTCCTGCCGGCGCTCCTGCTGGCGCCTGCCGCGATCGAGCGGATGTGGCGCGACGCCCAGCGCCGGCTAGTGGGCCGCCGCTCGCTGGCGCTGGTGGCCTTGGCCGTGGCGACGGCGGGCCTCGGCGAAGCCGCGGCGGGCCCGACCTGGCGCGCGGCGGCACCGCTCGGTCACCACGGAGCGCTCGCGCTGGCGCTTCTCCTCCTGCTGCCGTTCGCAGCCACCACCCTCCGCGATCGCGGCGTCTGGCGTGTCGTCGGAGGGATCGCGACGGCGGCCTCGGTGGCGGCGCTGCTCACCACGCGCTCCCTCGTCGGCGCGGCCCTTCTGGTGGTGCAGGCCGCGATGCTGCTGCTCGCATCATGGGGGCGCTCGAGGGAGCCCGAAGCGCCGGCGGCGACCGCCGTACGGCCCGCCAGCACGAGATGGAGCCGCGCCACCGCGTGGGCCCTCGCCGCGCTGGTCGGGCTGACGGCGGTCCTGCACGCGCCGAGGCTGCTCGCGATCGTTTCCGGGCAGGACCCTTCGGTCGCCGCACGCGGCGCGTATTTCGCGGCCGGGCTCGACGGCATTCGTCAACGCCCCGCGCTCGGGTGGGGGCCGGGCTCGGTGGGCTGGACGATCGGCGAGCACCTGCGTCCGGTGCCCGGCTCGAACCCCCCGGGCGAGATCGTCTCCTACCTCCACTTCCTGCCGCTCGACCTCGCCTACCAGCTCGGCGTGGCCGGCGCCCTGCTCGCCGCCGGCGTCGCGGTCGCGTTCTTGGTCGCGCGCAGGCGCGAGCGCGCCACCTGCGCGGACCCGCTGCTGCGTCGCGCCTCCCTGGCCGCACTGGTCCCCGGCATCGCCGCGTTCTGCCTGTCGGGCTTTCCGCCGCTGGCCGCCCCCGGGATTCTCGCCGCGATTGCGGCCGGCGCCGCGCTCGCCTCGAGGGCGCCGGCGGCGTCCGTGGCGGGGAGGGCGGCGGCGAACGTGCGACTCGGCGTGGCGCTCTACGCCGTCGCCGCCCTCGCCGTGCTGTCTCCGGCTCGATGGGCGCAGCGAAGCTACGAGGCAGCGCGCCGCGACCCGGCTCCACTGGAAGCGCTGGAGAATGCCGCGCAGCGCGACGGCGCGTTTCCACTCTACGCGGCGCGCCGCGCCTGGGCGGCGGCGGGGATGGCCGGGGGCGATCTCCAGCAGGCCGCCGCCGAGGCGCTCCGCGCCGCGGAGCGCGCTCCGGGAGTAGCGGCGCTGTGGCTCGCGGCCGGCCTGCTCGGCGTCGACGCGGGAGCGTCGTGGTCGGGGTCGGCGCTGCGCCGGGCGTGCGACCTGGATCCCTTCGGCGCGCTCGCCCCCTACCGGCTCATGTCCGTGGAGTCCGACGCTGGCGCCGCCGCGGCCGCCGGTGCGCGAGCGCTCCTCGCCGAACCGCGGCTCGCGGCGGCGGTGGAGTGGAACGGACGCGCCGCGCTCTACGACCGTGTGCTCGAGGGCATGACGCTGTGGCCAGGGGTCGATCCGGAGTGGAGGCGTGAGCTGGTGGCGACTCTCGCAATGTTGCCGGCGCCGCGCGGCCTACGCACGCGATCCTTCTTCCTGGAGCTGGACGGTGAGCCGCAGACGTCCCTGTCCCTCTTCGTCTTTCGCCGCCTGCCCTGGCGCGCGTCGCTCGGGGTGATCGACCTCGACCTCGACCGCCTCCGCCTCATCCCCTTCGCCTCCGCTGCGCTGCGCGCCGACACCGCGCCCTGGGCGTTCCCGAAGAACGGATGCCGCGCCGCCGAGCCGCCGGGCTAGAGCCCGTCCGAGTAATCGGACGGGCGACTGAGCCGGCGCCGAAGGCGCTCGGCGGGAGGCATGGCTAGCGGAGGAAATGCTACTCAGCATTTCCGGAGCTAGCCTCCGGAACGTGCTGATTAGCACGTTCGCGGGCTGACAGCGCGCGCCCCTGCAGCTGGTGCGGTGCTACACCGTGCGCAGCGCCCGTTCGCAGAGCTCGAGCCCTTCGTCCGCCTCGCGCTCGCTGAGAATCAACGGCGGTCGGAAGCGGATGCCGCGCCGTCCGGTCGGGAGCGCCAGCAGGCGGACGTCGCGCAGGCGGCGCAGCACGAGGTCGCGAACGGTGGCGTCGGGCAGATCGAAGGCGAGGAAGAATCCGCTCCCTCGCGGGTTGGAGACCAGCGCCGGCAGGCGCTCCGAGAGCCGTTGGAGCCCATTCAACAGGCGCTGCCCGACGGCGACGACGTTGTCGAACAGGCGCTGCTCCCGGATCACCTCGATCTGCCGGCGGCAGCGCACCATGTCGGCGAGGTGGCCGCCCCAGGTCGAGTTGATGCGGCTCGGGACCTCGAACACCGAGTCGACCAGGTCGAGGCGGGCCGACGCCGCGATCCCGCACACCTGCGTCTTCTTGCCGAACGCCACGATGTCGGGCTCGACCCCGAAGTGCTCGAAGCACCACCAGCGACCGGTAGTGCCGAAGCCGGTCTGGACCTCGTCGAAGATGAGCAGAAGCTCGCTCTCGTCGGCGATCTCGCGCAGCCTGCGCAGGAACTCGGGGCGAAAGTGATGGTCGCCGCCCTCGGCCTGGATCGGCTCGATGATGAGTGCCGCGATGTCGTGCGGGTTCTCGACGATGGCGCGCTGGATCTCGGCGAGCGACTGCCCCTCGGCGCGCCGCACCGCCTCGAGGACCTGGTCGTCGATCGGGAACGTCAAGGCCGGATTGGTGACCCGCGGCCACGAGAACTTCGGGAAGTGCTCGATCTTGACGCGGTCGGTGTTGGTGAGCGACAGCGTGTAGCCGCTGCGCCCGTGGAAGGCGTCGCGGAAGTGGATCACCTGCGACCCGGCGGCCGCCCGCCCGGCGGCGATGTTGAGCCGGCGCTTCCAGTCGAAGGCGGCCTTGAGCGCGTTCTCCACGGCGAGCGCACCGCCCTCGATGAAGAAGAGATGGCGGGAGAGCGTCTCCGGCAGCGTCGACGCGAACGTGGCCACGAACCGCGCCAGCGACTCGCTGTAGAGGTCGGAGTTGGTGATCTTGTTCACCGCCGCCGAAACCAGCTCGGCGAGGAACTCGGGCTCTCGCAGAGCCGGATGGTTGAAGCCGAGCGCAGAGGTCGAGTAGCTGCCGAAGAAGTCGAGGTACTCCTCGCCGGTCGACGCCTCGCGGATCCGGGCGCCTCGGCTGCGCTCGAGGTCGACGACGAGGTGCGGCCCGTCGACGAGCATGTACCGGGCGAGGACCTCGTGCACGGTCCCCGCGGCGATGGCCGGCGATCTCATCGCGCGCGAGTGGTGGAGACCGCGGGTGTACGCCGTCGTACCACCTCTCCGGCGACGGCGGTGCGGTTGCGCCCGGTTTCCTTGGAGACGTACATCGCGGCGTCGGCGAGGTGGAGGAGCGTGCTCTTCGCTTCGTCGAGCCCCAGCTCGGGGCCGAGATGACGGGACAGCGTCGCCACACCGATCGAGCAGGTGATGCCGCGCAGGAAGAGCGGCGTGGGCTGGATACTACCGGGGTTCGAGCAGAAGACGGTGGTCTCGATGCGCAAGCGGATCTCCTCCGCCAGGTCCACCGCCTGCTCGAGCTCGATCCCAGGAAGCGTGAGCACGAACTCGTCGCCACCGTAGCGCGCCGCCACACCGAGCTCCTCGGGCACCAGCTCGGCGAGCAGTCGGCCCACTTCGCGCAGCACCTGGCTGCCGGCGAGGTGGCCGTGGGAGTCGTTGACGTGCTTGAAGAAGTCGAGGTCGACGAACAGGAGCGCGAGATCGGTGCCCTCGCGGCGGGCACGGTCGATCGCCGCCGTCAACGCAGTGTGCAGGTGGCGATCGTTGTAGAGATCGGTGAGATTGTCGCGCTTCGCGAGCTCCTGCGCTTGACGGCTGTCGAGCGCATTCTGGACCGAGATCGAGATGTAATCGGCGAAGATCTCGAGCAGGTTGCGATCCTGGGCGCTGTAGCAACCGGTCTCCTGGCGATTGAGCAGCTCGAGCACACCGCAGACCTCGTTGGCGATCCGGATCGGAACGGCGACCACCGAGCGGGTGCGGTACTCGATCTCGGCGTCGATCCGTGGTTCGAAGAACGGATCGTGGTCGACGTCGTGGGCATGGTGCGAGCGGCCGGTGGTGTAGACATGGCCGGCGATGCCGTTCACGGCCTCGATGCGACGGCCGACGATCGAGGCCCCGCGCTCGCCGAAGGCCGCGATGAAGGTGAGGACGTGGCGGGAGCGGTCGCCGTCGGCGCCTCGGGGGTCCGCGAGCAG
>DATKDQ010000094.1:0-10030 GCA_035544635.1 Thermoanaerobaculia bacterium
CCCGAAGCGCAACATCGTCGATCTGGTGCTGCCGCGCCTCCTCGCCGGTGAGCGGCTCGACCGTCGCGACATCGTCGCGCTCGGGCACGGCGGACTGCTCGAGGACGTGCCGGAGCGCCCGATGCCGCGCAGCCGGATCTAAGCCGCCCGCTAGATCCGCCCCTCGTCGACGTCGCGGAGGAACTGGACGAGGCCCCGGAAGTAGACCGCCTGATCGTCGTAGAGCGCCATGTGGCTGCCGCTGGCGCAGTGGAGATACCGCCCGTTTCTCACAGCGCCGGCCATCCACTCCATGTGCTCGGGATCCATGGTGTCGTGGCGGGCGCCGATGACCAGCGTCGGCACGGCGATTCTCGCCAGATCGCCGGTGCGATCCCAGTCGAGCAGCTTGCCGCTCGCCCCGAGCTCGCTCGGCCCCTGCATCGGCACGTAGATCGCCGGGTTCAGGTGCTTGAAGGCGCGGTTGACCGGGTCGGGCCACTCCTCGGGCGGCAGGCGCAGGATGTGGTCGACGTAGTGGTGCTCGATCAGGAGCTCCATGTAGCGGGGGTTCTCGTAGTCCTCCGCCGCCTCGTAGCTCTTGATCTCGGCCAGCACCGCGGGCTCGATTCCGGGCATCACGACCCGCTCGGCGTACTCGTTGTAGGCGGGGATCGAGGCCATCATGTTGGAGATGACGAGACCCTTGAGGTGCTCCTGATGGGCCAGCGCGTACTCGATGGCCAGCGCGCCGCCCCAGGAGTGCCCGTAGAGGTAGAAGCTCTCGGGGCCCAGCCCCAGGGCCCTGCGAACCTGCTCGACCTCGTCGACGAAGCGATCGACCTCCCAGAGCTCCGGCTGGTCGGGCTGGTCGCTGTAGTAGGAGCCGAGCTGATCGTAGTAGTAGTACTCGATGCCGGCGGCCGGGAAGTAGCTGTCGAAGGCCTCCAGGTACTCGTGCGTAGCGCCCGGCCCGCCGTGGAGGAGGAGCACCTTGATCGTCGGGTGGTTGCCGATTCGCTTGGTCCAGACCCGGAAGGTCCCCTTCGGCGTCTCGACCGGGATCATCCTGATGCCGCCCGCCAGCAGGTCGTCGCGGCCGGCGGAGTCGAAGTAGCTCGGCGGCGCCGCCGCGGTGGTCGGGCCAGGCTCTTCGGCACAGCCCTCGAGCAGGAGGACGCCGGCGGCGAGCGCGAGGATTCTCTGCATGGTGAACCTCCGTTCTCTCGTCGAGGATCTCCGATCGGTCTCGCAGATCTCCGGTCTCTTCTCGAGACCACGACCGTCGACAGCGCTCGGCAGAGTACCGCAGGGTCGGGCGCGCTCTACCAAGACGCGCCGGTCGGGCCGAATGTTTCCGCCAGTCCGCCGGCGACGACGCGGAACCGGCCGGCCTCGAGCGCCTCGACGCGTCCCCGCCGCAGCAGCCGCTCGAGATGCATTCCCATCATCACGCGCTCGGTGGCGTCGATGTTCGCCACCTGGTCCTGCGGCCGGTAGACGAAGCGGTGCGCGACGATGTCGTCCATGGTGCGCGGCTCCAGCAGATACTCGAGCAGCCGCTGGTCGCGCTCGTAGAGCTTCGCCGTGTAGCGCGCCAGGCGCTCGCGGTAGGTGGCGGGATCGACCAGGCCGATGTGGTGGCCGCTCAGGTAGTGCGCCGCCTCGAACCCGGCCGCTCGCTCGAGCGTCGCCTCGAACTCCTCGAGGCTGGAGGAGGCGTCGCCGTAGTAGGGGCCGAAGCTCGACAGGTCGACGTCGCCCAGAAATAGCAGGCCCTCCGGCTCGATCCGGAACGCGCAGTGGCCGTGCGTGTGCCCGGGCGTGTGCACGGCCTCGACGGTGACTCCGCCGCCGAGGTCGAAGACGTCGCCGCCGCGGAAGGCCCGGGCGTCGGGCCGCGGAACGAAGTGGAACACGTCGACGAGCTGGCGCTCGAAGCGCGCGCGCCGCGTCCCGGTGTAGCCGTAGATGAAATCGAGCATGGCGTCGACCGAGACGATCCCTGGCAGGTCCGCCTGGTGCAGCCAGACCTGCGCCTCGGGGAAGAGGAAGTTGCCCGCCAGGTGGTCCTCGTGGCAGTGGGTGAGGAGGATGCGGTCGACGTCTCCGGCGGCAGCGCGGCCGCGGGCCACCAGGCCGGGCGTGGTGTCGAGCAGGACGCGCTCCTCGGCGCCCTCGACCACGACGCAGTTGGCGTCCGGGTACTTGCCGCGGCTCTCGCCGAACAGGATGCGGGCGGGGCCGATGCGGGTCTCTTCGAGCTCGATCCCCATGGGTGGCGCGACTATATGCCGCAGCGCGTCACGGCGTGCGCTCTTCGCGCGTGGCGAGCCGCTGCGGCGCCTGTACGTCACTCTCCGTCCGCTGTGCGTCGCTCTGCGTCCGCGCGCGCCCGCTCGCCTCGTCGCGGGCGCCGCGCGAGCGGCTGCTATCATGCCCGCGGCTCGCGTGTCATGTTCTGCGCGTCATGATCTGGAAGCTCGCGCTCCACTGGCAGGTCTTCATCGGCATGATCGCCGGGGCAGCGGTGGCTCTGCTCGCGCCCGACCTCGCACCGGCGGCGGCGACGCTGGGCACGATCTTCATGCGCCTGCTGCGCATGGTGATCGTGCCGCTCATCTTCACCTCGATCGTCAGCGGCGTCGCCGGCATCGGCGATCCGCGCTCGCTCGGCCGGCTCGGCGCCAAGACGCTCGCCTACTACCTGTGCACCAGCCTGTTCGCGATCCTGGTCGGCCTGGTCCTCGCCAACGGCATCCGGCCGGGCGCGCAGCTCCACCCTCCGGAGGGCGTCGTGATCTCGCCCGACCAGATCGAGCGCCCGGGCTCGCTGGCCGAGATCCTGATCCGCATGATCCCGGAGAACCCGATCCAGGCCGCCAGCGAGGGGGACATTCTCGGGCTCATCTTCTTCGCGCTCGCGTTCGGCCTCGCCATCATGTTCCTTCCGGAGCGCGGTCGGACGTTCCTCACCGAGGCGTTCCAGACCGCGTTCGAAGCGATGATGAAGCTCACCGGCGGCCTGATCCGCCTCGCCCCGCTCGGAGTGCTGGGGCTCATCGCGGGAGCGATCTCGACCATGGGCTTCGGGGTCTTCGCGCAGGTCGCGAAGTACATGCTGACCGTCGCACTTGGCCTCAGCTTCCACTTCTTCGTGGTGCTGCCGGCGCTGTATTTCCTGCTCACCCGGCGCAGCCCGGTCGCGCACTGGCGGGCGATGGTCGCGCCGATGCAGCTCGCGTTCTCCACCAGCTCCTCGTCGGCCACGCTGCCGGTGACCATGAACACGGTCGAGCGGAAGGCGGGGGTGTCGAACAAGGTGGCCAGCTTCGTGCTGCCGCTCGGCGCCACGGTCAACATGGACGGCACCGCGCTCTACGAGTGCGCGGGTGTGCTGTTCATCGCCCAGGCGCTGGACGTCGGTCTCACGGTCGGACAGCAGGCGATGGTGGTCCTCACCGCTCTGCTGGCGTCGATCGGAGCGGCGGGGATCCCGTCGGCCGGTCTGGTGATGATCTTCATCGTGCTCGAGGCGGTGAACCTCTCCAACCCGGCCGCCTTCGCGCTGGTCGGCGTGATGCTCGCGGTCGACCGTCCTCTCGACATGTTCCGCACCATGGTCAACGTCACCAGCGACACGGTCGGCGCCGCGGTGATCGCGCAGAGCGAAGGGGAAACGCTTCGCTATGACGACTCGTAGCTGGTCGGACGGCCGGCCCCCCTGGGTGTACTATGTGCGCCATTGACCGACCGGCCAGTTTCTAGCCTTCGCGCCGCGACGGCCGCTCTCTTGGGCTTCCTCGCGGCCCTTCCGCTCGCCGCCGCCGGTGAAGCGGGGGCGCGCCCCTCGATCCGGGCGCTCGCGATCGAGTCGCCCATCGTGGTGGACGGCGTCCTCGAGGAGAGCGCGTGGCAGCGCGCCGAGGTGGGCCGGGACTTCACGACGCGCGAGCCCGTGGACAAGCTGCCGGCTAGCGAGCCCACCGAGTTCATGGTGGTCTACACGCCGTCGACGCTCTACTTCGGGATCCGCGCCTTCGACTCGCAGCCCGACGCGATCGTCGCCAAAGAGATGGAGCGCGACGCGCCGCTCGGGCAGAACGACGACTCGATCGCCATCGTGCTCGACACCTTCGCCGACAAGCGCAACAGCTACTCGTTCGAGATCAATCCCAACGGCGCGCGCACCGACGCGCTGGTCACCGACGAAGGCCAGGAGATCAACACCGACTGGGACGGCGTGTGGTCGGTGGCCACGCGCCGCGACGAGCGGGGGTGGTTCGCGGAGGTGGCGATTCCGTTCTCGACGCTGCGCTACCAGCGCGGCAGCACCGTCTGGGGGCTGAACGTGCGCCGCCTGATCCGGCACAAGAACGAGGAGTCGCACTGGGCGGCGTTGAATCGCGAGATCGGCCCGCGCTCGATGGCGATCACGGTCTACGCCGCGCACTGGGTGTCGCTCGCCGGCGAGCTGCGCGGCCTCGAGAACATTCGCCCCACGCGCCGCGTCGACGTCAAGCCGTTCCTGGTCGGCGTGCTGACCGAGACGCCGGGCGCGACCGGCGACCGCCGCGAGGACGACACCGAAGCCGGTCTCGACCTCAAGCTGGGCGTCGCCAAGTCGCTCTCGGTCGATCTCACCTACAACACGGACTTCGCCGAGGTCGAGGTCGACCAGCAGCAGGTCAACCTCACCCGCTTCTCGCTCTTCTTCCCCGAGAAGCGCGAGTTCTTCCTCGAGAACTCGGGCATCTTCGACTTCGGCCCGCCCAACCGCGGCCGCGACGAGCGTGAGGCCAACCTGCTCGACGTCTTCTTCTCGCGCCGGATCGGGTTGGAACAGGGCCGGCAGGTGCCGATGGAGTGGGGCGGCCGCGTGACCGGACGCCTGGGCGGCTGGAACCTCGGGCTGCTCAACGTGCTGACCGACAGTGTCGATGCGCCGGGCCAATCGAGTCCCGAGACCCGGTTCAGCGTGGCCCGGCTCAAGCGCAACGTCGGCCGGCGGTCGTCGATCGGGGCGATCTTCACCGACCGCGACGAGGACGGCCTCGCGTCGAACAAGGTCTACGGCCTCGACCTGAGCTGGAAGCCCACCCAGGCGACCGACTTCTTCCTCTTCGGAGCGCAGAGCGACGATCCCCGGGCGGACGGCGACGAGGGCTCCTGGGGCACCGGGTTCCTCTACCTCGGCCGCAACGTACGCGCCAGCGTCGACGTGGTCGAGGCGCAGGAGGACTTCGACCCGGGGATCGGCTTTCTGCAGCGCGACGACTTCGTGCGCTACAACCCGCGCGTCCGCTACACGCCGCGGATCAATCGCTACGGGCAGCGCGGCCTGTTCTTCGAGGCGGTGCTCGACTACTTCGCGAGCTCGTCGACCGACCAGCTCGAGAGCCGCCGCCTGATGCTGTCGCCGATCGGGTCGCGCACGACGCGCGAGTTCCTGTGGCGGCTGGCCTGGATCGACGACACCGAGCAGCTCTTCGTGCCGTTCGTCATCCGCCCGGGCTTCGTCATTCCGCCCGGGCTCTACCGCTTCGACTCCTGGGAGCTCGCCGGGCGCACCAACCCCGGGAAGCTCGTCTCGGCGCGCGGTTCGATGGGCACCGGCGACTTCTACTCGGGCGAGCGCACCTTCGTCAATCTGACGACGCTGTTTCGCATGTCGAGGTTCTTCCGCGCCGAGACGCTGTGGGCGTGGAACGACGTCGAGCTGCCCCAGGGCGAGTTCTCGACCAGCATCTACAGCGCGCTCTTGAACGTTTCGTTCACGCCCGACCTGCGCATCAACACCCTGATGCAGTACAACGACGCGGCGGAGCTGGTTGGGCTGAACGTCCGCTTCAACTGGACCTACCGGCCGGGGGCGGACCTCTACGTGGTGTACAACGAGAACTGGGCCGCGCCGACCTTCAGCGCGCGCGAGACCACGCGGCGCCAGCTCATCGCCAAGGTGACCTACCTCTGGCAGGGGTGACGCGCCGCGCCGTCCTCGGCGCCGAAGACAAGCGAGCGTAGGGGGTGGTATGTACCACCCCCGCAGCGAGCCTCAACAGGCCTTCATCTCGTCCCAGTCCTGCGACGCGTCTGCCGTCGTCGGCACGATCGCTCGCAGCCGCGTCCCGCGGCCGGGCGCCGAGTCGATCTCGAGCCGTCCGCCGGCCAGCGTGATCCGCTCCTGCATGCCCACGATGCCGAGTGAGCTGCCTGCGATCGCCTTGCCGTGGGCCGCCTCGGTGTCGAAGCCGGTGCCATCGTCCTCGAGGGTCAGCTCGACCTGCCCACCGCGCTGGCGCAGCGTCATGGAGACGGTGGTGGCGGCGGCATGGCGCATGACGTTGGTGAGCGCCTCCTGCGCGAACCGGAAGAGCGAGGTCTCGATCTCCGGCGCTAGGTCCGCGTCCATCGACTCGGCCTCGAGGTGGCCGTCGAACCCCGCGCGCGTCGACACCCGGACGAGCAGCCAGTGCAGCGCCTCTTCGAGGCCGGCGTCGTCGAGCACCGCCGGGCGCAGCTCGGTGGACAGCTCGCGCACGCTGGTGAGCGCCCGCCCCACCAGGTCGATGGTGTCGACCAGCGGGTCGAACCCGGGAGGCGGGTGCGCCGAGCCGCCCTGCAGGCTGACCAGATTGAGCTTGGCGCCGGTGAGCAGTTGTCCCAGCTCGTCGTGGAGCTCGCGGGCGATCCGGCGGCGCTCTTCTTCCTGCGCCGCCAGCAGTCGGCGCGACATCGCCGACAGTCGCTCCTGGTTCTCCTCGAGCTGGCGCTCCCGTTGATCGATCGCGGCCACCATCCCGTCGAAGGAGCGCGCCAGGTCTCCCAGCTCGCCCGCGCCGTAGTCGGGCCCGAGCCGCACGCCGAGATTGCCCGCCTCCAGGTGGCGCGTCGCCTCGAGGATCCTCGAGGCTGGTCGCAGCACCAGGCGATCGGCGACCAGGCGGCCCACGACCGCCGCGATCACCAGCACCAGCCCGAGGACGAGGAGGCTCTGCTGAAAGCTGCGATGGATGGCGCCGAACAGGGCACTCTCGGGCAGCGAGAGTATGGTGTACCACTCCTCCTCGCGGAGCGGGTTGCGGACGGGGGCGTAGACGTGGAGGGTGGCGTCGCCCCCGGTCTCCTCCCGGTGGGTACCCGGCATCCCGGCCAGGACGCCTGCCCGGAGCACCGCATCCGACAGCGGCGTACCCAGCTTCTCCCCCGCATCGGGAGTGCGGGCGATTACCACGCCGTTGCGATCGAGGACGGTGAACACGCTGGCCTCGGGGAGCTGCGTGAGCGTCTGCTCGGCGACGAACGCCAGCACGCTCAGATCGAGTGCGGCGACCACCACCGCGGTGGGCTCGCCGAGCTCGTCCGTGACCGGGTAGGCGAAGCTGATCGACGGCCGATTGGTGAGGCGGCTCACCTGATACTCGCCGACCGTGAAGTCGCGGGTACGCAGGACCTCCTCGAAGTAGCCGCGGTCGGCCACGTTGACGTCGGCCGGGGGCGGGCGAGCGGCGCAGACCACGTTGCCGGCGAGGTCGGTGACCCCGATGTTGGCCAGCGCGCGGTAATACCCGAGGATCCCGGCGAGGACCGCCTGGCAGGGCGCGGACTGCGGCTGCGTCACCTGGGGGAGGTGGGCCACCGCCACCACGATGCCCCGCCCGGTGTCCATGATCCACCGTTGCTCGCTCGCGATGAGGCCGACGAGCCGAACCGACTGCTGGCGCATCTCGACACTGCGCCGCTCCCGTTCGACCCGGCCGGTCCAGAAGGCGAGCGCGATGGCGGGGAGGACGGCGACCAGAAAGATCGCGAACAGCCGGGTGCTGAGGCCCGCGCCCCGCACGAGCCCGCGGCGCTGAGGCTCATCGACCGCGGGCGCGGCCGGGCTCTCCGAGGAGTGCTCTCTCTCTTCCTTCACCGCGGGAGGCCGCCTTCCCCGACCCGCCGCTGTCCCACTCCCAGCCCGACGAACACAACGTATCGACTGGTGAGTATAGCCGGAACTCCAAGCGGCGCAAACGCTTGCCGTCAACGCCCGGTCGGGCAGGCCGCCCGGCCGGCAGGGTGGGGGCGCGGTGACTGACCGCCCGATCAGTCCACGATCGCGCCGTAGACGATGGATCGGAGCTGCCCGCGGAAGTCGAACGTGCCGGAGGGAGTGAGCTGGGTGAGGAACAGGACCACCAGGTCCTCCGCCGGATCGATCCAGAACACGGTCGACGCCATGCCGCCCCATCCGAGCTCGCCGGGAGTGCTCGGGGAGTGTGCCCGGACCTGGTCGAGCAGGACCCAGAACCCGAGACCGAAGCCGGTCCCGTCGTAGGTGGTCTCACTGAACGCTCCGGTGGCGAGCGCGGCGAGCTCCTGGCCGGCGGGGAGGTGGTTCTGGGTCATGAGCGCGATCGTGCGCGGACCGAGGATGCGGGCGCCGTCGAGGGTCCCGCCGGAGAGGAGCATCTGGGCGAAGCGCAGGTAGTCCGCTGCCGTCGAGACCAGCCCCCCGCCGCCCGAGAAGAAGGTGCGTGGCCGGCGGTAGGGACTCCCCTCCGTGTCGTCGAGCAGCTCGAGACTCTTGTCCGGCGTGCGCCGGTAGCTCGCCGCGAAGCGGTCGGCGGCGTCGTCGGGCACCGTGAACCCGGTGTCGGCCATGCCGAGCGGTGCGAAGATCCGCCGCTCGAGGAAGCGATCGAAGCGGTCACCGGAGAAGACCTCGACCAGGTACCCGCAGACGTCGGTCGCGACCGAGTAGTTCCACCGCGTGCCCGGCGAGAACTCGAGCGGGAGCTCGGCCAGCGCCAGCACCATGTCGCGCAGCGTCCCCTCGGGACCGCCGACGCCCAGCTTGCGGTAGGCGGCGTCCAGGTTGGTGCGCTCGAGGAAGCCGTACGTCAGCCCCGAGGTATGGGTGAGCAGGTCGCGCACCGTCATCGGGCGCGCGCAGGGCTCGGTGAGCCACGTCGGGTGGTTGCCGCCGCGGTAGACGCGGAGGTCGCGCCACTCCGGGATGAGCTTCGCCACCGGGTCGTCGAGCTGGAAGTGACCCTCCTCGTAGAGGCTCATCAGCGCGACCGAGGTGATCGGCTTCGACATCGAGTAGATGCGAAAGATCGTGTCCTCGGTCATCGGCAGGTGGCGCGCGCGATCTCGCTCGCCGAGCTTGGACACCCAGGCGACGTGGCCGTCGCGTGCGACCAGGGTCAGACAACCGGCGAGCTTGCCGGGCTCGACATAGCGGCGGCGCAGGTGGTCGTCGAGGCGCGCCAGGCGCTCGGACGAGAGCCCCACCTCCTCGGGGCGCGCCATGGGCAGGCCGAGGGAGACATCGGGATCGCGTTGCGGCTCGATCATGGAAGGGTGTCAACCCTTACCCGTCGGGATCTCGCTCCACGGCTTGTCGCGGTCGAGGCGGATGTCGCCGGGGAGGCCGAGCACGCGCTCGGCGATGATGTTGCGCAGGATCTCGTCGGTGCCGGCGGCGATGCGGCTGCCGGGGGCCGACAGGTAACCCTGCTGGAAAAGGCCGTCGTCCTCGGCTATGCCCTCGCCCACCAGGACCCCGGCGAGCTCCTGGAGGTCGGCGCCGAACGAGGAGATCGCCTGCAGCTTGTTGGCCGAGATCACTTTCTGAATCGACGCCTCGGGCCCCGGGCGCTTGCCCTGCGAGATCGCGGTGAGCAGGCGCGCTCTGGTGTACTTGAGGCCCTGCGCCTCGACGAACCAGTCGGCGAGCTGTTCGCGGATGGCGCCGTTGCGAAGCGCCGGTCCGCTCTCGAGCTCGGTGCGCCTCGCCACCGCGAAGACGTTCGAGAAGTCGGGCGGGCTCGGGCGCGACGCCAGCCGCTCGCTCATGAGCGTGGTCATCGACACCTGCCAGCCCTCACCCACCTCGCCCAGGCGCTGCGCATCGGCGATGCGCACGTTGGTGAGGAAGACCTCGTTGAATCCGGAGGAGCCCGAGATCTGCTTGATCGGGCGCGGCTCGATCCCCGGCGACTTCATGCTCACGAAGAAGAACGTGAGCCCCTTGTGCTTCGCCATGCTGGGGTCGTGG